>JAOBWJ010000110.1 GCA_025463335.1 Acidimicrobiales bacterium
CGCAGCACCTCGGCGTTGGTGGGCCGAAACAAGCTGATGGGCTGCCAGGCGTGCTCCCACACGTAGTGCTGGAAGTCCTCGATGTCCGGGAACGTCCGTCCGAACCGCTCGGCCCACATCGGGTTGATGACGAGGACGAGCTGGCCGCTCTCGCCGGTTAGCTCGAGGTACCAGTTGTTGAGGGGGAAGGCGATGGTCTTGGCGATGGTGTAGGCGAGGTCGGCGGGGTCGTCGTTGTTGACGTCGGCCATTGGGAACGTGCCCTTGCCGCCGTGCACCGACACGACCTCGTCCGCGGCGGCGAAGCCCCGGCGCTCGGCGAGCGACGGCCACGGCGACCGCTCCGCCCATTCCCCGAAGCACAGCCCGAAGCGGGCCGGCTGGCCGAACACCGTGCGAGACGTCTCCCCCGCCCGTTGGCCACCGACGTTGCGCAGGCACAGCGACACGGCCCGCCCGATGGTCATCGAGCCCCGACCGGCGGCACCGCCCAGGCATCCGGCCTTGTAGTCGATGCCGAGCTGGTCGCGGCTGGGACCGTTGACGATGAGCATGGGATGCACGCTGGAGGTGGTGGTGGTCAGCCCGTAGGCGTTCCATTCGGGGGCGAGCACGCCTTCGAGCGCGGCGATCACCAGCGGGAAGGCCTCGGGGGCGACACCGGCCATGGTGGCGTTGATGGCGGCCAGCTCGACGGTGAGCGTGCCGTACACCGGCGGCAGCTCGCCGAGGACCCGATCGGGCGCATAGGGCGTGGCCGCCAGGCGGGCCTCGACCCGCTCGTCGGTGGGCGGGACGAGCGGGGCACCGTCGCCCCACCGCTGCTCGAGCGACAGGGCGTAGAACGCCTCGACGTCGTCCTCGATCTCGATGGTCGGCGACTGCAGGGTCATGCCGGCACCCCGAGGACCTCGAGGAAGCGGGGGTAGTACTCGTGGGCGATCTCGCGGATCTCCTTCTCGGGCCGGCCCTCGAGTGGGTAGGGCAGCACGAGGTGCTTGAGGTCGGCGTGACCAAGAGAGTTGGCCATGTTGCGACCGTGGACCTCGAACTCCTCGCACACCGCGACCACGGCCGGCTTGTGGGCCCGCTCGAGGGTGACGGCGTCGTGGACGCTGTTGGACGTGCACGACCCGCACGTGCCGAGGCCGGAGACACCGCAGTCGATGGCGTCGACCCACGCGGCCACGTCGGCCCGGGTCTGCACACCCTCGTCGCCCACCCGGCCGCCGGCCTCCAACACCACCGGCTCGGCCCCGTCGGCGCGGAGCAGCCCCTCCCACTCGTCGACGATCCACATCCACGAGCGCCAGGAGCCCTCGTGGCGGAGGCCGACCTTGAGCCCGGACAACGGGCGGTCGACCGAGTAGGTCGGGGCCACCTCAGCCGCTCGACGCGGTGCGGTGGGGATCCGGATGGTGATCGTCATCGACCCGACGGTAGATCGAGATGTGTGAACCGTGCAACCATCTTGAGGTGCTGCCCGAGCTGAGCCAACTGCTCACGTCGATCGCTCGTCAGACCCACTCGCCCCGCCTCTACGGCGAGATGGGGGCGCGGGCCGGCCTCGACGTGCGCCCTCACCTGTTCGGCACGCTGGCCCGCATCCGCGACCTGCAGCCCGTCCGCATCACCGACGTGGCCGAGGTGATGGACAGCGAGCGGTCGACGATCAGCCGCCAGATCACCGAGCTGACGTCGCTCGGCCTGGTCGGCCGG
Organism: Acidimicrobiales bacterium; assembly: GCA_025463335.1. Lineage (GTDB taxonomy): Bacteria > Actinomycetota > Acidimicrobiia > Acidimicrobiales > CADCSY01 > RYN-34. Next base: position 1,720 of record JAOBWJ010000110.1, read on the forward strand.
GCGGCGGATCCGAGCGACGGGCGGGCCGTCGTCGTGTCGCTCACGCCCGAGGGCGAGTCGGTGATCGGGCGGGTGTACGACGCGTGGCACGAGGCCCTGGGCGAGATGCTGGCCAACTGGCCCGAACGCGACCGCGACCGACTGGTCGCGCTGCTCCGCCGCCTCGACGGAGCCCTGGGCGACCACTTCAGCGGTTAGCCCACTCCCCCACGACGTCGTCGAGGGCGACCGGCGCGGTGGGGGCGGGACGGAGCGTGGCCGGCGTGCCCCGGAGGCCGGCCACCGGGTTCGGGAGCAGGACGCCGTCGACCTCCACCAGCGAGCGGCGGGCCACGACCTGGGGGTGGGCGGCGATCTCGGCCAGGTCCTGCACGGCCACCACTGGGAGGCGGGCGCCGTCGAGGGCGGCGACGGCCTCGTCCCGCGGCCGGGCGGCGATCCAGTCGGCCACGATGCCGTCGAGCTCGTCGGCCCGGGCCAGGCGATCCTCGGAGCGACCGAAGTCGGCGAGCCGATCGGTCAGGCCCAGGAGCTCGAGCAGCCGGGCCACCTGGGCGTCGGTGGTGGCCGACAGCACGAGGAACCGACCATCGACGCCGGCGTAGACGTTGCGGGGCACGCCGCCCGGCACCCGGCTGCCCGTCCGAGCGGGCGGGCCGGTGGTGGGATCCCAGGCGGCGACGGCCGGACCGAGCAGGGCGAGGATGGGCTCGAACTGGGTGACGTCGACGTGCTGCCCCACCCCCGACCAGCAGGCGGCGAGGGCCGCCAGGGCCCCGGCCATGCCGACCAGCGAATCACCGAGGGCGACCGAGGGCAGCAGCGGTGGGCCGTCGGCCTCGCCGGTGAGGTGGGTGAGACCGGCGAAGGCTTCGGCGAGCGAGCCGTTGCCGACCTTGTCGCCCCACGGCCCGTCGGTGCCGTAGCAGGTGACGGTCACGATGACGGCCTTCGGGTTGCGGGCCAGCACGGCGTCCGGATCGGCCCCCCATCGGCGCAGGACCGACAGCGGCTGGTTGGCCACGATCACGTCGGCGGCGTCGAGCAGGCGGTGGAGCTCGGCCGGCTGCGACTCGGGGTCGAGGCGGACGAGCCGCTTCCCCCGGTTGGCCAGCAGGTAGGGCGCCGTGCTGGCACCCCGGCGCACGCCGAGCTTGGCGAGCGGGTCGCCCGAGGGCGGCTCGACCTTGACGACGTCGGCCCCGAGGTCGGCGAGGATGGCCGAGACCTGCGGCGCCGCCAACAGGTTGGACAGGTCGACCACGCGGAGCCCTGCGAGCGCGGTCATGCCGTGGGTTGTAGCACCCCGATACGTTCCGACGGTGCTCTTGGGAACCGAGTCGGTGTGGGACCTCATCAAGCAACGGGCGGACGCCACGCCCGACCAGGTGATGTTCCTCGGCGCCGAGACGATCACGTTCGGCGGCTTCCGCGACCGGGCCGAGCGGGTGGCCGCCGGCCTGGCCGAGCACGGGATCGGTGCCGGCACGCGGGTGGCGTGGCAGCTGCCGACGACGGTCGACACGGTGGTCACGTGGGCGGCCCTGAGCCGGCTGGGTGCCCACCAGGTCCCGCTCATCACCCACTACCGGGAGAAGGAGATCGGCTACGTCCTGCGGGAGACGGGCGCCCCGTTCGTGCTCGCCGCCGACCCCGAGCTGATCAGGCGCACCGGCGTGGACGTGACGATCGTCGAGGCCTCGGAGGGCGACCCCTCGTCGCTGCCGCCCGAGCCGATCATCGCACCCGACGAGGAGCGCTTCCTCTACTACACGTCGGGCACGACGGCCGACCCCAAGGGCGTGCGCCACACCGACGGCACGCTCATCGCCGGCGGCGAGGCCATGGCCGACGCCCTGGCCATGGCGCCCGACGACATCGGCTCCATCGCCTTCCCGTTCGCCCACATCGCCGGACCCGACTACGTGTTGGCCATGCTGGTGGTCGGCTTCCCGGCGGTGCTGCTCGACCGGTTCGACCCGAAGGTGGCGGTGGCCACCTACCGGCAGCACGCCGTGACCATGGCCGGCGGCAGCACCGCGTTCTACCAGGCGCTCCTCGCCGTGCAGCGCGAGCAACCGGGCGAGCCGATCCTCCCCACGCTGCGGTGCCTGTCGGGCGGCGGGGCGGCCATGCCCCCGGCCGTCTTCCACGCCGTGCGGGCCGAGCTGGGCGTCCCCACCCTCCACGGCTACGCCATGACCGAGGTGCCGATGTGCATGATGGGCCGCTGGGGCGACGCCGACGAGCAGCTGGCCACGACGGCCGGCCCGCCCGTGCGGGGCCTCTCGATCCGGATTGCCGAGGACGGCGAGATCCAGGTGCGGGGCAAGGTCGTCAGCCCCGGCTACACCAACCCGGCGCTCGACGCCGCCGCCTTCACCGACGACGGATGGTTCCGCACCGGCGACCTGGGCGAGCTGGTCGACGGCCGGCTGGTGGTGACCGGCCGCATCAAGGACATCATCATCCGCAAGGGCGAGAACATCTCGGCCGTCGAGCTCGAGCATCTGGCCGCCACCCATCCGGCCGTCAAGGACGTGGCCGTGATCGGGCTGCCCGACGAGGAGCGGGGCGAGCTGGTGTGCGCCGTGGTCGAGCCCGAGCCGGGCCAGACGCTCGACCTGCCCGCGCTGGTCGAGCACCTCAGCGCGGCGGGGATCATGAAGCAGAAGCTGCCCGAGCGGTTGGAGCTGGTCGACGCCATGCCGCGCGGCGTCACCCTCGGCAAGATCCTCAAGGCCGAGCTGCGCAAGCAGTTCTCCTGAGGCGCAGAGCACGCGCAACTTGGCGCCGCGACCCCGTGATATCGCCCCGTCTTGTGGGTGGTGAAAGACAAAGGACGCAACCAGGGGCGAGCCCTGCGCGTCGGAGTCGGTGCCGCCCACCAGCGGGTTCCCCCGTTCTGGTCACGCTCAGCCCGTCAGAGCCGGGCTCAGCGTGACAAGAAGCAGGAAGGCTTCAGCGAGTCGGCGTGCGGGGCAGCACCACGTGAGGCACCCCGGGCTGTCCCCCGGGCGCGTCTTTCGTCTTTGAACCCCCGCAGTACGCCCGAACTCCTTGGCATGACGAGACCGATCTGCGCCCGCGGCTCAGTCCTCGCCGGAGAACCGCTCCCACGCCGACTGGCGGGTCATGCCGAGGGCGGCGCCGATGCGGGCCCAGGACACGTTGCGGGACCGGAGCTGGCGTACCCATTCAGTGAGGTGGTCGTCGACGCGTGCCGCCGAGGCGGCCACGCCGGGCAGAGCGCCGAGGATCTCATCGTCGGACATGGCATCCCAGGGCGGCTTCCACTCGGCCAGCTCGGGGCCGCGGTCGCGCAGGATGTTGTGGCACAGCTCAACGCACGGGGCACAGATGTAGACGCCGGGGCCGGCGATGAGTCGGTCCAAGCCGAGCTCCGACGTGCAGAACGAACACCGGAAGGTGCGGTCACGGTCAAGGGTCTTCATGTCGGGGAGCACGGTACGACGTCAGGTGAATCCTGACAAGGGTCGCTCGTAGGGTCTGCCCATGGCCACCGCCGTTCCCTCCCCCACGCCCAACCCCGACGCCCTGAAGTTCACGGTCGACGTGTCGTTCCCGGACATGGTGAACGTGGCGGCCGCCAACGCGGCCGATGGGGACGCGTTCGTGCAGGCCGTGTTCGCCGCCGGCGGGGTGGCGTCGGTGTTCGCCATGAACGACTTCGTCACGGTCACCCGCGAGCCGGGCGCCGACTGGGACGCCATCACCGCCGCCGTGCAGGCGGCGGCCGCCGAGCACCTCTAGGTCGAGAACACCAGCTCGACGACACCGTCGCGCTCCCGTACCGACGTCTCGCCAGTGGGCCGGAAGCCGTTGCGCTCGTAGAGCCGACGGGCCCGCTCGTTGCCCTCGACGACATAGAGCCGGACCGGCGCGTCGCCCGCCCAGGCCAGCACGGCCTGCACGAGCGCGTCGCCGCCCCCGAGGCCCCGCGCGTCGGGGGCGACCCACATCGACACCAGCTCGATGTCGTCGTCGCTCGGGTGCCCGCCGGCCAGCCCGACAGGTGTCCCGTCGCGCTCGACGAAGAACATGGCGCTGGTGGTCAGGAACCGCGACCAGTCCTCGAGCGGGCGAGCAAGCTCCCGCTCGAGCGTGGACCCGAACTCCCCGGGCGCATCCGTCATGGCCGCCACCCGCAGCGAGCGCAGGGCCTCCTCGTCTCCGAGGACCGCCCGCCGGACCTCCACCTACGGGTGCTGGCTCGAGACCGAGAGCACCTCGCCGGTCATGTAGCTGGCGAGGTCGCTGGCCAGGAACACGATCACGTTGGCGATCTCCCACGGCTCGGCGGCCCGGCCGAACGCCTCACGGGTGGTGAGCTCCTCGAGCAACTCGTCGGTGGTGACCTTGGCGAGGAACGGGTGCATGGCCAGGCTGGGCGACACGGCGTTGACCCGCACGTTGTGCTTGGCCGCCTCGAGCGCCGAGCACCGGGTGAGGGCCATGACGCCGGCTTTCGCCGCGGCGTAGTGGGCCTGGCCCTCCTGGGCCCGCCAGCCCACGACCGAGGCGTTGTTGACGATGGCACCCGAGCCCTGCGGATACATGTGCTTGAACGCCGCCCGGGTGGCCCGGAACGTGCCTGTGAGGGTGACGTCGAGCACCGACGACCACTGCTCGTCAGTCATCTCGGCCACCTCGGCGGTCCCGCCCAGGCCGGCGTTGTTGACGAGCACGTCCAGCCGGCCGTGCTTCGCAACGGTGGCCGCGAACAGGGCCTGGACCTGGCCCTCATCGGTGACGTCGCACGGCACCGAGAACACCCCGCCCAGCTCCTCGGCCGACTCGGCCAACCGGCGCTCGTGGCGGTCGGAGAGCACCACGGTGGCACCCTCCTCCTGGCACCGCTTGGCGGTGGCGAAGCCGATGCCGGTGCCGGCCGACGCCGTGATCAGCACGACCTTGCCGTCGAGCAGGTTGCGTCCCTGCGGGTAGGCGGGCACCTCGGGCATGCGTGTCTCCTGGTCGTGAAGCGTTCTGGGGCCCCAGACCGACCGGAACCGGTCGGTTCCGGGCCCCAGAACGAGCTAGCGGGCGGGTGACTTGGGCTCTCGGGGCAGGCCGAGGGCCCGCTCGCCGATGATGTTGCGCTGGATCTGGTTGGACCCGCCGTAGATCGTGTCCGAGCGGGTGAAGAGGAACAGCGCCTGCTCGCCGGTGAGCTCGTACGGGGCGCCTTCGGCGACGAGGCCGGCAACGCCTTGGACGTCGATGGCCAACTCACCCAGGCTGCGGTGCCAGTTGGCCCAGGCCAGCTTGGAGATCGATGCCTCGGGGCCGGGGGCGCCATCGCCCATGTTGGTGAGCATCCGCAGCGCCGTGTAGCGCAGCAGCTTCAGCCCGATCCACGACTGGGCCAGGCGTTGGCGCATGACCGGGTCGTGCGACCGACCGTTGGCCTGGGCCGTGCGCAGCACGTTGCCGTACTCCCGCTCGAACTGGATCTGCTGGGCCAGCGTGGCCACCCCGCGCTCGAAGCCGAGCAGGGCGTTGGCCACCTCCCAGCCCTGGCCGGGCGAGCCCACGATGTTCGAGGCGTCGGTCTCGGCGTCGGAGAAGAACACCTCGTTGAACTCGGAGGTGCCGGTGGCCTGGATGATCGGGCGGATCTCGACGCCCGGCTGGTCCATGGGCACGAGCACGAAGGACAGGCCGGCGTGCTTCGACGCCGACGGGTCGGTGCGCACCACGACGAAGCACCAGTCGGACTGGACGGCCAACGACGTCCAGACCTTCTGGCCGTTGATGACCCACTTGTCGCCGTCGAGCACGGCCTTGGTCTGCACGTTGGCCAGGTCGGAGCCGGCGTTGGGCTCCGAGTACCCCTGGCACCACAGCTCCTCGCCGCTCACGATCTTCGGGAGGAATCGCTCCTGCTGCTCGGGGGTGCCGTAGGCGATGAGCGTGGGGCCGATGAGCCCCTCGCCGATGTGGCCCACCCGCGCCGGCGCGTTGACCTTGACGTACTCCTCGTTGAAGATCACCTGCTGGTTCAGCGTGGCGCCGCGGCCGCCGAACTGCTTGGGCCACCCGAGGCACGTCCACCCGGCGGCGCCGAGGACCTTCTCCCACTCGTGGCGGATCTCGTGGCCCTCGTGCTCGCGGCCCGAGCCGCCGATGTGGCCGGCGTCCTTGAACGCCCCGGTGAGGTTGGCCGCGAGCCATTCCCGGACCTCGGTCCGGAAGGCCTCGTCCTCGGCGCTGAAGGCGAGCTCCATGGCCGCGAGCCCTAGCCCGCAGCCTTCTTGGCGGCGGCGGCAGCCTCGTACTCCTTGAGCTTCTTGAGGAGGGGCATCTCCTCCTGGCCCACGTTGCCATCGAGGAGCGACTCGATCTCCTCCGGCGTCCAGCGCCCGTCCTTGAACATGGCCCGGGTCTCCTGGGGCTGCGACCAGACGGCGATCTTGCCGCCGACCACGGTGTACACCTGGCCGGTGATGTGCCGAGCCTGGTCGGACAGCAGGTAGACGACCATGGGCGCAACGTCCTCGGGATCGCCCATCTCGGCCAGATCCTGGGGCACGTTCTCCGACATGCGGGTGCGGGCCACCGGGGCGATGACGTTGGCGGTCACGCCGTACTTGTTCAGGCCGAGCGCAGCCGAACGGGTGAGGGTGACGATCCCGGCCTTGGCCGCCGCGTAGTTGGCCTGGGCCACCGAGCCGAGGGCGTACACGCCGGAGGTGAAGCCGATGAGCGTGCCCGAGCCCTGCTTGCGCATGACGGCCGAAGCCGGCCGGTACACGGAGAAGGTGCCGCGCATGTGGACGCGGATGACGTCGTCCCACTCCTCGGGCGACATGTTGAACAGCATCCGCTCGCGCAGGATGCCGGCCACGCACACGACACCGTCGATCTTCCCCCACGCTTCCACGGCAGTGTCGACGATCCGCTGGCCGACCTCGGTGTCGGACACGTCCCCGGCCACGGCGATGGCCTCGCTGCCGATGGCCTCGATCTCCTTGACGACCAGGTCGGCGACCTCGCTGGTCGGCTCCTCGCCGGCCATCCCCACGCCGTAGTCGGCAACGATGACCTTGGCGCCGGCGCGGGCGGCGTCGAGGGCAACTGCCCGACCGATGCCTCGCCCAGCGCCCGTGATGGCGACGACCTTGCCGTCCAGATAGCCCACTGCTTCCCCTTCTCGGATTCGCGAATCTGACGCGACGTTAGCATTTGCCCTTCGACCCCCTTTTGGCCTCAGGAGGCCCCTTGCGCAAGGTGATGGTGCTGGTCAGAGAGCCGGCAGACCTCGATGCCATCGACGTCCCGGGGTCCCGCGGGCGCCGCGTCATCGCCGCCGAGGACCCCGATGCCCGGCCCGTCGCGGTCGTCTCGTTCTGGGTCGACGGCGTGGCCGAGCTCCCCCCGTTCGACGGTTGCTGGGCCTACGAGGTCGTCGAGCACCAGCGCTGGGACCAGGCCGAGCCGCCCCTCTCCCGCTGGGTGTTCCTCACCCGCAACCCTGAGCTGGACGCCGCCGGGTTCGTCGACCGCTACGCCCAGCACGCCGAGCTGGCCCGGGTCCATCACCCCTCGATCTGCCGCTACACCCAGGACGTGGTCCAACGGGCCATCACGCCCGGGGCTCCGTGGTTCGACGGCGTGTCCGAGCTCGGATTCTGGGACCGCGACGCCATGATCGAGCGCCACTACGACTCCCCCGAGGGCCAAGCCATCATCACCGCCGACATCGACGGCTTCCTGGACCGGAACGGGTCGGTGCCCGTGCTCGGGATCGAGCACTAGCTTCCGGCGATGCCGCTGCAGGACGACGCCCACGACAACTGGGATCTGGCCGAGCCGCCCGAGGAGGGCGCCCGCGCCGCCAAGCACCGACTGGTGGCGGAGGCCAAGCGGCTCGTCGACCTCGTGGCCCTGCTCGACGTGGCCGACCTCGACCCCACTGGGGTCGATGCGCTCACCGCCCTGGTGGCCGGAGCCGCCGACGCCGCGGCGACGCAGCCGACGCTGGCCGAAACGGGCCTGGCCCGGGCACCGGGCGGCGACCACGCCTTGGCCGAGCGCAGCCCGTTCTCGGGCCGGGCCAACCCGTTGGCCGCACCGATGACGATCACCGTCGACGGCGACATCACCCGTGCGACCGCCTACTACACGGCCGCGTATGAGGGACCGCCCGACACCCTCCACGGTGGCTTCGTGGCCGCCGCCTTCGACGATCTGCTGGGCGTGGCCCAAATGGCCTCGGGCGACGCCGGGTTCACGGGCACGCTCACGGTGAAGATGCGACGGCCGACCCCGCTGTTCACGTCCATCTCCTACGAAGCCGGCGTCACGTCGAAGCAGGGTCGCAAGATCATGTGTTGGGGACGGTCGACCGCCAACGGCGAGCTGGTGGCCGAGGCCGAGTGCCTGTTCATCATCCCGAAGACCCGGTTCTTCGAGGTGGACTGATGCTCGAGTCGTTGGACGTCGCCTCGGTCGAGCCCTACGCGGGCGGGTGGGACTACCAGTGGGCGGAGGCCACGGCCCGGTTCGCCGTCGATCCCGATCGGCCGGGCAACGACCGGATCGTCGATCTCGACCAGGCGCCCGCGGGCAAGGACGGCTGCGTGCGGTTCGAGGCCGACGTGCGCCTCCTGCGACCGGCCGGTTCCGAGGGCAACCGCAAGCTGTTGTTCGTGGTGGCCAACCGGGGCCTCCTCGGCGGTGTGCCGTTCAGCGCTGGCGCACCCGTCGAGTTCGGTTCCACCGGCCCGCTCCATCCCGGCGACGGCTTCCTGCTCGAGCGGGGTTGGACGATCGCCTGGTGCGGCTGGCAGTGGGACGTGCTGCGCCGACCCGGCGTCGTTGGCCTCACCGCCCCAGAAGCCGAGGTGGAGCCGGGCTGGACGCGCATCGAGTGGCGAGCCGACGTCCCCCACGCCGACCACCCGCTGAGCGACTCGTCGTTCCTGTTCACGTTCGCCGACTACCCCACGATCGACATCGACGACGAGCAGGCCATGCTCACGTCGAGGACAGCACCCGACGGCGAACGCACCGTCCTTCCCCGGTCGACCTGGCGCTTCACCGACGCCACCCACGTGGCGCTCGACGGCGGGTTCCAACCGTTCCACTGGTACGAGCTCGTGTACCGGACCAACCGGGCTCCGGTGGTGGGCACCGGCCTGCTGGCCGTGCGCGACCTGGTGTCGCACCTCCGCAAAGGCCCGCTCGACCACGCGCTCGGCTACGGCGTCTCGCAGTCGGGTCGCTTCCTGCGCCAGCTCCTGTGGGAGGGGCTCAACGTCGACGAGGACGGTGAGGCCGTGTTCGACGGCGTGCTGGCCCACATCGCCGGCGGCCGCCGGGGCGAGTTCAACCAGCGCTACGCCCAGCCATCGCTCACGCACGTGATCGGGTGGTCGAACCTTCCGCCCTTCGACTCGAGCGGTCTGCTCGACCGGCAGCGGTCGCTCGGTGGCGTGCCCAAGACGATGTTCGTGAACACGGCATGGGAGTACTGGCGGGGCGATGGCGCCCTGGTCCACGTCCACCCCGAAACCGGCGGCGACCTCCCGGAAGACCCCGACGCTCGCACCTACCTCGTGGCCGGCACCGACCACATCGGCGCCATGCCGCTCAAGGACTCGATGCCCACCGCCAACCCGGTGCACCACCTCGACCTGAGTCCGGTGCTGCGGGCCCTTTTCGTCGACCTCGATCAGTGGGCGTGCGAGGGCATCGAGCCGCCGTCCAGCCAGGTGCCTCGCTGGAACGACGGCACCGCGTCGTGGCGCACCGACGTGCTCGAGCGGTTCGGTCACGTGCCCACGCCCGATCCCGAGGTGCTCAACGTGACGCGTCCGGTCGACCTCGGGCCCGACGCCGAGCGCGGCGTCGGGCGTTGGCCGCTTCGCCTCGGCGGACCCTTGGCTCCGGTGGTGGCCGACGTCGACGAGGACGGCAACGAGGTGGCGGGCATCCGCCTTCCGGCCCTCGCCGCCCCGGTGGCCGCCTTCACCGGCTGGAACCCCCGGGTCCACGTCGACGGGTTGCCCGACGTCCTCTACGAGTTCGTCGGTAGTCGGCTCCCTTTCCCGCCCGGTCGGCCCACGCTGGCCGAGCGCTACCGCGACCGCGAGGGCTACGCCGCTGCCGCCCGCCACGCGGCCGACGCCCTGGTCGCCGGGCGCTTCCTGTTGGAAGCTGATCGCGACTGGGCTGTGGCCGACGCCTTACGGGCCTATGACGAGGCCCGCAAATAGGCCTTCTCACGAGCGGCGCCGTGGGGTAAGCAATCGGTCGAAAGGCGGGTTGCTGCGAAGGAGGTGGCCATGACCACGACCGAGCGATCGTACGAACGCCTGGAGCCGGCGCGGTCTGGCGTCGCCGACACGTTGCGACCGTTGCTGGAAGGCCTGCTGGGCACGTTGACGGTGCGCATCGAGTTCTGGGACGGCTCCGCCGTCGGGCCCGACGTGAGTGAGCCGGGCACGATCCACGTCCGCTCCCTCGACGCCATCCGTCGTGTGGTGTGGTCGCCCAACGAGCTCGGGTTGAGCCGGGCGTTCGTCGCCGGCGACATCGACTTCGACGGCGATGTCTTCACGCTCATCCAGGCCTTGCGCCCGGCGGGCAAGGCCATGCGTGCCGGCCTCAAAGTGGCGCCTGCAGCGCTGACCGCGGCCCGGGAGTTGGGCCTGCTCAGCCGCCCCCTGCCTCCCCCGCCCGAGGAAGCGCACCCCAAGGGCTGGCGTCACTCGAAGGGCCGCGACGCCCAGGCCATCAGCCACCACTACGACGTCGGCAACGACTTCTACGCCCTGGTCCTGGGCCCGGCCATGACCTACTCGTGCGCCCGGTTCAGTCGGCCCGACCTGACTCTGGCCGAGGCCCAGGCGTCCAAGCACGAGCTGATCTGCCGCAAGCTCGGCCTGCACCAGCGGACCGAGATGCGCCTGCTCGACGTGGGCTGCGGGTGGGGGTCGATGGCCATGCACGCGGCGGCCAACCACGGCGCCCACGTCGTCGGCGTCACGATCAGTCGCGAGCAGGCCGAGCGGGCCCGCCAGCGGGTGGCCGAGGCCGGTCTCGAGGACCGGGTGGAGATCCGCCTCCAGGACTACCGCGACCTGCAGGGCGAGCGGTTCGACGCCATCTCCTCGATCGGCATGTTCGAACACGTCGGCCAGGCTCGGATGTCGCAGTACTTCACGACCCTGCACGACCTGCTCCACCCCACCGGCCGACTGCTGAACCACGCCATCTCCAGCGTGGGTGGCTCCAAGCTCGGCACCCGCACGTTCGTCTACCGCTACGTCTTCCCCGACGGCGAGCTCATCGACGTGGGCAACGTGATCCATGCCATGCAGGACGCCGGCTTCGAGGTCCGCGACGTCGAGTCGCTGCGAGAGCACTACGCCACCACCCTGCGCCACTGGGTGGCCAACCTCGAGGAGCACTGGGACGAGGCCGTGGCCCTGGTCGGCGACGGACGGGCCCGGATCTGGAGGCTCTACATGGCGGCCTCGGCCGTCGGTTTCGAGGACGGCGGCATCTCCCTCCACCAGGTCCTCGGCGTCCGCAACGGCCACGACGGCCACAGCGCCATGCCGCCCACCAGAGACGACTGGGTCACCCCGTAATCGGAGTAACCGGACTCAGCGCAGAAGGAGGCGGGAGGCGAGCTCGAGGTCGGCGGCCATGGCGCCGGACGGGGCCCGGCCACCGACCCAGGCCAGCATGCTGGCGAACCAGACCTGGCCGAGCACGTGCACGATGCCGTCGATGTCGTCGATCGACTCGCCATCGAGGGCCTTGGCGATCATCGACTTGAGCGTGTCCTGGACGCCGTGACTCTGGTGGGCCACCGACGGGTCGGAGGTCGAAAGGGCGGTCACCATGGCGTGGGCCATGAGTGGCTCCTCCTCGAGCAGGGCACAGGAGCGGCGGAACACTTCGCTCACCCGCTCGTGGGCCGAGTCGCCGGCCGGCGGCCGCTTGGACAGCTGGTCGGCCATGTCGGTGGCCAGCTGGTCGAGGCCGGCGATCAGCAACTGGTCCTTGGAGGAGAAGTAGCGGTAGATCGTGCCGAGGGCGACGTCGGCCTCCTGGGAGACGGCCCGCATCTGCACCGCTTCGTAGCCGCCCTTGGCGGCGAGAGCCATGGCCGCACCGACGACTCGGGCTCGGCGCACAGCTTGCTGTTCGCTGCGAACGCCCTGCACACGCCCACCCTAGGGCAGCTTGCCGCCCGTTTGAGGAACGTGTTCTATGTCGCCCGTGGAGTTCCACCTCGCTGACCTCTTCGAGCAGGCCGTCGACCACTTCGCCGAACGCGAGTACCTCGTCTGCAACGGCAAGCGCCGCACCTACGCCGAGATGGAAGCCCGGGCCAACCGTCTGGCCCACCACCTGCAGGCCGCCGGCGTGGGTCCGGGAGACCATGTCGGCATCTACGCCCTGAACTCGGTGGAGTGGGTGGAGACGATCTGGGCCGCCTTCAAGATCCGGGCGGTCTGGATCAACATCAACTACCGCTACGTCGAGGACGAGCTGCGCTACCTGTTCGAGAACGCCGACCTGAAGGCCCTCGTCTACGAGCGCCAGTACTCGCCCCGGGTGGCCGCCGTCCGCGAGCACCTGCCGATGCTCGAGCACGCCCTCGTCATCGAGGACGGCAGCACCGAGGACCACGCGGCCGTGGGCGCCATGCCCTACGAGGAGGCGCTGGCCAGCGGTTCGCCCGAGCGCGACTTCGGGCCCCGTTCCCAGGACGACCACTACATCCTCTACACGGGCGGCACCACCGGCATGCCCAAAGGCGTGATCTGGCGCCACGAGGACGTGTTCTTCACCCTCGGCGGCGGCACCGACCTCATGACCGGCGAGAAGGTGGCCAGCCCCGAGGCGGTGGCCGAGAAGGGCCTGGCCGGCGTTCCCATGACCATGCTGCCCATCGCCCCTCTCATGCACGGGGCCAGCCAGTGGGCGACGATGAGCTCGGCGTTCGTCGGCAACCGCGTCGTGCTCGTCCCCCAGTTCGACCCAAAGGACGTCTGGCGGCTCGTCGAGGAGGAGCGGGTCAACCTCCTGATGATCACCGGCGACGCCATGGGCCGACCGCTCATCGAGGCCCTCGACGACCCGGTGGTCGACCCCGACACGTCGTCGCTGTACGCCGTGAGCAGCACGGCCGCCCTGTTTTCCCCGGCCGTGAAGGACAAGTTCTTCGAGCGGTTCCCGGACCTCGTCGTCACCGATGCCGTCGGTGCCTCGGAGACGGGCGGCCAGGGCGTCACCATGGTCAAGGCCGGCGAGACGTCGATGAAGGGTGGGCCCACGGTGAAGGTCACCGCCGGCACCCAGGTCCTCGACGACGACTTCCAGCCGGTCGAGCCGGGGTCCGGCACGGTGGGCAAGCTGGCCAGGACCGGCCACATCCCGCTCGGCTACTACAAGGATCCGGTCAAGACGGCCGAGACCTTCATCACCGTCGAGGGCGTGCGCTGGTCCATGCCCGGCGACTTCGCCGCGGTCGAGGCCGACGGCACGGTGACGCTGTTGGGGCGGGGCTCGCAGTCGATCAACTCGGGTGGCGAGAAGATCTTCCCGGAAGAGGTCGAGACGGCGGTGAAGTCGCACCCCGATGTCTACGACGCCGTCGTCGTCGGCGTGCCCGACGAGCGCTGGGGCGCCCGGGTGGCCGTCGTCGTGCAGCCTCGGCCGGGCGCCCACCCCACCCTCGAGTCCATCCAGGAGCACTGCCGGACCACCATCGCCGGCTACAAGGTGCCCCGCCAGCTCGAGCTCGTCGACATCGTCGTCCGCTCGCCGAGCGGCAAGCCCGACTACCGCTGGGCCGCATCCATCGCCGCCCCGGAGGCCTGAGCACCGCTGCCGATGCAGGCACTCTCCGTGAGTTGGCTACCGGAACCGACCGTTCGGTGACGTTCCAGCTGCCTCATCGCTCTCACGCTGTGCGGTTGTTGACCGACCGTTGTTTCAGGCCCGACCACGTTTCGCGCCGATGAATGCTCAATGGACGACCGTTTGGCACAGGGATACGTGCTCACGTTGCATCTGGGTGCCGAGCACATCTCCGGCGAGATCGCCGACCAGGTGATCCGGGAACTGTCACACCTCAGCGCCGTGCGGGGGCCCACCGTGCCGGGCAAGCTCCTCCTGCACTGCACCGTCTCGGCCACCTCGGAGGGCGACGCCGTGCGTTACGCCGCCCAGCGCACGATCACCGCCCTGCTCGGCGTCGGCATCGAAACGCCGCGCATCCTGTCGGTCGAGGCGTGCCGGGTGGATCACGTCGCCGTCTAGCGACCGATGAACTCGACCCGGTTCCCTTCCGGGTCCTCCACCATGGCGATGCGGAACGCCCCCACGTCGAGCGGGCCCAGCACCGCCGGGTGACCGGCCGCCTCGCAGGCCGCGACCAGCCCGTCGACGTCGTCGACGGTGATGGTGAGGTAGCGGATGCCCGAGTGGCCGAACGTGTCGCCCTTGGGCCCCTCGGTCGGGGCGTCCGCGGGATGGACGAGCTTGAGCAGGCTCTCCCCCACCCGCAGCCGGTGCATGGTCCCGCCGCCCGGCACCGGGTTGGTGCCCTCCACCGGGATGCCGAGCAGGTCGCGGTAGAACGCCAGGGCGGCGTCGATGTCATGGACCACCACACCCACATCGATCGAGCTCACTGGTGCACTCATGGTTCGCTCGCTGCGCTCGCTCACATCGGCCTCCACTCGGGGTCACGCTTCTCGACGAACGCCCGGCCGGCCTCGGTCATGTTGCCGGTGAACGTGCCCAGGACCTGGGTGCGGTTCTCGAGCTCGATGGCGTGGCGCAGGCTGGGAGCGTCGAGGTTCGACCACAGGCCGATCTTCGTCATGTAGACGCCGTACTCGCTGTTGGCGGCGATGGCGGCGGCGAGCTCCTCGGCCGCCGGCAGCAGCTCGTCCCGGGCAACGACCCGGTTGAGGATGCCCAACCGGAGCGCCTCCTCGGCGCCGAACCGGCGGCCGGTGAGCATGAGCTCGGCCGCCACCGTCGGCCCCACGATGCGGGGCAGCGTGTAGCTCGTACCAACGTCGCACGACGAGAGCCCGACCTTGATGAAGTGGGCGGCGAAGAAGGCGTCGTCGCTGGCCACCCGCAGGTCGCACGCCAGGGCCAGGGCCAACCCGCCGCCCATGGCCGCCCCGTGGAAGGCGCCGATCACGGGCTGGCGAGCCTCCCGGATGGCGAGGATGAGCTCGGCCAGGTGCTCCTGCATGAACTGGACCAGCCCGACCGGGCCGCGGTCCTGGGCGAAGTCGGAACGCTCATCGTCGCCGGCCATGTTGGCCCCCGAGCAGAAGCCTTTGCCGGCGCCGGTGAGGATCACGACCCGCGCGTCGCGGTCGCGGCGGAGCTCGGCGAAGGCGTCCTTCAGCTCGGTGACCATCGCCGTGGTGAGGGCGTTGTAGCGCTCGGGGTCGTCGATGGTCACGACCACGGCGTCGCCGCGGCGCTCGGTGCCGACGAGCGACATCAGTCGAGCGAGGGCGTGCGGGTGTCGCGGCCGGACCGGAGCAGGGTGCCCGACCGGGACTCGGTGAGGGCGCCGTCGCGCACGATGGCCTCGCCGTTGACCAGCACGTGCTCGATGCCCCGGGCCCCGGCGTACAGCCGGCCGGCGCCACCAGGCAGGTCGAACCGCATGGCCACGTCATCGGTGTGGACCGTGGCCGGGTCGAGCACGACCACGTCGGCGTGCCAACCCTCCTCCAACCGACCCCGGTCGACCAGCCCGTAGAGGCGGGCCGGCACGTCGGTGATGAGGTGGATGGCCTCCTCCAGCGACAGCACCTGACGTTCCCGCACCGCCTCGCCGAGGAGCACGGTGGCGTAGTTGAACGAGGCCAGCAGGTCGAGGTGGGCGCCGGCATCCGACGCGCCGATCACGGCGCGGGAGTCACGCCAGAACTCGAGGCGGGCCTTCCAGTCGTCGTCGGTCTCGGGGATGACCACGGTGCCGAAGCTGGTGAGCAGCTCGTCGGCCAGCACGATGTCGACCAGCGCGTCCCACGGGTCGCGGCCCTGCTCGGCGGCGATCTCCCCGACGGTGCGGCCCTCGTACTGCTTGTTCTCGGGGGCGACCACGTCGTAGATGACCTTGGTCGCCCAGTTGGTGAGGGTGCCAATGGGGTTGCCGGGGGCCTGGGCCCGTTCGTTGAGCTTGTCCCGCGCCGCCTTGTCGCGGAACAGGGCCAGCTTCTGGTCGCGGGGCAGGAGCATGGCCTCCTCCCACCCGGGCACGGCGTCGAGCACGAAGCCGGAGGCGAACGACAAGCGCACGCCGAAGCTGTGGGGGATGGTGAGAGCCACGACCTTGCCACCGCGTGACCGGGCCACGTCGCCGGCCTCGAGCTTGGCCTGGCCATCGGCGGCGTTGCCGGCGGTGACCGTGAGGATGTTCCAGTTGAGCGGCCGCTGGGCAGCCGCCGACAGCCCGGCCATCAGGTCGACGGCCCACGGCTCGAAGCGGGGCCCGACCATGGGGATGAACTCGAGCGAGGTGCCCTCGTGCTCGCCGGCCACCCCGGTCAGCGTCAGCAGCTCGTCGGTGGTGGCGTAGCGGGACGGGACCATGTGACCGTCGGCGTCGTTGTGGGTGCGGGCCCACGACGAGGAGAAGCCGAGTCCACCGGCGTCCAACCCCTCGTGGAGGAGGCGCTCCATGGCGTCGATCTCGTCGTCGGTCGCCGTGCGCTGGTTGGCCTCGGTGCCCATGACGACGCGGCGCATGGACGAATGGCCGACCATGAAGCCGGCGTTCACGCCCAAGTTGCCATCGATGGTGTCGAAGTACTCGGACGTGGTCCTCCACGACCACGGCACTCCCTCGCGGAGGGACTCGAGCGGCATGCCCTCGACGCGGGCGAGCATACGCATGAGGTAGTCGCCGTCGGCCGGGTCGGCGGACAGCGGGGCGATGGTGAAGCCGCAGTTGCCGGCCAGCACCGTGGTCACGCCGTGCAGGGGCGACGGGGTGAGGGCACCGTCCCAGAACACCTGGGCGTCGTAGTGCGTGTGCACGTCGACGAAGCCGGGGGCCACCACCTTGCCGGTGGCGTCGACCACCGAGGCGGCCTCCCCGGTCACCTCGCCAATGGCGACGATGCGCCCGTCGCGGATGCCGACGTCGGCTCGCCGGCGCGGCCCGCCGCTGCCGTCGACGACCTCGCCGCCTCTGATGATCACGTCGTACATGGCGCGCCTCCCCTTCAGTCCCCGAGCATGGCATCCACGATGGCCGCCATGCGCGTCCGCTCACCGTCGCGGGACTGACCACCGGCCTCGAGGAACCGGCGCATGGGTGTCTGGTGGGCGCCGCTGGCCAGGAGCCGGGCCAGTGCGTTGCTCTCGGCCACCAGGGCGT
The DNA here is from genome assembly GCA_025463335.1 of Acidimicrobiales bacterium. Classification (GTDB taxonomy): domain Bacteria; phylum Actinomycetota; class Acidimicrobiia; order Acidimicrobiales; family CADCSY01; genus RYN-34. Next base: position 19,130 of record JAOBWJ010000110.1, read on the forward strand.
CCTGCATCCCGGCCAGCGACACCTCGACCACCTCCTTCACTGCGGCGATCGACGCCGCCGGCATGACGGCGATGCGCCGGGCCAGGGTCATGGCCTCCCGCTCGAGCCGGTCGGCGGGCGCCAGAGCGTGCAGCCAGCCGAGGACCAGAGCCTCGCTCGCTTCCACGTCCCGGCCGGTCAGGAGGATCTCCAGGGCGTTGCTGCGGCCGACGAGTCGGGGCCAGCGGACGGTGCCACCGGCGCCGGGCAGGATGCCCATCGGCACCTCGGGTTGACCGATGACCGAGCGGGGTGAAGCGAACCGGAAGTCGAGGGCTGACAGGAACTCGCACCCGCCGCCCCGGGCCGCGCCGTCGAGGATGCCGATGGTCACCAGCCGGCCGGTGGCCAGTCGCTGGAAGGTGGCGGCGGCCGCGTTGGGCGTCGTCACCGGTTGGTGTTGACCGGGCGGCACGGCGACGAGCAGCTCCACGTCGCCGTGCATGAGGAAGAAGTCAGCGTCCGCGCTCCGGAAGACGAGCACCTTGACCGCCTCGTCGGTCTCCAGGTCGTCGAGGAGGGCGACGAGTCCGCCGATGAAGCCGCCGTCGACCAGGTTGTGCGGGGGGTGATCGATGGTGACCTTGGCGATGCCGGCCTCGATGTCGGTCCGCAACGGGCCGTACTCCCCCATGGCCGGGCAACCTATCGTCGGCCCCCATGCTCCGCATCGACGACGCCGACCGGGTCCGCACCATCACGCTCGATCGGCCCGACGCCCTCAACGCCTTCAACGAGGCGCTGTACGACGCCACCACCGAGGCCCTCATCGCCGCCGCCGCCGACCCCAACGTGGCGGTCGTGGTCATGACGGGGACCGGGCGCTCGTTCTCGGCCGGCACCGACGTGCTGGAGATGGCCGCCCGCACCACCGACCCCGGGACCTTTCAGGCCGGCGTGCACGGGTTCCCCGGCCTGATCGAGCAGCTGGCGGCCTTCCCCAAGCCGCTGCTGTGCGCGGTGAACGGCATGGCCCTCGGCATCGGGGCCACCATGCTGGGCTTCGCCGATCTGGTGCTCATGTCGACCGACGCCCGCGTCCGCTGCCCGTTCACCGACCTGGCCGTGGCCCCTGAGGCGGCCAGCAGCTACACGTTCCCGCTCTTGCTCGGGCGCCAGCACGCCACCTGGGCGCTGATGAGCTCGGAGTGGATCCCGGCGGCCGAGTGCGAGCGCATGGGCCTGGCGTGGCGGGTGACCGAGCCCGACCGGCTGCTCCCGGAGACGCACGAGGTGGCTCGTCACCTGGCGGCCAAGCCCCTTGCCTCGCTGATCGAGACCAAGCGCACCATCACCGCCGGCCACCGCGACGCCATCGCCGCCGCCCGCAAGCGGGAGGACCAGGCGTTCGTCCGTCTCCTCGGCCGGCCCGCCAACCTCGAGGCCTTCACGGCCCTCGGTGAGCGCCGCGCACCCGACTTCGCCCGCGTCGACGCCGAGCACCCGGTGGACGTCCAGCTCCACTCGACGTAAGGACCACGGCGTTCTGGGTCCCAAAAACGACCAGGTTCCGGTCGGTTTTGGGACCCAGAACAGGCTTCTTCGCTACGCCGTGGGCACCGCGAAGTGGTCGACGTAGCGGGCGAAGCCGGCGGCCACCGCCTCGCGGTCGAGACCGAGGGCGTCGAACGAGTACTGGTGCTCGCCGTGGCGGCCCTGGGGTCGGGCCTCGAGGTGGGCCGCCATCCGCCGCTCGAGGTCGTCGGACCACTCGAGCCCGAGGGCGTCGTACACGGCGTGCACGGTGGCCAGCGGCTGCTCGAGGAAGTCGGCGTAGTGGCCATGGTGGAACCGCCCGGCCGGCAGGGGCTGGTCGACCAGGCGGTCGAGGCTGCGGGTGAAGAGGTCGGCGTGGTACCGGCCGACCTCGGCGAAGTCGGCGTGGTCGCTGTGCACCCACCGGAGGTTCGTGACCAGGCTCGACGCCGAGGCCAGCACGGCCATCGGGTCGCGGTGGGTGAAGGCCAGCCGGGCGTCGGGGTAGACGGCGAGCAGGGCGTCGAGGTTGTGCAGGTGCACGGGTGACTTCAGCACCCAGCGGGCCGGACCGCTCCGGCGCTGGAGGATCTGGAGCACCAGCCGGTGGCGCTCGTAGGCCGGGCGCATGTCGCTGGCCTGGAGCCAGGTCACGTAGCTGGGCACGTGGTAGCGGGCCGTGAACTCCTCCGACTGCAGCTCGAACGACATGGCCGACAGGCACTCCTTGGCGTTGCGGGCGCCGTACTCGTGGATGGCGTCCATGCTCGGCGTGACCCGGGCCAACATCCGCAGCTCGGCCTCGGCCAGGGCCACCCGCCCGTCCTCCCGACCGGTCGGCGGGGGCAGCGGCCGTAGCAGCTCCCACCCGAGCGGCGCTCGCAGCTTGGGATCCTCGACGAGCAGGGCGTGGAGGATCGTCGTGCCGGTGCGGGGGGCGCCGGCCACGAACACCGGCTCGGCGATCACCTCGTCGACCACGCCCGGGTCGGCGCGCACGTAGCGCTCCTGCTGGATGCGCCCGACGAGCAGCCGCTGCAGGAACCGCCGGGTCAGCCACCGCCCCAGGATGGTGAGCTGGGCCTCGTCCTCGAGCGCCGGGAGCAGCACCTCGAGCGGCTCGAGGAACCGGTCGTCGCCGAAGGCGGCCAGGCCCTCGTCGGTGCCGTCCACGGCCAGCGCTTCGCCCAGCACGAGGTCCCGGGTGAACGGGCGGCCCGCCTCCTCGGTGATCGGCTCGACGTCCCCTCGGTTGACGGCCACCACCCAGTCGGGCCGCGGCCCCGGATCCCATCCCACTACGTTCCCCTTCACATGAGCGACGTGGCGATCCAAGCATGGCGGGACCTGTGCGCGCGGCTGGAACGGCTGGGCACCGAGGTCATCGGCGATGGCTATGCCAGCGCCGATCCGATGGAGATGCTCGAGCACCTCGCCGACCAGACCGTGTGCTGGCTGGGATGGTCGGTCTTTCACGCCGACCCGGCCCGGCCCTTCTTCCACCGCAGCAACGACCTCGTGACCCAGTACGGCGGCCCCAACGCCGACAACGTCTACCGCCACGCCCGCATCGACCCGTCGCGGCGCTATCGCATCGCCGGGAAGATGCACGGCTGCGAGGACTTCCTCCTCACGCTGCGCTCCGGGTTCATGCACGAGCCCGTCCACGGCACGCTCGCCGACCACACCGCGTCGGAGCTGGGCATCGGCCCGGGCGACGACTTCGAGCTGCTGCTCGGCGGCGACGGCATCCCCATCCCCGACGGGGTGAAGATGGCCACCATCCGGGAGTACTACTTCGACTGGCAGGTCGAGGAGCCGGCCACGTTCACCATCGAGTGCCTCGATCCGCCGGGCGCCGAGCCGCCGCTCACCGACGACGTGCTGGCCGCCCGCCTCTCCGATGCCGGTGCCGCCATCGAGCACTCGATCAGCTACTGGCACCGCTACCTCGACGACGTGTGGGAGGGGCAGACGCCCAACGAGTTCGCCCCCTCGCACCGAGGGGCCAAGGGCCTGAACCTGGCCCAGTACGCGTTCTGCATGTTCGATCTGGCGCCCGACGAGGCCCTCGTGGTCGACACCGACCTGGCCCCGGCCCGCTACTGGAGCCTGCACCTCTATCCCATGGGCACCTTCGCCCACATGGACGTGGTCAACACGGTGACGTCGCTCAACCATCGCCAGGCCGAGATCGGCGACGACGGTCGGCTTCACGCCGTCGTCAGCGCCGGCGACCCCGGCGTGGCCAACTGGCTCGAGACCGGGGGCCGACGGCGGGGGCTGCTCACGTACCGGTGGTTCTGGCCGACGGGCGACGGCATGCCGGCCCCCGAGGCCCGGGTCGTGAGGCTGGCCGAGCTGGATGGTCCGGTCACCGCCGAGCAGCGGGCCGCCACCCGAGCCGCCCGCCGGGCCCATCTCGCCTGGCGCTTCCGGGAGTGAGCACGTTGCTCGAAGGCCGGGTGGCCATCGTCTCCGGCGTGGGCCCCGGCCTCGGTCGCGGCCTGGCTCTTGAACTGGCGGCGCACGGCGCCGACCTGGTGCTCGTTGCCCGCCGCCAGGAGCACCTCGACGCGGTGGCCGCCGAGGTCGAGGCGCTCGGCCGTTCGGCCCTGCGCGTGCCCGCCGACATCACCGATCCCGCCGCCTGCCAGGACGTTGTGGACCAGACGCTCGAGCGCTTCGGCCGGGTCGACACGTTGGTGAACAACGCCCATCGGGGTGGCACTCACCACCGGTTCCTCGACACGTTCGACACCGACGCCTGGCGGGCCGCCATGGAGGTGAACCTGTGGGGCTCGCTGACCATGACCCACGCCGTGGCCCGGGCCATGGTCTCCCAGGGGGCAGGCAGCATCGTGATGATCGGCACCATGGCCGTGCGCGACATCCAGCCTGGCCAGGGCCCGTATGCCACCTCCAAGGCGGCGCTCGTGTCGGCCACGAGGACGCTGGCCCGCGAGCTGGGCCCGAACGGCGTCCGGGTCAACGCCGTGCTCCCCGGCTACATGGACGGGCCCGCCGTCGACGCGTGGATGCAGTCCGAGGCAGCCTCGCGAGGAGGCACGGCCGACGACGTGCGGGTCGAGCTGATCGAGAAGATCGCCCTGCGGTTCCTGCCCGCCGAGCGCGAGGTCGCCGGCACCGTGGTGTGGTTGGCGTCCGACCTGGCCCGGCCGGTCACCGGCCAGGCGGTCGACGTCAACGGGGGGCAGTACCTCTAGGCCCTAGGCTCTGCTGCTGGTGTGCCGGGAAGTCTGGTCGGCGGTCCCCGATCGTCGACCCCGGACACGCCCATGCTCCGCCCTTCCCGCCTCGCCGAGTTCCTCCGGACGGAATCCGCCGGCGGCGCCGTGCTGCTCGCCGCCACCGTCGTGGCGCTCGTCCTGGCCAACTCGCCGTGGCACACCGGCTGGGCCGATCTCTGGTCCGGGCCCGCCCACCACTGGGTGAACGACGGGCTGATGACGCTGTTCTTCTACGTCGTCGGCCTGGAGATCACGAGGGAGCTGACCGACGGCGAGCTCCGCGACCCCCGCACCGCCGCCCTGCCGGTGGTCGCCGCCCTGGGCGGGATGGTCCTCCCTGCGCTGCTGTTCACGGCCGTGGTCGGTTCGACCGCCGGCGGCCACGGCTGGGCCATCCCCATGGCCACCGACATCGCGTTCGCCGTCGGCGTCCTGGGTCTGCTCGGGCCGAGGGTGCCGCCCTCGCTGAAGCTGTTCCTGTTGGCCCTCGCCATCGTCGACGATCTCGGCGCCATCGTGGTCATCGCCGTCTTCTACGCCGATCGCACCGAGCCGCTCGCCCTGCTGTTCGCCGCCGGCATGGTCTCCGCCCTCGTCGCTCTCCGCCGCGCCCGGGTGGAGCCGCTGCTCCCCTATCTGGTGCTCGGCGCCGGCCTGTGGCTGGCGATGGACGCCTCGGGCATCCACCCCACCATCGCCGGTGTGGTGCTCGCCGGCTGCACGCCGCGGGCATGGCGGGAGCGACTCGAGCATCGGCTCCACCCGGTGGCCAGCTTCGTGGTCATCCCGGTGTTCGCCCTGGCCAACGCCGGCGTGCACGTCGACGCCGGCGCCCTCGACCCCCCCGGTGCCGTGCGGCTGGCGGCCGGCGTCGCCATCGGCCTGGTCGCCGGCAAGGCGCTCGGCGTCTTCGGCGCCACCTGGCTCGCCGTGCGGTCCGGCGTGGGGCGGCTACCGGAGGGCGCGACCTGGACGCAGCTGGCGGGCGTGGCCGCCGTGGCCGGCATCGGCTTCACCGTCTCGCTGTTCGTGGCCGACCTGGCCTTCCCGGATGCCGGGCTGCAGGCCGCGGCCAAGCTCGGGATCCTCGGAGGCTCGGTGGTGGCCGCCCTCGCCGGGGGCGGTCACCTCTGGCGAGTGACCCGCGCTCGGTAGCGTTGCTTCATGGACGACCAGGAGATCCTGCGGAAAATCCACGAGCTGGTGGACGAGGAGCACACCCTCGAACATCACACGGGGCCGAAAGGACTCGGGGAGGACGAGCAGGCCCGACTCCGGTCGCTCGAAGTGGCCCTCGACCAGTGCTGGGACCTCCTGCGCCAGCGTCGAGCCCGACGCTCCGCCGGTGAGGAACCCGACGCCGCCGGCGTGCGCGACCCCAACGTCGTGGAGGGCTACCAGCAGTAGCTCGGCCGGGCGCCGAACCTCGTCGCGTTGTGCGTCTCCCACACGCACAACGCGACAAAGAGGGCGAACCCGACGGTGCTCACGTCGGTGCCGTCCAGGACGGGTCCTTCAAGACGTTTTCCCGGTCGTTAGGACCCCTCTAACCTCCGCCTGCCATCGTTCCGGTGTGGAAGTCGCGACGATCTCAGTGGCGAACGCGCCGACGGGTCAGCCCTCCCGGGCGGAACGGGCCAAAGGGCGGGCGCGGAGCCGGGCGTGGGACGTGGGTGTGGTCCTCGCTGCCAACGCCGTGGTGGTGGTCGGGCTGTGGGTTCGCCACGGTGGCCTCGACCAGTTGTCCGCTCCGGGCGGATGGCTCACCGCGGGAGGTCAGCTCACCGGTCTGGTGGGCACCTACGCCGTGCTCATCGAGGTGCTCCTCATGTCACGCATCGCCTGGTTGGAGCGGTACGTGGGCTTCGACCGTCTGGCGGTCTGGCATCGCTGGACCGGGTTCTCCTCGGTGCTCCTGCTCGTCGGCCATGCCGTGCTCATCACGCTCGGCTACGCCGCCAGCAGCCACGTCTCGATCCCGAACCAGATCGGTGACTTCGTCCTGCATTACCCCGACGTGCTCATGTCGATCGTCGGGCTTGCCCTGTTCATCACCATCGCCGTGGTGTCGGTGCGCGCCGCTCGCCGCCGACTCTCCCGCGAGGCCTGGTACTCGGTGCACCTCTACGCCTACCTCGCCGTGGCGCTCTCCTTCGCCCACCAGCTCGCGGTCGGCACCGACTTCAGCAGCGATCGACTGGCCCGAGCCTGGTGGATCGCGCTGTACGTCGCCGTGTTCGGTGCCATCGCCGCCTGGAGGCTGGGTCGGCCGCTGTGGTTCAACGCTCGGCACCGCCTGCGGATCCACGCCGTGCGGAGGGAGGCCGACGGGGTCATCTCGCTCTACATCGCCGGCCGTCGCCTCGACCGGATCCAGGCCGAAGCCGGACAGTTCTTCCTATGGCGGTTCCTCACCGGCACGGGGTGGGCGAAGGCGTACCCCTTCTCGCTTTCGGCACCGCCGAACAAGCAGTTCCTCCGCGTCACCATCAAGGCCCTCGGCGACGACACCCGGGCGATGCAGCGGCTCCAACCCGGCGTGCGGGTCTTCGCCGAAGGCCCCTACGGAACCTTCACCGCGACGCGCCGGACCCGGCGGCGGGTCGCCCTCATCGCCGGCGGCATCGGGATCACGCCGTTGCGGGCGCTGCTCCAGACGCTCCCGGGGAAGCCCGGCGACATCACCTTGCTCTATCGAGTGGCCTCCGACGCAGACGTGGCGTTCGGCCAGGAGCTCACCGCACTCGCGCAGCAGGGCCACGTCGACGTGCGGGTCCTGGTCGGTGCCGACATCGGCGACGATCACACCGACCGCCTCGGAATCCCGGCCTTGCGCGGCCTTGTGCCCGACATCGCCGATCGCGATGTCTTCGTGTGTGGACCGCCGGCCATGGTGGACGCCGTCCGTCGTCGCCTGCGAGCACTGCACGTCCCCGCCCGCCAGATCCATTTCGAACGCTTCTCGTACTAGGAGCTCTGCCATGCGACGTACCGGTCCCGTCCTCGCCGCCACAGCGGGGACACTCGCACTCCTCGCCAACTTCCACACCAGTTCGCCGAGCACGAAGCTGCCGATCGGCACATCGTCAGCCGGAGGAACCGCGCCGTCGACTGCCACCGCTCCGAGCGCTCCGTCGACCACCGGACCGACACCGACCACGTCCACCCAGACCGTCAACGGGCCCGACGTCCCGAACAAGTACGGCGACGTACAGGTGAGCGTCACCGTCTCCGGCGGCCAGATCGTCGACGTTCAGGCGCTCGCGCTTCCGAGCGACCGCCAGAAGTCCGCCGAGATCAGCCAGTACGCCGGGCCGATCCTGCGGGACGAAGCCCTGCAGGCCCAGAGTGCCAACATCAACATCGTCTCCGGTGCCAGCTACACGAGCCAGAGCTACGCCCAGTCACTCCAAGGCGCACTCGACAGCGTCGGTCGATGAGCGAGCTCGGTCCGCTCATCGCACCGGCCCGCACGCTTCGAGTGGAGCCGCACTGGGGCACCATGATCACGCTCGACGTGCGGGACCGCATCGACGTCGACCTCGTCGATCGAACCTTCCGATGGTTCCGTCGGGTGGACGACCTCTTCTCGACCTGGCGTCCCGATAGCGAGATCAGTCGGCTCGCCCGGCGTGAGCTGACCATCGACGAGACCGATGCCGACGTACGAGAGGTCCTCGAGCTCTGCGACCAGTTCTTCGGGGACAGCGGCGGCGCCTTCGACATCCGCGTCGGGGCCCACCCGGATGTACGGCCCCGAGAAGGCCTGGGCCCGATCGATCCATCCGGGATGGTCAAGGGTTGGGCCCTCCAGCGAGCCGCCTCCTGCCTCCGCGACGCCGGTGTCAACAACTTCACGATCAACGCGGGCGGCGACGTCGTCTGCGCCGGCCATGCCGAACCCGGAGCGAACTGGCGAGTCGGGATCCAACACCCGTGGCGGCGCGACCGAGTGGCCGCAGTGGTGGACGTCAGCGATCTCGGCGTTGCGACCTCGGGCCGCTACGAGCGAGGCGACCACATCATCGATCCCCGCACGAACGTGCCAGCCATCGGACTCATGTCGGTCACGGTCATCGCGTCCGACCTCGCCATCGCTGACGGCTACGCCACCGCCGCGCTCGTTCTCGGACGCGAGGGAATGGAGTGGCTGAGCGAGCGAGACGATGTCGCCGCCATGGCCATCGCCGACGACACCACCGTCGTCACCACCGGGTCCTTCGACCGGCACCGCGTCTCGTAGCGCCGTCTCGTACGCCAGCGCGCCTCGGGTGCTGCCCTCGGCTCACGTCACGCGACCGAGTAGCCGCGCGGACGCACTACGCGTCGCGGTGATGTCGGCGCCCCGTCGATGCGAGGAAGCTCAGGGCTGAGGGCAACGAGAGGGGCCACCATGAGCGTCACCGTCCTGGGCACGGGCACGATGGGATCGCGGATCGCCGCCAATGTGTGTCGAGCAGGCATCGCCACCGCGGTGTGGGACAAGTCGCCGGCCAACGCCGCAGCGCTGTCCGACCTGGGCGCGACGGTGGCCTCGTCGGCAGCCGAGGCAGTCGCCGGCGCCGACATCGTGATCACCATGCTTCCCGACGCCGACGCCGTCATGTCCGTGTTCGACGAGCAAGGCACGCTGAACGCACTCGCGCCCGGCGCCATCTGGGTGCAGATGGGAACCATCGGGGTGGCCGCAACCGACCGCCTCGCCGCGCTCCGGGCGGAACGCCGACCGGACGTCTCCTTCGTCGACGCCCCCGTGTCGGGCAGCAAGGATCCTGCGGAGAGCGGTCAGCTGCTGATCCTGGCCTCGGGCCCCGCTGGGCTCGAGGTCAAGCTGGAGGCGGTCTTCAACGCCATCGGCCGACGGACGATGTGGCTGGGCGCGGCCGGCCAGGGAACGCGGCTCAAGCTCGTGCTCAACACCTGGATCGCCTTCCTCATGGAAGGGCTGGCGGAGACCGTGAGCCTTGCCGACGGGCTCGGCGTCCCCCACGCCGAACTGGCCGAGGCACTCGAAGGCGGCCCCCTCGCCGCGCCGCAGGCCATCGCCAAGCTGCGCAAGATCGACGCCCAAGACTACGACCCCGAGTTCGCGCTCGCCTGGGCGCTGAAAGACGTGAACCTCGCCCTCGAATCGGGCGTGGAGCACCTTCCCGCCCTGGCCGCCATCGGCGACCAGTGGCGCCGCGCCGTCGCCGCCGGGTACGGAGGCTTGGACATCAGCGCCGCCCGGCTCGGCCTTCAAGAGCAGACCAGTGAGCCAATGGAGGCGAGGTCATGATCACGCTGCCGGCGTCGACGTTCGTGCCCATCGCCCTCGGGTTCTTCGGGCTGGGCACCGGCTACCTCATCTGGGGACCCCAGGAGCTGTTCGGGTTCCCACGCCGCGACCGAGCGGTGGACCGGTCCATGGGACTCTGGGGAGTCTTCCTGCCGGGTCTCTGTCAGGTCGTCACCGGGATCATCCTGTTCATCGGGTTGACCTGGTTCGAGGTGTTCCAGGGCAACCCGGCCCTGTACATGGCGGCGGTGGCGTTCTCGGCCTACGGGATCCATTGGTTCGCACTGGGGTTGAACCGCTACCAGGAAAACGACCCGAGACCGAACGTCGGCATGTCCGTCGCCTTCATCGTGCTCTCGGTGGTCGGCGCGGTCGTCTTCTTCCACGCCGACGACTGGCCCGTCGGCCTGCTGTTCTGCGGGCTTGCCGCCGTCTACGTCTCCGAACTGCCAGCGAGCGTCGGCGCCCGCATCGGTGAACTCGCCCTGGGCTTTTGCCACGTCGTGGTCGGCCTGTGGCTGATGTACCTGTCGTCCGCCGTCCTCCTCGACCTCGCCGCCGGCTACCACTGGCGGTCGTGACCGTCGTACCGGCGTCCGTTGCCCCTGTCGGACGGTCGTGGTAGGCGTAGTCGTAGGGGTTCGGGGTACGGAGTTGGCGCCCAGAGCGAGGGGGTCATGATTTCCATGGACACACGCCGCTGGATCGAGTCCTGGCCGGTCTTCCGCCAGGTGGCCGAGCACGACCCCTTCGGCCTTGGCGCTGCAGTCAAGAGCAGGCGCACCGATCAGCTGGAGCCACGGGTCCGTCGGGCCGACGAGGTGGTCAAGTCGGTCTGTCCCTACTGCGCGGTTGGCTGCGGTCAGCAGGTCTATGTCGAAGCCGGCCGGGTCACGCAGATCGAAGGTGACCCGGACTCACCGGTCAGCCGGGGCCGACTCTGCCCGAAGGGATCGGCCAGCCTGCAGCTGACGACCGGTGACGCCCGCGAGTACAGGGTGCGGTACCGGCGGCCGTTCGGCACCGAGTGGGAGGACCTCGACCTCGACACGGCCATGGACATGATCGCCGACCGGGTCATCTCGGCCCGGAGCACCGGCTGGCAGTCGCACTTCGACGGGGTTCGCACTCGCCGCACGCTCGCTCTCGCGAGCCTCGGCGGGGCCACCCTCGACAACGAAGAGAACTACCTGATGAAGAAGCTGTTCACCGCGCTGGGTGCCATCCAGATCGAGAACCAAGCTCGTCTTTGACACTCCTCCACGGTCCCCGGTCTGGGGACCAGCTTCGGTCGTGGAGGTGCGACCACCTTCCAGCAGGACCTGCAGAACGCTGACTGCATCCTGATCGAAGGCTCGAACATGGCCGAATGCCATCCCGTCGGGTTCCAGTGGGTGATGGAGGCGAAAGCGCGCGGCGCGACGGTCATCCACATCGATCCGCGGTTCACACGCACCAGCGCCGTCGCCGACCGGTACGTGCCGATCCGAGCCGGAGCCGACATCGCCTTCCTCGGCGGCGTGATCAACCACGTGCTCAACAGCGAGACGTACTTCAAGGAGTACGTCCTCGCCTACACCAACGCATCCACGATCCTGACCGAGGACTACGCGGACACCGAAGATCTCGACGGTGTGTTCTCCGGCCTGAACCGCGAGGACCGCTTCTATGACTTCGACACCTGGCGCTACCAGGGAGGAGACGTCAGGCCGGCGAGCGGCGACCGTTCCGATCCCGACGAACGTCCTCACGTTCGGGGCCGGGTTCGGCAGGCGAGCCGCGGCGAGGCGCACGGTTCCGGCGGCGCGGCGGCCTCTGCCTGGCCGGAGACGGACGACACCCTGCAGCATCCACGATGTGTGTTCCAGGTGCTCAAGCGGCACTTCGCCCGCTACACGCCCGAGGTGGTCGAGCAGATCTGCGGGGTGTCCCAGGAGCAGTTCGCCGAGGTGTGCCGGCTCCTCACCGAGAACTCGGGCCGCGACCGCACGACAGCCTTCGTCTACAGCCTCGGCTGGACGCAGCACACGACCGGCGTGCAGTGCATCCGCACGGCCGCCATCCTGCAGCTGTTGCTCGGCAACATCGGCCGACCCGGCGGCGGCATCATGGCCCTGCGCGGGCACGCCTCCATCCAGGGGTCGACCGACATCCCGACGCTGTTCGACCTGCTGCCCGGCTACCTACCGATGCCCCACGCCTGGGGGAACGAGGATCTCGACACCTACGTACGGGCCGAGACCGTGCAGAAGGGGTTCTGGGCGAACACCCGCTCCTACATGGTCAGCCTGCTGAAGGCCTGGTGGGGCGACGCGGCGACGGCCGAGAACGACTTCTGTTACGACTACCTGCCGCGGCTGACCGGCAGCCACAGCACCTACGAGACGGTGCTGGCGCAACTGGACGGCACGTGCAAGGGCTACTTCCTGTACGGCCAGAACCCGGCGGTCGGGTCGGCCAACGCCCGGATGCAGCGCCTGGGTATGGCGAACCTGGACTGGCTGGTGGTGCGGGACATGGTCATGATCGAGAGCGCCACCTGGTGGAAGGACGGCCCCGAGATCCAGACCGGCGAGCAGCGAACCGAGGAGATCGGTACCGAGGTCTTCTTCCTTCCGGCCGCTGCGCACACCGAGAAGTCGGGCAGCTTCACCAACACGCAGCGCATGCTGCAATGGCACCACGAGGCGGTCGAGCCGGCCGGTGATGCCCGCAGCGATCTCTGGTTCACCTACCACCTCGGGCGGCGGATCCGGGAGAAGCTGGCCTCCTCCGTCGACGACGTCGACCGACCGGTGCTCGACCTCACCTGGGAGTACCCGCTGCGGGGGTCGTTGGACGAACCGGACGCCGAGGCGGTGCTCGCCGAGATCAATGGGTGGGATGCCGAGCAGCACCCGCTGTCGGCCTACACCCAGCTCACCGACGACGGCTCCACGGCGTGCGGCTGCTGGATCTACTGCGGGGTCCATGCCGATGGCGTCAACCAGGCCGCCCGGCGCAAGCCAGGGCAGCAACAGAGCTGGGTGGCGCCGGAGTGGGGCTGGGCGTGGCCGGCCAACCGACGGGTGCTCTACAACCGGGCATCGGCGGACCCCGACGGCAAGCCCTGGAGCGAGCGGAAGGCGCTGATCTGGTGGGACGAGGAGAAGGGGCGTTGGGTGGGCCACGATGTCCCGGACTTCATCGCCGACCGTCCCCCGTTCTTCCGCCCGTCCGAGGGCGCCACTGGCCCGGCGGCCATCTCCGGCGTCGATCCGTTCATCATGCAGGCCGACGGCAAGGGGTGGTTGTTCGCCCCGGCGGGCCTAGTGGACGGCCCGCTGCCCACGCACTACGAGCCGCAGGAGTCCCCGTTCCCCAACCTCCTCTACGGCCAGCAACACAACCCTGTCCGCCAGCTGCTCCGCCACCCGGAGAACCGGTACCAGCCGAGTGGCGACCAGCCCGGCGCCGACGTGTTCCCGTACGTGACCACCACCTACCGGCTCACCGAGCATCACACCGGCGGCGGGATGTCCCGCTTCCTGCCGTACCTGGCAGAGCTGCAGCCAGCGTTCTTCTGCGAGGTGTCACCGCAGCTCGCCACCGAGCGCGGCCTGGAGCATCTCGGCTGGGCCACGGTCGTCACGGCTCGCAGTGCGATCGAGGCTCGGGTCCTGGTCACCGAGCGGATCCGGCCCCTCGAGGTTCAGGGCCGCACGCTGCACCAGGTCGGGCTTCCGTGGCACTGGGGACCGAACGGGTACACGACCGGGGACGCCTTCAACGAGCTGGCTCACCTGGCGCTCGAACCGAACGTGCACATCCAGGAGGTCAAGGCCATGGCCTGCGACATCCGCCCGGGCAGACGGCCGCGCGGGCCAGCTCTGCGCGAACTGGTGCGGCGCTACCAGGAACGCGCCGGCATAACGGACGAGACGGGGACGGAGGTGTGATGGCGGCTGAGGCTCGTGCCCTCGACCCGGCGGCGCTGGCCGGTCATAGAGACCATCCGCCGCGGATGGGGTTCTTCACCGACACCTCGATCTGCATCGGCTGCAAGGCCTGCGAGGTCGCATGCAAGGAGTGGAACGCCGTGCCCGAGGACGGGCTCCTGCTGACGGGCATGTCCTACGACAACACCCAGGGCCTGGGCGCCTCGACCTGGCGGCACGTCGCGTTCATCGAGCAGCCCGGGGCGGACCACGACGGCTTGCGGTGGCTCATGTCGAGCGACGTGTGCAAGCACTGCACCGAAGCGGCCTGCCTCGACGTCTGCCCGACCGGCGCCCTGATGCGCACCGAGTTCGGCACGGTGATCGTCCAGGACGACGTCTGCAACGGGTGCGGCTACTGCGTCTCGGCGTGCCCGTTCGGCGTGATCGACCGGCGCCCGTCGGATGGGGGCGCGCACAAGTGCACGCTCTGCTACGACCGGTTGGGTGCCGGACTGATGCCGGCGTGCGCCAAGGCGTGCCCCACCGAATCCATCCAGTTCGGCCCGCTCGACGAGTTGCGGGAGCGGGCTGGGCAGCGGGTCGCGGAGCTCCACGACGCCGGCCGGTCGGAGGCACGGCTGTACGGCGAGGATCCCGACGACGGCGTCGGCGGCGCGGGAGCCTTCTTCCTGCTGCTTGACCAGCCCGAGGTGTATGGCTTGCCGCCGGACCCGGTGGTCACGACCCGCGAGCTGCCCCGCATCTGGCGGCATGCGGGCATCGCCGCGGCCAGCCTCGCCCTTGCAGCTGTTGCGGCGTGCGTGTCAGGTCGGCGATGAAGTCAAGGACGGGCCGCCGCGACGGCGGGAAGCAGATGGTGCCGGAGGCCGAGTTCACCTCCTACTACGGCCGGCCAGTGCTCAAGGAGACCGTCTGGGAGGCGGACATCCCCAGCTACCTGTTCCTCGGCGGGCTGGCTGGCGCGTCCTCCGCCCTCGCCGCCGGCGCGCAGCTCTCCGGTCATCCGGAGCTGGCGCGCACCGCCAAGGTCGGGGCGGCCGGAGCGATCAGCCTGTCGCTCGCAGCGCTGGTCCACGACCTCGGCCGGCCGGCCCGGTTCGTCAACATGTTGCGGGTGTTCAAGATCACCTCGCCGATGAGCGTCGGCACCTGGTTGGTGTCCGCCTACGCTCCCCTTGCCATGGGGGCCGCTGCCTCCACCGTCGGCCGGAAGCTGCCGCGGGCTGGGCTCGCCGCTTCCGCGGGGGCCGCCGCGCTCGGCCCCGCCGTCGCGGCCTACACCTCGGCCCTGCTGGCCGACACCGCGGTGCCGGCCTGGCACGACGCCCGTCGCGAGTTGCCCTACCTGTTCGTGGGCTCGGCCGCTACCGCGGCGGGTGGGCTGGGCCTGCTGGCGGTCAGGCCGGAGGCCGCCGGCCCCGCCGTCCGGCTGGCGACGCTCGGCGCCGCAGCCGAGCTCTCCGCCGAGCAGTTGCTCGACCGGCGCCTCGGACCGGAGGCCGAGCCCTACCGGACAGGGAGGGCAGGGGTCCTGCTGCGGACCGGGCAGCTCCTCGCCATCGCCGGGACTGGGGCCGCACTCCTGGGCCGTCGCAGCCGGGCCGTCTCGGCGCTCGCGGGGGCAACGCTGCTCGCCGGTTCGGCCGTCACGCGCTTCGCCGTCTTCGAGGCCGGCCGGGCCTCCGTTCGCGACCCTAAGTACGTCGTCGGGCCGCAACGGGACCGACTCGACGCGCGAGGCGGGTAACGGCGCTCACCAGGGCGCCGACGACGAGCAGGACGACGAGCAGGACGACGGGCGCGGCTCGGCCCCCAGCGTCCGTCCGGTCGGAGGATGCCCGCTGCGATCGGACCGATCCCTGGAGTGGCTGCGCCCCGCTGAGTGGCGTCCCGCTGAGTGGCAGCGTCCCGGGGAGAGGCCACGGGGCCAGCACGGTCCCCTCAGCGTCTCCACCCACCAGGCGGCGGCGGCCCTGCAGGGAGAACAGCAGCAGCACGGAAGGCGCGACGAGGAGGACGACGACCCCAAACAGGACGACCAGGGCGACCAGGGTGGCGTGCGGGGCACCGGCGTTGGTGAGGGTGATCCCGGTACCAGGCAGCAGGGTCGGGTACTGGGCAACGCCCCATCCCCACAGCACGGCGGCCACGCCGAGCGCGGCGAGCACCCGCAGGCCGCGCCGGCGGCCGGTCAGGAGGAATGCCAGCGCGCCGAGGCCGGCCGCCTCGCCGACGATCACCAGCGGAAACGCCCGGCCGGTGAGGCGGTCGAACAGCGTCGGGTTCGAGCTGTGCAAGGCGAGCAGCGTGGCGAACGACAGTGCGCCGGTAACGACGCCAGAGGCCTGTGCCCGGCGGGTGAAGTACACCTCGAGGTGGTGGTCGTCTCGCCGGGCAGCCTCGCCGATGAGGTAGACGGCGGCCAGGTAGGCGCACGCACCGACGAAGAGCAAGCCAGTCAGCAGCGAGGTGGTTCCGGTCCAGCTGGAGCGGCTGGCGCTGGTGGCATCGGCCGGAATCTGGCCGGCCGCAATGCCACCGATCACGGTGCCCATGAAGAACGGGGTCAGGAGCGAGGAGAGTGCGAACGTCGCGCCCAGCGCCCGCTGGGCGCTGAGGCGGCGGGCCTCCGCGCGGAACGCGAAGCCGGCGCCGCGCAGCACGATCCCGAGCACCGCCAGCCAGATCGGCAGGGCCGCTGCGGTCATCACCGAGGCGAATGCGTCGGGGAAGGCCGTCCAGAAGATCACCAGGGCGAAGATGAGCCACATGTGGTTGGTCTCCCACACGGGAGTGATCGCCTCGTCGATCAGGTCGCGAGGGGCACGTCCGCGGCGGTCGCCGCCGGCCACCAGATCCCAGAAGCCGCCCCCGAAATCGGCCCCGCCAAAGATGGCGTACAGGGTGATCACGGCCAGCAGGATGGCCCCGACCACCTCCGCCATCAGGTCCCGACCTTGCTCAGCGGTTGGGACGGCGGGCCGGGAGGCGGGCCGTAGGGGACGGTGGGCTGTTGGGTCTCGCTGCTTCGCCAGCGCCGGGCCATGGTCCGCAGGATGACGATGGTCGCGGCACCGAGCACGGCGTAGAGCGCCACGATGATGCTCAACGTCCCGACGACGCCGCCGCTGGTGGTGGCCGCATCGGCGGTGGTGAGGAGGCCGTAGACCACCCACGGTTGGCGGCCGACCTCCGTGACCACCCAGCCGCTCTCCATGGCCGCGATCGCCGCCGGGCCGCCCACGACAGCGAGGAGCCAGAACAGTCGCTGGCGCGGCAGCCGGCGGTGACGCCACCACACAACGAGCGCCCACAGCCCCGTCAGCAGCAGGAGCGTCCCCAGGCCGACCATCGCGTTGAAGGCCAGGTGAAGCAGCCAGGGGGCGGGCGGCCGTTCGGCGGCGGGCACGCTCTCCCACCCCACGACCCTCGTGTCGGTGCTGAACCCGACCAGCAGCGAATCCATGCCGGGGATCTTCAAGCCGCCGTACACGCGGCCGTTCACAAAGATGCCGCCGATGTACTCGGGGACGTCGCTCCCCGTGCGTGCGACGTACTCCATGGATGCGAACTTCACCGGCTGGTCGGAGGCGATGCTGCGGGCCGCGGTGTCGCCGACCAGCAGCTGGAACGGGGTGAGCGCCGCGGCCAGGACGAAGGGGATGGCGAAGCCGGTGTAGTGGTAGCGATTCCGGCGGCCCCGCAGGATGCCAACCGCGTACACGCTGGCGACCATGAACCCGGTGACCATGTAGGCGGCAATGATCATGTGCGGCATCTCGTAGGCGGCCGCGTGGTTGAAGAACACCTGCCACGGGTTGACGGCGACGATGCGCCCTGCCTGTTCGGTGAAGCCCCCTGGCTGGTTCATCCACGAGTTGACGGCGACCACCGACATCGCGCCTCCGATCCCGCTCACCGCGATCGGCACACCGGTCCAGAAGTGGGCCCAGCCGGGGAGGCGCCGCCAGCCGTAGAGGTAGATGGCGGTGAAGATGGCCTCCAGGAAGAAGAACAGGCCTTCGACGCCGAACGGCAAGCCCAGCACTGCGCCGTACTGGCGCATGAGTCCGGGCCAGAGCAGGCCCATCTCGAACGACAGCACCGTCCCGGTGATGGCGCCGACGGCGACCAGGACTCCCATGGCCTGCGACCAGCGCCGTGCCAGCAGGAGTGCCGTCTCATCGGACCGGCGGCGGCCGATGAACTCGGCCACCAGCACGACCGTGGGGAATGCGATCCCCATGCACGCCAGGATGATGTGGAACCCCAACGTCGTGGCCATCTGGACGCGAGCCGGGAGCACCTCGCTGCCCGCGCCGGCGGCAGCCGCAACCACAGCGTCACCCAGCTGTACCACCCATCACCAGGGTCGGGCATGGGTGGGCGGCGCCACCTCACGCACCCGCGTAGGAGCGGTTCGGTGTCGACGACTTTCCGCGCGTTCGCGTGATGTCCGCCTTCGCCGGCGCCCCGCATGCTTGGCACCAAGGGGCGCCCAGCACGGAGGTCGAGGCGTGGAGACGGTTGTTGTCGGGCTCGATGTCCCGCCCGCCCAAGTGGAGTCGCTGCGCTGGGCCGCTGACTACAGCCGGCTGAACGGCGATGAACTGGTGGGCGTCGTCGCCTACAGCTCGCCCCAGTCGGAATCTCCTCCCGACTGGTACGAGGACGACATCGCCAAGGTACGGAAGCAGGCCGCGTCGGAGTTGAGCACCGTGGCGCCCGATGTGCCATGCCGAGTCGAGCTCATCGATGGTGATCCCCAGGTCGTCATCCCTGACCTGGTGAACGACGAAGGTGCCGCCGTCGTCGTCGTGGGAGCCCGATGGAGCGGTGGCTTCCATGGGCTGGGGCAGGGCAACATCGCCCGCCATCTCGCCCACCGGCTGCGGACCCCCCTCGTCATCGTCCCCGGCATGGGCGGCCCGCTGCAGGGCAGCCCGGTGGTGGTCGGCCTGGACGGCTCAGTGAACGACGTCACGACCCTGGAGTGGGCCGTGCGTCTGGCGGAAGCGGTCGGAGGCCCGGTCAGCGTCGTGTACGCGTCCGACCCGATGGCCAGGTCGTACCCCCACCCCGCGGGGGCGACCGTCGCCGACCAGAAGGAAGCGATCGTGCGGGCCCAAGTGGCTTGGGCCGCCACCCCGGACGTGGAGATCACCATGACCGTGGAGGTCGACGACCCCATCAGGGCCCTGACCCGCGTGGCGGATCAGGTGGATGGGTCGGTGATCGTCGTCGGTCGCAAGGGCGTGGGCCACCTCCGAGGCCTGATGCTCGGCCGCGTACCGGCCCGACTCCCCAACTTCGCCAACCGCCCCGTCGCGATCATCCCTCGCGGCTCAACCGACTAGGACCAAGAGAGCGACATGACTCGATTCAGATTCGTTGGACTACTCACACTGATCGCGGGGCTGGCGCTCGCCGGCTGCTCCAGCAGCCCGTCAACCGGGACTGCCTCGGGCTCCACCTCGACGTCCCTCGGGACAACCTCGGCTGCTGCCTCATCGGGGTCGGCGCTCCAAACGGCCTACGTCGATGTGGTGAACAAGGTGCGCCCATCGGTCGTAGAGATCTCGACACCGATCGGATTGGGATCGGGTGTCGTGTTCGACGAGCAAGGCAACATCGTCACCAACAACCACGTCGTCGCCGGCGCCACGCAGTTCCAGGTCACCTTCTCCGATGGGCAGACCGCGGCGGCAGCACTCGTCGGGACCTATCCGCCCGAGGATCTGGCAGTGATCAGGGCCAACCGGACCACGGGCCTCACCCCTGCCACCTTCGGGGATTCGACCAAGCTGCAGATCGGAGACATCACCCTGGCGATCGGCAATCCGCTCGGCTTGGCCAGCTCGGTCACCGAAGGCATCGTCAGCTTCAACGGTCGAGCCGTTTCGGAGGACAACGGGGTCGTGTTGTCGGACACCGTGCAGACGAGCGCCGCCATCAACCCGGGCAACAGCGGCGGGGCCTTGGTCGACATCAACGGTCAGGTGATCGGCATCCCGACGCTGGCGGCCACCGACCCGCAGGTCGGCGGAGGGTCAGCCCCCGGGATCGGCTTCGCGCTCCCCAGCAGCTCCGCCAAGCTGATCGCCGGCGAGCTGATCTCGCAAGGCAAGGTGACCAACACCGCTCAGGCCGCGCTCGGCATCGTGGGGACGACGGCCATCAGCCCACTCGATCAGGCAGGCGGCGTGATCGTCAGGACGGTCCAGCCGGGCAGCCCTGCCGCCAAGGCTGGTGTCAAGCCGGGCGACATCATCGACCAGATCAACAGTCAACTGACGCCGACGCTCTCCATCCTCCAGGGGGTGCTCCACGGACTGAAGCCTGGTGACAAGACGTCCGTGATCATCAGAAGCGCGAGCGGGAGCAAGAAGACCGTCTCAGTGACGCTGAGCGGGCTCACGGGGTGAGCGTTCGCGAGGGAAGAGGGCGTCGTCCCATGTCATCGTTCCACCTCCACCGCTCGAGCCCCGCCAAGCCCGGCCCGCCGACGGAGCCCCCGAAGCCACCGCCGGCCAAGCCCGCGCCCAAGTGGTTGCACACCCTGTGGCTCGCTGGCCTCGCGGTGACCCTGCTGCTCCTCTTCTTCCCCACGTCCGCGACCAAGACGACGTCGCTGACCTACAGCGCCTGGACGACCAGGGTCGACGCCAACCAGGTCAAGACCGCGGTCATCGACACCACCGGCAAGGTCACCGGCCAGCTCTCGGACAACACCAACTACGACACGAGGATCCCCACTGCGGTTCCCGATCCCGCCCTGTTGGGTGACCTGGCCACCCATCACGTGACGGTGACGGGGGCGACGAGCTCCACGAGTGTCTTGAGCATCATCGGCGGCCTCCTTCCCTTTGTCCTCCTGCTGGGCTTCTACCTCTGGATCAGCCGCCGGGCTACCCGGCAGCTGGCCGGCGGCATCATGGGCATCGGGTCCTCGAAGGCCAAGGTGTACAACGAAGAGCGGCCCAAGACCCGCTTCTCGGATGTCGCCGGCTACGAGGGAGCGAAGCGGGAGATCAGTGAGGTTGTCGACTTCCTCAAGTACCCCCAGCGCTACACCGCGGCCGGGGCCGTCGGGCCCCGCGGCGTGCTGATGGTGGGGCCCCCGGGGACCGGAAAGACGCTGCTCGCCCGGGCCGTGGCGGGCGAAGCCGAGGTCCCCTTCTTCGCCCTCACGGGTTCGAGCTTCGTGGAGATGTTCGTCGGCGTGGGCGCCGCACGCGTCCGCGACCTCTTCACCGCCGCCCGCAAGACGGCTCCGGCGATCATCTTCATCGATGAGATCGATGCCATCGGCCAGCGGCGCGGCGGAGCCTTCGTCTCCAACGACGAACGCGAGCAGACCCTCAATCAGTTGCTGGGCGAGATGGACGGGTTCGATCCGGCGGCCGGCGTCGTCGTGCTGGCGGCCACCAATCGGCCCGAGACGCTGGACCCGGCGCTCCTCCGTCCCGGGCGATTCGACCGGCAGGTCGAGATCCCGCTTCCCAACCTTCGGGAGCGGACCGCCATCCTCGGCGTCCACACCACCGGGAAGCACCTCGCCAGCGACGTCGATCTCGACGTGGTGGCCCGGGCGACGCCGGGGTTCTCGGGGGCAGACCTCGCCAACCTGGTGAACGAGGCCGCCATCGTGGCCGTGCGGGACCGTCGCGACGTCATCTCCGCGTCGGACTTCTCCGAGGCCCGGGATCGGATCCTGCTCGGCCGCCGGGAGGCCACGAACGCCCTGCTGCCCGAGGAGAAGTACGCCGTTGCCGTGCACGAGTCGGGCCACGCCCTGGTGGCCGCGCTCTGTCCCCGGGCCGATCCCGTCGCCAAGGTGACGATCCTGCCGGCCGGACAGGCGCTCGGGGTCACCGAGCAGCTGCCAGCCGATGAGCGCCACTTGTACTCGGAGAGCTACCTCAAGGACTCGCTCGCTGTCCGCCTCGGCGGTCGCGCCAGCGAGCTGCTCGTCCTCGGTGAGGCGTCCACGGGGGCAGCGTCCGACTTGGCGGGCGCGACCGACCTCGCCACGCGCATGGTGCGGGAGTACGGCATGAGTGGGCGAGTCGGACCTGTTGGCTTCGCCAGCGGCTCACCCATGTACCTGGGGAACGAGGAGGTGCAGCGGCGAAGCTACGCCGAGGCAACCCAGCGCGTCATCGACGAAGAGGTGGCAGCCCTCCTACGGGAAGCCGAGACGCGAGCCCTGGGGCTGCTCGGCGATCATCGGGAGGCGATCGACCGGCTCGTCGGCGAGCTGATCGCCCACGAGACGGTCGACGGCGACGCCGTGCGGGCCGCCCTCGATGGGACGACCGGATCGGACGGGCCCGACGGCGGCGGGGCCGGCCCTCAGGTCGAGGTGCATACGACGGGATGACCGCGCTCACGCATGGTCGTCTCCCATCAGAAGGCCGGTGAGATCGTCGACGATGGCGTGGAACGCAGGTGTTCGTTGCAGCTCGACCGTCCGCGGTCGGTCGAAGGGGATGGTGACATCGGCGACGACACGTCCGGGCCGCCCGGACATGACCACCACGCGGTCGGCGAGGAGGACCGCCTCTTCGACGGAATGGGTGACGAGCAGGGTGGTCGGCGACCGCTCGCCCCAGATGCGCTGAAGCTCCATGTTCATGCGGCGGCGGGTCATCTCGTCGAGCGCACCGAAGGGCTCGTCAAGGAGGAGGACGCGCGGTTCGGCGACGAGGGCACGGGCGATCGCGCACCGCTGACGCATGCCGCCGGACAACTGGGAGGGACGGGCCCGCTCGAAGCCATCGAGGCCCACGAGCTCGATGAGGTCGGCCACCCTCGCCGCCACGTCGTCACCGCCGATCACCTCCAGCGGAAGGCGGATGTTGTCCTCGACCGTCCTCCACGGGAGCAGGGCCGGATCCTGGAACGCGATGCCGAGCTGGTGCCGGGCCCGGGCGGCCGAGGGCGGTCCGCCATGGACCTCGACGGTGCCGGCGCTCGGCACCTCGAACCCGCCCAGCAGGCGCAACACGGTGGACTTGCCGCACCCCGACGGGCCGAGGACGGCAACGAAGGAACCGGCGGCGACCTCGAGGTCGAGACCGTCCAGGGCCCGGACGACCTGTCGGCGGACACGGAAGTCCTTCACCACGTCGCGCAGCGAGAGCCCGGAACTGGCCACGGGTTCGGTGGTGACCTCGGCGGCGCTCACTGCTCCACCCCGAAGCGGCGTTGGCACCACCGTTCGAGCAGGCCCACGGTGCCGTAGGCGATGACCGAGATCAGCGTGACGACCGCCGCCACCGACCAGAGGAGGGAGAACTCCAACCGACCGCGCGCCTGGAGGATGAGCTGGCCCACCCCCGTGCCCAGGGCCAGGTACTCGGCGAGGATCACGCCGAGCAGGGCTCGAGGGATGGCCAGGCGGGCCGAGGCGATCAGGTGGGGCAGAGCGCCGGGTGCTGCCACCTTGCGCAGGATCAGCAGCGGCGAGGCGTCGTAGATCTGGAGCACCTCGATCGCCGCGGTGGGTGTGGAGCGCAAACCCTGGCTCACGGTGACGAAGCTCGGGAAGAACGTGACCGACGTGGTGATGGCGAGCACGGTCACGTTGCCGCGGCCGAGCACGATCACCAGCAGCGGCGTGAGGGCCACCAGCGGCATCGACTGCGAGAAGAGGGCGACCGGCAACAGCGCGGCCGCCAGCGCCCTCGACAGGCTCAGCACGGTGGCCAGCACGAAGGCGAGGAGCAGGCCGCAGAAGAGGCCGATGGCGGCGCGAGGCATGGTGACCTGCAGGGCGTCGATGAAGGACGAGCGGTGCCCTGCGGCGGCGGCACCGGATACGAGGTAGTCCCACACGTCGCTCGGGCTCTTGGCGAAGGTCGGGGGCAGGCCGACGACCTTCAGGTAGGCGATCCAGGCACCGGCCACCAGGCCGAAGGACGCCAGTGACCACACCGGCTCGGGGAGGTAGCCCACCCGCTCCACCGCGGCCACGCCGCCCACCGCCACCACCGGCGACTGCTGCCGC
The DNA here is from genome assembly GCA_025463335.1 of Acidimicrobiales bacterium. GTDB lineage: Bacteria > Actinomycetota > Acidimicrobiia > Acidimicrobiales > CADCSY01 > RYN-34. Next base: position 43,127 of record JAOBWJ010000110.1, read on the forward strand.
GCGGTGACGACCGAGCCGATGACGGCGAACACCGCGTAGCTGGCTGCCGCCACCGCGGCGGCGGCCAGACCGATGCCCCAGAGCCGCTCGGGGAAGGCCTGGGGCATGGTGGCGACGAGCAGGACCCCGAGCCCACGGCGCCCGCCGAGGAACTCACCGAGCATGGCGCCGAGGATGGCGCCGGGAGCGGCGACGCGCAGGCCGGCGAGCAGGTCCGGAAGCGCAGCCCGGATCGTGACCTTGCGCAGGACCGCCCAACGGCCACCGCCGTACCCCCGGACCACGTCGCGGAGGGTGCCGTCGGCCGAGCGCAGCCCCACCGTGGTGCTCACGTAGGTCGGGAACAGCACGGCGATGGCGGCGAGGACCACCTTGGGGGTCTCGCCGCCGAACGACACCCCGATGATCGGCGCCAGGACGATCAGTGGCAGGCAGTAGAGGGACACGAGCAGGCCCCGCGTGAGCCGTCCGAGGACCGGGACCTGATTGAAGGCCACCGCCAGCCCGATCGCCACGGCGTTGCCGTAGACGAACCCGACGGCGGCATTGCGCAGGGTGATGGAGGCGTTCGGCGGATACAGGTCCCGGTCGGTCCACAGCTGTCGCGCCACCGCCGACAGCGAGGGGAAGACGCCGTCCGACGCCGGCAGGCGGCCGACCACCTCCCACACCGTGGCCAACACGAGGACCGCGGCGATGGTCATCAAATGGTCGGCCACCACGTCGCGAACCCTGTTCGCCGACCGACCGTCGAGCATGGATCAGATCTCGTCGAGCAGGTCGGTCACGAACAGGCTCTTGTCGACCTTGATCCCGAAGCGGCCGAGGGTCTCGATGTTCTTGTCGATGTCCGCCGCGCCCATCGAGTAGATGCCGTCGGGGTGCTCGATCAGCGGCTTCTGGGCGTTGTTGAAGTACTCCTCGTTGGCGGCCGAGCGCCCCGTGTCCTTGCCGAAGCCCTGCTTGAGGAGCGGGACGTAGGCCTTGGTGTCCTTGAAGTTCTCGTCCCAACCCTTGCGGCTGGCCCGCAGGAAGCCGACGAGCTCCTCGCGGTGGCTCTTGAGGTAGTCCTCCTGCACCACGACCACGTCGTTGTAGAGCACCAGCCCGTAGTCGTAGAGCAGGAACGACGTGGGCTTGCCGCCCTTCTCCTCGATGGTGAACGGCACGTTCGTCACGAAGTCGCCGGAGGCGTCGATCTTGTGCTCGAGCAGCGGGGTCGGGTCGTAGGCGTAGGGGACGATCTTGACCTTGGAGATGTCGAGGTTGTTGATCTTGAAGAGCGCCTCGAACGTGATCTGTCCGACCGGCGCGATGGCGAGCGTCTTGCCGATGAGGTCGGCCGGCGACGACACACCGTTGCCCTCGAGCGAGACCACGCCCGACGGGTTCTTCTGGTACTGGGTGCCGATGATCTTGAGCTTGGCGCCCTCGTCGGCCACCAGCTTGGCGACACCCTCGACGGTGGTGAGCGCCAGCTCGGCCTGGCCGGCGAGCAAGGTGGTCTCCGGGATCACGTCGGGACCGCCCGGGAGGTAGGTGTACTTCAGGCCCTCGGCCTCGTAGTACCCCTTGTCGAGGGCGATGTAGTAGCCCATGAACTCGGCGTCGCTCACCCAGGCCGACTGCATCCGCAGCGTCGAGAGCTTGCCGCCGCCGCTCCCCGCCGAAGCGGCGGAGGGCGAATCGCTGCCGCCGCAGGCACTGAGCAGCGAACCGGCACCGCCGGCGAGGGCCACGGCTCCGGCTGCCTGCCCGGAACGGACGAAGAACTGCCTACGACTGATCATTGCGGGGTCCTTTGGGACAGGTCGGCGAGGGGCCGAGGTGGGTGAGGAGAGCGGGATGGGCGAGGTCAGCGCGACGTGGCGCCGGCTCGGAGGAGCGCCAGCTCCACCACCGGGGGCATGCCGGCGGCACGCTCGACGGTGAGTTGGTCCCAGAGCACCTGGCCCGGGCCCCGGTGCACAGCGAAGGGCTCGACGCCGGTCGGGGTGACGACCACGTCGACGGGAACGTCGTGGGCGGCGACGGTGACATCGACGTCGAGGCGCTGGCAGTCGTGGACGACCCCGGCCACCGTGGGGGTCGCGTCGAGCGCGCCTACTTCCGAGAGCATGGCCCACTCCAGGTCGAAGTAGCCGTGGCCCTTGCCGAGGCGCACGCCGCCGCGGGTGATGGCGCCGGCGCCGGTCACGAGGAACGAGATGCCGAGGCCGGCCAGTTCGCCGAGCGAGACGGCAGGTGCGACCTCGTGGAGCCAGGCCATGGTGGCGGCCTGCTCGGCGCCGCCGTCGGGCAGCTCGGTGGGGCGCACCATCCGGAAGCCGTCGACGATCCCGAAGGTGGTGACCACCAGGACCTTGCCATCCTCGAGCACCCACTGGCGGATGAGGCCGGTGCACTCGTCCGGGGTCACGAACACGGCCGACGCGGCCTGGTAGGCGGGGAGCTCCCGGAGGAGCTCCGCGCATCGGTCCGAACCGTCGAAGTCGGCGATGAAGTTGTCGAAGTCGAAGCCGAGGATCGGGTGGGGCCGTGCCACCTGGCGGAGCTCGGGCCACACCTTCGAGCGGAGGTCGTCCTGCTCGGCCCGGGCCTCCGACGCGTCGCCGACGGCGTGAGGATCAGCAGAGGGTGGGTGGCTGGCGGCTGCGGATATCATACGTATGACAACGTAGGTGATGCCGTCTTCCGGGCAAATGTCCGGGCGGTGAATCGCCCGGGTCGGACGCCTTTCTCGAACCTGACCGGGCACGCGGAGTCAGGCGATGGGCGGCTCGACCGCCGCTAGGGTCAAGCGCCACGGCGCCCGATGCAATGACAGGAGCGTCCGTGGTCGATCACCAGGCGAGACCCGGTCGACCGGTGACGAGCGTCGACGTGGCCCGCCACCTCGGGGTGTCCCAGAGCACGGTGTCGCTCGCCCTCTCCGGGGCGCCGCGCGTCTCTGAGGCCACCCGCCAGCGCGTGCTCGACGCCTGCGACGAGCTCGGCTACCGGCCGGTCGCCGCTGGCCGGCGGCTGCGCACCGGCCGCTCCAACACCATCGGCCTGTTCGTGCCCAAGCTCGGCTACGAGGTGTTCGACCGTGTCCTCCACGGGGTGCGTGAGGGCCTGGCCGCCGCCGACGACTCGGTCCGCTGGAGCGTGTTGATCGGTTCCACCGACAACGACCTGCACGAGCAGGCGGCGCTCACCGATGCGGTGCAGGCCCACGACTTCGACGGCCTGATCCTCGCCGCCGTCAACGAGCCCGACGCCGGGCCGCTCAAGCGCTTCGCCGGCCGGATCGTGGCCATCGAGACGGCACCCCCGGGCGTGCCCCGACGCTCCTACGACCTCGACCAGGCGGCCCGCACGATGCTCGACGTGCTGCTCGAGCTGGGCCACCGCCGCATCGGCCACCTCAGCGCCCTGCCCGACAAGACGGCGTTCGCCCAGCAGCGCCAGGCCCTCGTCACCGCCATCGGTTCCTCGGGCACGGCCGGCGTCTCGCTCCTCGAGGCCGACGCCGCCGACGTGACCCTGGAGGCCGGCATCGACGCCATCGCCCCGATGCTGGCCCTCCCCGAGGCCGCCCGACCGACGGCGATCGTGTGCGACGACAGCCGGCTGGCGGCGGCCGTCTACGCCGGGGCGGCCGACGAGCGCCTCACCGTGCCCACCGACCTCTCGGTCATCTGCTCACACCTCGATGACGTCGGTCGCGGCATCCGCCCGGCGCTGACCGGCCTGTATCGTCCGGCCGAGGCCGTCGGCTCGCTCGCCGCCCTGGCCCTCGTCGACGCCATCAACGGCGTGCCCATCGATGCCGAGGTGCTGCTGCCGTGCGAGCTCGTGGCCGGCGACTCGGTGGCACCGGCCCCGGCTACGACGGCTCGGTGACCGCGTAGCGACTGTCGGAGTGGAGGATCCCCTCGGGGGTCCCGATGCCGTCGGTGGTCCAGGCCCAGATTCGCCACATGAACCGCTCCTCGTAGACGAACGGATAGCGGCCGTGCAGCATCCGGTAGTTGTCGACGCAGAGCGCCTCGCCGGGCTGGAGCTTGCATGGCGTGATGAGGGGCGAGATCCCCTCGACCAGCTCGTGCCACGTGGCGATGAGTCGGTCCTGGCGGGCCGCTTCCTCGGCGTCGACCGACGGGTCGGCGCGCTGGTCGAGGGTGCGGCGGAACATCGTCCGCCCGGCGGGGGTGACCTGGATGGCAGTCGACACGGACGGCCGGAAGCCCGGCTCCGTCTGATCGATCGGCACCGTGGTGAGCAGCTCGTGGAGCTCGGCCCCGAGCCCGTCGCTGGCGGCCAGCTCCTCGAGCAGGCGGTAGCCGTCGATCAGCAGCGACTCGCCACCGATCTCCGACTGGTCGACGCACAGCAGGAAGATGACGTCGGGATAGTGGTCGCCGTAGGCGTAGCCGTCGGTGTGCGCTGGCTGGAGGTTGTCGTGGCCCAGCCCGGGCCGGGCCCGGTCCTTGCCGCCCTTCTCGCGCACGGCCACCGCCTCGGGGACGGCAATCGCCCGCTCCCCCAGCACGTCATGGGCGAGCTGGACGGCGTCGTCCGGCCCGGTGGCGCGGCCGGTCAGGATCGACGCCCCGTCGCGCATCATCGCCGCGTAGGCCTCAGCCGGATCGTCGTAGCGATCGGGCACGAACGCGACCACGTCCGGGTCGATGGCGATGGGCAGGGCCCCCGCGAGCGCCGGCAAGTCAGACGTCATACGTATGACCATAGCCAGGGGTCGATCCCGCTGTAAACGACCCCAGTTCGCTGGCGCCTTACTTGACGTCGATCTCCGTGAGCATGCCCTTCACGACGTGCGGCGGCCCGGCGGTGCCCGGATCGGGCAGGAAGCAGACCGCTGCGTACCTCCCCGCCTCCAGGTTGGCCTTGTAGACGATCGACTCACCTGGCCCGGCAACCGCCGAGCCGATGGACTTCTCGAAGTCGACGGGGGGCGGACCGGTCGGCGGCCCTTGCGACGCGAACACGGCCCTCACCTCGTCGAGGGTCTTGCCCGGAAGGATGGGGACCATCAGCAGGTGGTGCAGCATCGTCCCGCCGTTCTCGAAGGCGATGGTGTTGTTGCCGGCCTTCAGGCCGACGGCGTCGAACTTGTACTCGCTGGCCGTGACCGTGGCACTGCCCGTGGGCAGGGTCGCTCCGCTCTTCGCGCCTGTGGTGAACGCGCCCGACATGCCGTGCGTGCTGTGTGGGCCGATCTGCTCGCTGGTCTCGGTGCAGAAGAAGGCATACTGCGCGTTCGGCGCCAGCTCGAAGGTGGCCGTGGCGGAGGATCCGGGTGCCACCGTTCCGACACCGGCCCCGCTCTTCAGCCACGCCTCCAGCGGGGCGGAGTCGGAGCTCACCTGCTTGAGGACGTCGTCGAGGGTGTGGCCCGTAGGGAGACGGACGAGCTGGAAGTCGTGCGGCTCCTGGTTGCTCGCCGCGCTGGCGAGCTCGAAGCTGACGACGCCGCCCTTGACGTTCGGAGGCAGGTCGAACTTGTAGGCACCGTCGACCTCCGTCGCGGTGACCTTGTACCTGGGAGGCGCGGCGTTCGAAGTCGGGGGCGCGGCCGTGTTCTTGTTGTCGTCGCTGCCGCACGCCACCAGGAGAGTGATGCCGATGAGCACTGCGGCGATCCAGCTGATCCTTCGCATACGCCCTCCTCTCGAATGCCGCCGTCGCGACCTGGTCGAGATTGCGAGGGCACGCCTCGACAGGCTCCACCCGATGGACCTGCCGATGCAGGCCAAGATGAGGGGTGACGGCGGCTAGTCCCCACCTCCTTGACGGGGGCACCTGGGCTCGCCGAGTCAGCGCCCGCGATGTGCTCCGCGCAGCGCGGCGGCGAGCGGCGGAGACTCGATCCCCCGCTCGCGACCCTCCAGCCACGAGGGCAGGTCGGGGGCCTGGAGTCCGGTACCGCCAATCAAGGGAAGAGCGATGATCAGCGCCACTCCGGCGACGGTCGCCGCGAGCATGATCCAGGCGCCGAGATGGATGCCGTCGGTGAGTTCCGAGGGGCTGGCGCCCGACGACATGGCCACATGCAGGACGATCGGTCCGATGAGGAACGCCGCCTCGCTGCGCAACAGCTCGACCAGCGCGAACGCGGGGCCGAGCTGCTTGGAGGGGACCGCAAGTGCGGCCTGGAACAGGCCCGGCGACACTGTGGCGCCGGCACCGAAGCCAACGCCGGCGGCGATGAGCGGGACCAGCCACGAGACGCTGTCGACACGCAGCAGCCCGACTCCGACGGCGGCGACGCCGAGGACGACCATGCCCACGTTGATGAGGACCGGGACCAGCCGGCTGCGGAACAGCATGCCGAACAGCGCCGCGGCGATGGCCACGCCGACCGGTGCCGGCCAGAAGTCGCGCGCGATCTGCGCGGGTTCGGCATGTTGCACGTCGGTGACGAAGACCGTCGCCAGCTCGAGCAGCGTCACGGCAACCGCGCCGGCGAACATGGCGGCAAGGAGGCCGGTGAGCGGGACGGTGTGACTGATCAGCCGGACGGGCGTCAGCGGCTCGCGGTGGCGGTACTGCGTCACGATGAGGAGGACGAGGAACACGAGGCCGACGACGAGCGGTGCGACGACGATCCAAGTCAGGAACTGGGTGCTCGTCAGGAACGCCGTGCCCACGAACGGAAGGAAGGTCGCGCCCGCCGCCAGGACGATCGCCGACCGGTCGATCCGGCCCTCGGGATCGAGCGGCGCACCGGTCGGGACGGAGAGCGCGGCGCAGCCGGCGCCGAGTGCGCCGAGCACGGCGGCCGCCGCGAACAGGAACCGCCAACCGTCCGGCGAGGTGGCCGCCGCGGCACCGGCGAGGGGACCCAGAAACGCAGTCCCGAAGAGGCCGAGGTCGACGATGGCGACCGTCGTGGGGAGCTTCGCGGCGCCGAAGCCGGTGACGAGGGGCGGCAGCGCGGCCACGAGGAGCAGCCCGGTCGCCAGACCTTCGAGCGTGCGCCCGGTCACGAACACGCCGATGCCCGGCGCCGCGGCGGCGAGGATCGAGCCGACCACGAAGATGGCCTCGTACGCGAGCAGCAGCGGCCGGGGTGGCAGTCGCTTCACGAACGCGACCGCGAGCACTGCGCCGAAGGCGTATCCAGCGCTGGCGAGCCCGTCCGCCACGCTCAGTCCGGTGGACGACGCGCCCAGTCCCCGCACGAGCTCCGGTTCGAGCACCTGGGAGGCGATGCTGACCACGAGCATGGGCGACAAGGCCAAGAGCACGAGGGCGACACGGAACCCGTAGCTCCCGGCCAGCGGCGGACCCACCTCCGGGCGGCGCTGGTCGGGTCTCATGGACGGCCTCCTCGGGCCTCGAGCATCTCCTCGGGCGCGCTACCCCCCGGCTCCGACGCCGTACACCCGTCGCCCATCGCAATCCCGTGTCTCGTCAGCCGGAGCGCCCGATGGGAACGACGTCGACCCGCACGATGTAGGGCGACTGGCTTCGGAGGTCCTCGTCGATTGCCCGGACCAGCGCCTCGACCTCATCGCCCCGCAACCCGTCGTCCACGTCGACCCGAGCGAGCACCCAGATGCGTCGAGGACCGAGGTAGGTGAGCGCCAGCTCTTTGATGGCGACCACGCCCGGCTTGCTGGCCACCGACCGTTCCACTTCGACTCGGACGGCGGGCGGCGCCTGCTCGCCGAGGAGGAAGTCACGGTTCCGTCGCGCGAGTTGCACGCTCACCGCCACCAGCAGCATGCCGATCAGCACCGCCGCGATGGCGTCGGGTAGCGGCGATCCAGTGGCCTGGTGCAGGGCGACGCCGACGAGTGCGATCACGTCGCCGGCGATGGCTGCCGCGTCTTCGGCGAACACCGCCCGTACGGTCGGGTCGGACGTCAGGACCACTTGGTCGAGGAAGTCTCGGCGGAACTGGCGTGCTTCGGATCGCAGCTGGCGAACCGCTTGGACCAGCGACACCGAGTCGAAGAGGGCGGAGATGGCCAGGATCGCGTAGGCGACCCCGAAAGATGTCGCGTCGACCTGATGCAGCACACTGGCGACGCCCTCTCGAAGCGAGAACACGGCACCCGCGACGAACACGCCGACCGACGCGATGAGCGCCCAGAAGTACGCATCACGCCCGTAGCCGAACGGGTGCCGCTCGTCCGCTGGCCGCACGCTGCGCCGCTGCGCTTCGAGCAGCAGGACCTGGTTGCCAGTGTCGGCAACAGCGTGCGCCGCCTCCGCCGCCATCGCGGTGGACCCGGTGATCACGGCAGCGCCGATCTTCGCCAGGGCGACGGAAAGGTTCACGACCAGGGCGACGACGACCGTCCGCGTGCTTTCGGGGGGCACGCAGCGTTGCCTACCCAGTGGCCCTGCCGAGCTCGCCCTGGATGACCAGGATTGGACCAACGGCCCTACCGGGTTGAGCCGGCGACGACCACACTTTGACACTGGCTCAGTCGTCCGCCACGAAGAGATGTGGTCCAGATGTCGCAGGTCGTAGCGCCTACGAGACAGGAGTTGCTCGGCGAGATCAGCCAGGTCGTTCACGATCTCCCCGCCCTCCTCACCGCGCCCCTCTACCGGAGGTGGCACCGCCACTGGGGCGCTACGCCCGCCGAGATCGCCGCGTCGCTCCCCGGCGACGAACTTCTGCCGCATGCCCAGTTCCGGACAACGAGAGCGATAACGATCGACGTCCCGCCGGATCACGTCTGGCCTTGGCTCGTGCAGGTCGGGTGTCTGCGTGCCGGCTGGTACAGCAACGATCTGCTCGACAACCTCGCCCATCCCAGCGCGACCACCATCGTGTCCGACCTCCAACACCTCGAGGTCGGCCAGTGGGTCCCGATGTCGCCGTCGCCGACGCCGTCGGACCGCACTGCCTTGAAGGTCCACTCGTTCGAGCTCAACAAGTGGCTGCTCTGGACCAAGCCCGACAGCACCTGGGCGTGGCGACTGACGCCGACTGACGACGGCGGAACCCGGCTGGTCACCCGCGTCCACGCCGTCTATGACTGGCGGCACCCACCGTCTGCACTGCTCGGCGTCGTGCTGATGGAGTTCGGCGACTTCGCCATGCAACGCAGGATGCTTCGGGGGATCAAGACACGCTCCGAGTCGCTTCGGAGGGTCCGGCCTCCTCCATCTGTCGATCTCTACTGGATCCCACTGGGGGCGGGCGCATTCGTTGTGCGGCGCACCGGCAGGCTGTTCGAGTGGATGTCGGCGTTGCTCCAACGACGGCGGCCGTCCGACCTGTTTCACTCGGCGCTCGAGGTCACCGTTCCCGCAGGCCGCTTCGTCATCGAGATGACGCCGATTCCCGACGTCCACGGGGAACGACGTGGGGTCGTATCCGAAGGTCCTGTTGGAGCGCGATGGGCCGGACGGCTTCGGATCTTCCGCTACGAGCTCCGACGCTGGCGTCAGGGCGTGATCCCGGACGCCGGCGAAGCCATCAACAGTCCGATGACCGTCAGCGAGGATCTGGCTACCGCATTGCGAATCCTCGACCTGGTGCCCTCGGTGCCGACGCCGGTGTGGGGCCGAGACGAACTCGACGCTGGTGAGATGTGGAACTCGAACTCGGTCACCTCGTGGCTGCTTGCTCGTGGCGGCGTCGACCCTTCACCGGTTCCGCCGCGTCGTGGTCGGGCACCTGGTTGGGACGCTGGCGTCGTTGTCGCAGCACGTGACCTCGACGACGAGCATCGCCGGAAGTAGAGGAGACGTCGGTGGTTCGGAGCGTGACGCCAGAGTGGACACGGCTCGAGAGCCTCCTCAGGAGCCTTCCTGCTCCCGGCGAGTTCACCCCCGAGGACCTCGCTGGGGTCGCAGAGCCGATCCGGCGCTACTTCAACGCCAGCGTCGCCCCCGGAACGCCCCTGGCGACCGGTGCGCGACTTGAGATGCGCGGCCACATCAAGCTTGGCCGTTGGCTGCCCTTTCGGGCCCGCCAGTTGCTTGCTCCGTGCTTTGGCACGGTGTGGCAGGCGAGGGTGGCGGGGGTTGTCAGCGGTAGTGACCGCTACGTCGAAGGTTGCGGTGGAATGGATTGGAAGCTTCTCGGGCTGCGCCGCATCGTGCACACGGACGGCAAGGACGTCACTCAGAGCGCCGCAGAGAGGGCGGCGGGCGAGTCCATCTTGGTCCCGACCGCGCTCATCAGCACGCCCGGAGCGGCGTGGACGGCAAGTGCTCAGGATCGAATCGCCGTCGACATCGACACCGATGGACACCGAACTCGCGTTGGCCACGAGCTCGACCCCTCAGGCCGAGTCCTCAGCTCGTCGTTCCAGCGCTGGGGCGACCCGGATGGCACCGGAACCTGGGGACGTCACCCGTTCGGTGTCGAAGTCACCAGTCATGCCACCTTCGACGGCATCACCATCCCGTGCAAGGGCCGTGCCGGCTGGCACTTCGGGACCGACCGGTGGGACAGCGGCGTCTTCTTCCGCTTCGAGATCACCGGGTACCAACTCTTCCGGTAGTCGGCTCGTGCCGTTCGTTCTCCGGTCGGGTGCCCTCACCCGCCGTCGAGGACGACCACCTACGTTCGGGCCCGGAGCTGACCTTTGAGGACGGCGCCACTGCCCGTCGTGGCGGCAACCGTGATGTCGACCGGCGTCGATGGGTCTCCGGTAAGGATCCCGACTTCACCGGACAGCTGGCCGTCGTCGCCCACCGAGTACGAAGCGGAACCGGTGCCGTCCGTGTCCAGGACGAGGTCTGAACCAGGCTGCAGACCGGCCGCTCGCACTCTGATCGCACCACCGCTGCTCTCCGTGCAGACCTCGGCGCTCTCCACCCTGATGCAAGACGCGCCGGCGGCCCCCGACCCTCCACAGGCGGCCAAGACAACGAGCAAGGAGCCCAAGACGGCGACGCGGCGACGGGGGGTCGAGGTCATCGTGGATCGACGGAGTCTCGGTCAGGGTCGACGCCGCCCAGCTCGTCGGACGTGCCCGCGTCCGAGACCGGAAGCTCGGGTGGCGGAACGATGCCCGTCGTGCGGTCTCGCCGGTCCGCCCGGAGGGAGGCAGCGATGGCGATGCAGAGGACCAGGGCGATGACGCCGAGGGAGATGTACGTGGGGAGGTGAACCTCGAAGGGGTCACCGATGAGGAGCATCTTGATGCCGACGAAGGCGAGGATGACGCCGAGGCCGACGTTGAGGTAGCGGAACTTGCCCTGCATGCCGCCGAGGAGGAAGTACAGCGACCGCAACCCCAGGATGGCGAAGGCGTTGGCCGCGAACACGATGAAGGGCTCCCGGCTCACCGCCAGGACAGCGGGCACGGAGTCGACGGCGAACACGACGTCGGTGGCCTCGATGAGGATCAGCACCGCGAAAAGCGGCGTCGCCAGCCGCTTCGCGTTCTGGCGGGTGAAGAGCTTCTGCCCGTCGTACTCGGTGGTGGTCGGCACCAACCGCCGCACCAGCCTCATGGCGACGTTGTTGTTGTAGTCGACCTCCTTGTCCTCGTCGTGCCGGGCGATCTTCGCGGCGGTGTAGAGCAGGAATGCCCCGAAGATGTACAGGATCCACTCGAAGCGCTCGATGAGCGACACCCCGGCGAAGATGAAGATCCCGCGGAGCACGAGTGCGCCGAAGATGCCCCAGAACAGGACCCGGAACTGGTACGCCCGAGGGACGCCGAAGAACGAGAAGATGACGGCCCACACGAACACGTTGTCGATCGACAGGCTCTTCTCGATGAGGAAGCCGGCGTAGTACTCGCCGCTGGCCGACCCGCCTTGCCAGACGAGCATCACCACCCCGAACAGCAGCCCGATCGAGATCCAGATGGCGGATTCGATCGAGGCCTCTTTGATGGTGATCACGTGGGCCGTGCGGTGCACGAGCAATAGGTCGGCCACGAGCAGGACGACGATCGTCCCCGTGAGGGCGACCCACACCCACAAGGGAACGTCGAAGCTGACGAAGTTGTCCCCGACCGCGGTGTCTGCGGCCAGGAGGAGTGACGGGATGGGCATCTGCGGTCCTTACTGCGCGCTGGATGAGTTTGTGTCGGCCGATCAGGCCGGCGTCGTTTCCGCCATCGGCGACGTCAACGGAGCCCGGGCCGGCGGGGCCCAAGCGAGAGGTCACGGGAGCGGCGGGTCGCCGTGATGGACAGGACCCTGCAGACCCGATTGTTTGCCCAACGCCTTGTCGGCGGGGCGGTCTCTCTTACAGCCGAAGGACCGGTGGCCCTCGCCACATCGGCGGCAGCGACCGCAGCGCCGACGACGCCAGCCAAGCCGGCGCCCACCCGTGCCGCACCCCGACCGAAGGGAACGACCTGGACCTCGGCCGACGGAGGCGGCAGATGACAGACCGACGCCGCGTTGTGGTCGGCACGCTCTCCGTCTGGGGCGCCTCATCCGGCGCCGGTGCAACCTGGGCGACCTGCGTCATGACGGCGGCCTGCGCCACCCCGCCGAGGCAGAGAAACCCGACCAGCGCGATCAGGACCACCCGAAGATGGCGGCGACCCGACGTCACGTTGCTACTGGAGTGTCGAAGACGGTGCCCACGAGGATCGATCGACGATACATGCAGCCGCCCGCTCGGACCCTGCGGGCGATGCTGGCGTCAGCCGCCGTCGAGGAGGATGAGCTCCCCGGTGAGGTACGACGACGCGTCGCTGGCGAGGTACAGGGCGGTCCCCACGATCTCGTCTGGGGCGGCGATCCGACCCAACGCCACGTTCGAAGCCATGCGCGCCTGCAGCTCCTCCGACGGGAGCGACGCGTGGAGGCTGTCGGTGTGGAAGGTGCCGCACTCGATGGCGTTGACGCGAATCCCCCGCGGGCCGAGCTCGTCGGCGGTCGCCTTGGTGAGCGCGTTCAGCCCGGCCTTGGCGGCGGCGTAGACGAGTGTCAACGACGTGGGGTGCAACGACGCCTTCGAGCTGATGTTGATGACCGAACCGCCCGGCGCCATGTGTTCGGCGGCCAGCGCCGTCAGCCGCAGCGGGCCTTTGAGGTTCACGGCGATCGTCTTGTCGAACAGCGCCTCGCTCACGTCGAGCACCGAGGGAGCCACGGGCGCGATGCCGGCGTTGTTCACGAGCACGTCGATCCGACCAAACGCGGCAACGGTCGCGTCGATCAGCGCCGCGCATTGGTCCCAGTCACCGACGTGACAGCTCACCGCCAGGGCCCGCCGGCCCATGTCGCGGATCTCGGCGGCCACCTCCTCGCATGGCTCGAGCTTGCGGCTGGCGACGACGACGTCGGCACCCGCCTCCGCGAACCCGAGGGCCATGGCCCGGCCAAGGCCCTTGCTGCCACCGGTGACGACCACGACCTTGCCGGTCGCGTCCAGGGTGGGGATCGTCATCGCCGTTTGGCCTTTCGGTTGGTCGCCCGCGCGCTGGTGCGTTCGGCTGCTGCGTCACGGGCGATGCCCTCGATGACGTAGCGGATGTGGAGGTCGAACAGCGTGTCGGCCTCGGCGGCGTCGATCCCACCGGGGTCGCCGCCGGGTCGGGCTCGACGCCGGCCCCCCGGTGGCGGTTGCGCGCCGGTCTCCACCGCGCCGAACCCCACGGTGGCCCACGTGAGCAGACGGCAGGCCTGCACGGCCGCATCGGAAGCGAATCCGTCGCCGCGCATGGCGGCGACCAGGGGTCGCGACGCCTCGACGTAGGCGTCGCGTCCGGACCAGACGATGAGCCGGCTGTCGCGTGCCCGGCGCAGACGGATCCGGAGCTCTCGGGCCCAGCGCTGGGCGTACTGGTCCCACGGCTCACCTTCGTTGCTCGGCGGCGCCAGGTCGGCGAGCAGCCGATCGGCGATGGCGTCGACGAGCGCCTCTTTGTTGCCGACCCGGCTGTAGAGCGGGACAGGTGAGACACCGAGACGCGAGGACACGCTCCGCATGCTCACGGCATCGAGGCCGGATTCCTGGAAGATCTCGACGGCGGCGGTGATGATCTCCTCGGCGTCGAGGTCGAAGTCGGGTGCCTTGGTCATGCGGTCACGGCACCATCACGAGCTTGCCGACCACGCCGCGGTCGGCCATCCGTTGGAGCGCCTTCGGCAGCTCGGCGAACGGGACCTCGGCCGTCACCGCGTTGCGCAACCGGCCGTCGCGGACGAGGGCGGCGAGGTTGGCGTGGATGTCGTCGAGCTCCTCACGGCTGTAGCCGCCGGCGAACACACCGACGACGGAGGTGTTGGTGACGACGAGGTTGTGGGTGGCCAGCTTCGGCCACGTGCCGCTGGCGAACCCGACCGCGAGCAGGCGCCCGTGACGAGCCAGCCCGCCGGCCGCGTCCTCGGCGAGGGAGCCGCCGACCGGGTCGTAGACCAGGTCGACGCCTCGCCCACCGGTGATCTCCCGCAGGGCCGGGGCGAGCGGGCCGTCGCGGTGGTTGACCGTCGCCTCGGCGCCGAGCGAGCGGCAGAACGCGGCCCGCTCCTCGTCGCTCACGACCGCGATGACCCGGGCGCCGAGGGCCCGCCCGAGCTGCACGGCGGCGATGCCGCTGCCGCCGGCCGCCCCCAGCACCGCCAACCAGTCGCCCGGGGCGATCCGCCCGCGATCGACGAGCCCGATCCACCCGGTGAGGTGCGGGATCCAGAACCCCGCGGCCTCGGCGTCGGTGAGGCCGTCGGGGACGGCGAAGGCGGAGTCGGCCAGCACCAGGCATTCCTCGGCGAAGGAACCGCTCCCCTCGGTGAAGGCGGTCACGCACATGATCCGGGCGCCGATCGGCAGCTCCACCCCCTCGCCGACGGCGGTGACCGTGCCGGTGGCCTCCTGGCCGGAGGTGAACGGCAACGGCGGCGTGAGCGGATAGGTGCCTCGGCACATGAACACGTCGGGCAACCCGATCCCGGCGGCCGTCACCCGGATGCGGGCCTGACCCGGGCCCGGCTGCGGGAGATCGACCTCCACCTCATGCAGCACCTCGGCGGGCTCGCCGGCGCCGCCCACCTGCCAGGCCCGCATCCGTCCTGTCATGTCGCATCTCCTCGGTCGATGAGGGTGGTGGCGCTGGCGAGCAGCAGGTCGGCCTGGGCGCCGAAGTGCTCGTGGATGGGCTTGTTCGACAGGCCCCGGAGGAACTTGGCGTAGCTGCCCTCGAGGACCACGGCCAGCTTCCAGCGGGAGAACACGTCGTACCAGCCGATCGACGTCGTGTCCCGGCCCGAGCGGGAGGTGTAGCGCTCGACGAGGCTCTCCCGATCGGGGAGGTGGGCCACGTCGAACCTCGGCTCCTTCGCCATGCCGAGGCGCATGGTGCCTTCGGGCCCGGGGTGGAAGATGAGCGCCCATGCCAGATCGACCAGCGGATCGCCGATCGCGGCCATCTCCCAGTCGACGACGGCGAGCAGCTGCGGTGGCGCCACGGGCGCAAACAGCACGTTGTCGAGCTTGTAGTCGCCATGGCACAGCGCGCTGGGCTGGTCGGCCGGACGGTGGGTCTCGAGCCAGTCGGCGATCCTGTGGGCGGTGGGAAGCTCACGTCCCTCATAGGACTCGAGCTGGGTGAGCCACCGGGTGCGCTGCCGCGAGAGGTAGTCGCCGCCGTGGGCCAGGTCGCCGAGCCCACAGGCCTGCCAATCGACGGCGTGGACGGCGACGAGGGCGTCGATCAGCTCCTCGAGCGCCCTGCCGTGCGTCTCCGGCGCGCCGGCCCAGGCCTCGGGCACGGCCTGCAGGATGGGCCGTCCCTCGATGCGCTCCATCACGTAGAACGGCGCTTCGAAGACGTCGGGATCGTCGCACGCCACCACCGGTCGGGCGATGGCGACGGGCTCGTCCTTGATGGCATCGAGGATGCGGAACTCGCGCAGCACGTCATGGGCGGTGGCCGAGCTGGCGTGGCGCGGCGCCCGCCGCAGCACCCATCGAGCGGCGCCCCGGTCCACGGCGAAGACCTCGCACGAGCCGCCCCCGACCATGGGGGTCACCTGGATCGGGACGCGGTCGCCGAGCGCGTCGTCGAGGTACTGCTGCAGGCGCGCCTCGGTCATCGGTCGACACCCACGCCGATCGGGTCGCCGCTCACGTCACGCCTGCGAGGGTGCGCAGCTCGGCCCACTTCGCCTCGGCCGCGGGACGACGGCTGGGCAGGTGCTCGGTCGGCCATCCCTCCACCGGCGAGTAGCCCTTCAGCAGGGTGCGGGCCAGGACCGACTTGTGGAGCTCGTCGGGGCCGTCGCCGATCGGGCCGAACCGCGTCGACCGGTACCACCCCTCGACGGGAAGGTCGCTCGAGTAGCCGAGGGCGCCGCACACCTGGATCGTCCGATCGAGCACGGCGAGGACCACCTTGGAGACGTGGGCCTTGACCATCCCGAGGTCGGCGCGGACGGCCGCCGCGCCGTGCTTGTCCATCTTCCACGCCGTCTGGAAGGTCAGCAGCCGGGCCGACTGGATCTCCATGTGCGACAGGGCGACGTAGTCCTGGATCATCTGGTGCTGGGCGAGGAGCTGGCCGTGGGAGCGGCGCGAGACGGCCCGCTCGCACATGATGTCGAGGGCCCGCTGGGCCTGTCCCAGCCAGCGCATGGCGTGGTGGATGCGCCCGCCACCGAGCCGCTGCTGGGCCAGGACGAACCCGCCCCCGGGCTCCCCGATGTGGTGGTCGGCCGGCACCCGGCAGTTGCGGAACAG
>JAOBWJ010000113.1 GCA_025463335.1 Acidimicrobiales bacterium
GTACGACCGGCTGTGGGCCGTGTGCCAGGACCTCGACATCCCGGTCAACGGCCACGGCGGCGTGGGCTCGCCCGAGTACCCGCCGTTCAAGTCGTCGACGATCCTGCACATCCAGGAGCTGACCTTCTACACCCGGCGCCCCCTGGTGTGGATGCTGCTGTCGGGCGTGTTCGAGCGCTTCCCCGGCCTGAAGTACGTCCTCACCGAGGCCGGCGGCGGCTGGCTGGGGGCCTTCGGCCAGCAGCTCGACGGCCTCATCAAGAACGTCAAGGCCGGCAGCCAGGGCGAGCTCCGCTTCACCGACGAGATGGCGCCGCCCCGCCTGGCCAGCGAGTACATCTACGAGAACGTCTACCTCGGCGTGAGCATGCCGAGCCGCTTCGACGTGGCCAATCGCGACGTGGTCGCCGACGGCCATTGGATGTGGGGCAGCGACTACCCGCACGACGAGGGCACGCACCCCTTCACCCGCGAGTGCATCCGCCTCGCCCTCGAGGGCGTGCCCACCGACGAGAAGCGCAAGCTGCTCGCCACCAACTGCGCCGCCCTCTACGACTTCGACATGAAGGCCATGGACCGCGCCGCGGCGAGCGTGGGGCCCCTGGTCGAGGAGCTCGACGCCCCGCTCACCGAGCTGCCGCCCGACCCGAACATGGCGGTGGCCCGAGCGGCGGCCACCGACGTCGAGGACCGGCGGATGATCGACTGACGTTCGCCCTGCGCGTCGCCCACCGAGCTGAAAACGCCGGGCGGCCACGGCATCGCTGCCGTGGCCGCCCGGACGTCGTTCGTGTGGTTACGCCAGGAGGGCGCTGATCCGCTCGGCCGTGGCGATCAGCGCGGCGGCCTGGGCCGTGCTGATCTTCTTGCCGCTCTGGGCCTGGACCTGGTTGGTGAAGGCCTTGAGGGCGGAGCGGGCACCGGCGCGGTCGCCGGCGGCCACGCGGGACTGGATCTCCTGCACCTTGGCGGTGAGGCTGTTGCCGGAGCCGACGCCGACGACGGTGGTCCCGAGGACCTGGAGCTGCTCGGCGGCGCCCCGGACGGTGACCTGGAAGGTCTTCGCCGCGCTGGTGTTGCCGGCGGCGTCGGTGGCCGTGCAGGTCACGGCGGTGGTGCCCACGGCGAACGTCGAGCCCGAGGCCGGCGTGCAGGCGACGGCGACCGCGGCATCGACGCCGTCGGTCGCGGTGGCGCTGAACGCCACCGTGGCGCCCGACGGGCCGGTGGCGTCGACGGCCTGGTCGGCGAGCGCGCCCAGGACGGGGGCCGTGGTGTCGGCGACGACGACATGGAGCGCCGTCGGGGCGCTGGTGTTGCCGGCGTGGTCGGGGGCCGTGCAGGTCACGGTGGTGGTGCCGAGGGCGAAGGTCGAGCCGGACGGGACGCTGCAGACGATGGCCGGGGACGGGTCGGCGGCGTCGGTGGCGGTGACGGCGTAGGCGACGGTGGCGCCGGTAGCCGAGGTGGCCTCGGCGGTCACGCCGGTGGCGGTGACGACCGGAGCGGTGGTGTCGGCCACGACGACGGTGAGCGTCGTCGGGGCGCTGGTGTTGCCGGCGTGGTCGGTGGCGGTGCAGGTGACCGTGGTCGTGCCGATGGCGAAGGTCGAGCCGGACGGGACGCTGCAGGCGATGGCCGGGGACGGGTCGGCGGCGTCGGTGGCGGTGACGGCGTAGGCGACGGTGGCGCCGGCGGCCGAGGTGGCCTCGGCGGTCACGCCGGTGGCGGTGACGACCGGTGCGGTGGTGTCGGCCACGACGACCCGGAACGACGACAGCGGGCTGGTGTTGCCGGCGTGGTCGGAGGCCGTGCAGCTGACCGTGGCCGTGCCGATGGCGAAGGTCGAGCCCGACGCCCGGTTGCAGGCGACGGTCGGCGACGCGTCGGCGACGTCGGTGGCGGTGACGACGTAGCTCACGGCGGCGCCACTGGCCGAGGTGGCCTCGGCGCCGATGTCGTGGGTGGCGAGGACCGGGGCCGTGGTGTCGGCGACGATGACGGCGAGCGACTTGGGAGCGGTCGTGTTGCCAGCGTGGTCGGTGGCGGTGCAGGTCACCGCGGTGGTGCCGATGGCGAAGACCGAGCCCGACGCCCGGTTGCAGGCGACGGTCGGCGACGCGTCGGCGATGTCGGTGGCGGTGACGACGTAGCTCACGGCGGCGCCGCCGGCCGAGGTGGCCTCGGCGGTCACGTTGTGGGCGACGAGGACGGGGGCGGTCGTGTCGCGGACGGTGACCTTGAACGACGCCGTGGCGGTGCCGCCGGCGCTGGTCGCCGTGCACGTCACGGTGGTCGTGCCGAGCGGGAAGACGCCGGTGAGCGACGGGGCGCACGACGGGGTGACCGGGGTGCCGCCATCGGAGGCGGTCACGGCGAGCGACGTGGTGGCGCCGCCGGTGGTGTTGGCCTCCACGGTGCGGTCAGCGGGCACGGTGACCGTCGGGGCGACGGGGGGCGGCACGACCGCCGGCACGTCGTACATCCGGAACTCGATGTCGCTGTCGGCGTAGGAGAACTGGTTGGAGTCGAAGTTGAACATGGTGCCGCCGGCGTAGATGTCGCGGCTGGCGAAGAAGCCGGCGTTCTCGACGAAGCCGCGCAGGCGCAGGACGTAGTTGGTGTTGGCCAGGAGGGCGACCGGGGCGTCCAGGTTCAGCCGGGAGAACTTGTAGCCGTAGGCGGCGCCGTCGGGGATCGTCTGGCCGCTGCCGGTGGCGAGCACCTGGTAGCCCGCGTTCAGGATGTCGATGGCGACCTTCGCCTGGACCGGGGAGTTGGATTGCAGCAGGGCGATCGACGCCACAGTGATGTTGGCGGTGGGCCGGAACCCCTGGGCCCACCGGATGCCGCCGGGCTGCGTCCCGAAGGACCGATAGGGCGTGCCCTCGGTGGCGAGCACCGGCGCGGTGGCGGCGTTCGCCGCGGGCGCGGCGACGCCGAGGACGAGCGAGAAGAGGGCGGTGGCGACGAGCGCGAGCGCGCGTCGGGTCCTGGTCGGCAAGAAGGCTCCCGGGGGTAGATGGGCCGGCAGTGTCGCGTCTCACGCGTGGATCACCGGTTTCTCCCATTTGCCCCGCACACCGCTGGTTCTCGTGCCCGCCTACTTGGTCAGCGGGTCCCGCGGCAGGCCAAGGATGCGCTCGCCGATCTGGTTGCGCTTGATCTCCGAGGTGCCGCCGGCGATGGACAGGCCGCGGTGCATGAGCACGAGCATGTTGGCCATGGCC
>JAOBWJ010000151.1 GCA_025463335.1 Acidimicrobiales bacterium
TCAGGCCTTCGTCAGCCAGGGCTGCGGCAGGTCGAGGTACCGCTCGACCTTCATGACGTCCTGCCACTCGGACAACGCCTTGGCGGCCTCGTCCGGCAGCTGCTGGCTCTCGCCGCCGCGAGCGGCCGATTCGGTCGTGAAGTACGCCACCTCGGTGAACTCGTTGTCATCGAAGTAGGCCGTGAGATACCCGATGAGGTCGGGCCGCATCTCGGTCAGCATCGAATCGGACTCCTGTTCGACCGCCACGGCCCGATCGTGGTCGGTCACGTGGCCTTCCATCACCTGGACGAAGCCCGCCCGGTCGAGGTCACCGTGGCTGGTCACCTGCACGTCGGTCGAATCGTGGAACCGCGGCGACCCGTCGAAGGTCTTCTCGGTCTCCTGCCACCAACGTGTCTGCTCCGGCCGGTCGGCGTTGCGCTGGGCCGCCTCCCGGCTCTCGAACCGGGCCACCAAGATGCAGTCGCCCGTCGAGGTGCAGCCACCGGTCGAGCCCAGGTAACCGATGGCACCGGGCTTCAGGTCGCTCTCCCAGACGTCGAGCTGGCGGTGTAGGGCCTCCGGATCCTTCGTCCTGCCCTCGATCACTTGGATGAACATCGTTCCTCCTCGTCTCGTACGCACCTCGCCTGAATGTCAACCCGCAACGAGCTGGCGTCAAGAGGTCGAAGGTGGGCCACGGTTCAGAGCTTGAGGGGGATCGCTTCCTCGTAGCTGGCGTCCGCTGGGGTGCGACCCACCAGATAGAGGGGGGCGGCGGCGGCCAGCACCCCCGCGGCGACGAGCATGGCGGTCGTGATGCTGGTGGCGTCGGCGAGCGCGCCGAGGAGGATGCCGCTGGCTGCGCCACCGATCTGCGACGTGAGGGAGTTGGCCGAGACGACCGTGGCCCGATGGCTGCTCTCGACCGCCCGATGCACCATCCCGTAGTGCACCGGCGCAGTGGCCCCGTGCACCCAGTACGTGCCGAGGTAGGCGACGATCAGGCCCGCAGGACCCGTGGCCAGGCCCATCCCCACGACCGTGCCACCGTGAGCCAGGCGCAGGCCGAACCCCGCCCATCCCGGCCCGAATCGGCGGACCAACCAGGGCGCCACGGCGGCCCCCAACGCGGACAACACCCAGGCGGCGGTGAGGGCCGGGCCGAGGAGGCTGGCCGCCTCGTCCACCCCACCGCTCACTTCGGCCAGGCGGGGCGGCATCAGGGTCTCGAAGGCCAGCATGCCGAAGCCCCAAAGGAGCTCGCCCACGACGAGCGCCGTCAGCAGCGTGCTGGCCCGGATCAGCCTGACCGCTTCGGTCACGACCGTCGGCACTGCGGCCACCGAACGGCGCGCCGCGACCCAGCCTCCGCCCGGGCGGACCTCGTCCATCAAGACGAGTACTGCGATCAAGCCGGCCGCCTGCACCGCCATGCCGGCGACGAGTGGTGCCACCAGCGGGGCCACGCCGAGGAGACCGTCGGCCCGCACGATCAGGCCACCGAGCAGCGCGCCGACACCGATCGAGGCGCAGATCACGACATCGGAGCGGGCCAGGTCGCGCTCGATCTCGGCGCCGGGGTCGAAGGCGAGGGAGGCGTCGATGAACCACGACTGCAGAGGCCCGCTGTCGAGCGCTCGGAAGATGCCCTGCAGCGTGGACACCACCGCGAGCAGGACCAGCGTGTCGGCTACGAGCAGGACCGAGGTAGCGATCAGGCTGAAGACCCCCGCGAGCACGAGCACGGGCTTGCGGCCCAGCGCGTCGGCGAGGCCTCCGCTCGGCAGCTCGAGAAAGAGCATGGTGACCCCCTGGGCGGCGGTGCCGACGCCGATCTCGGCCAAGCTGAAACCCCGGTCGCGCAGGAGGAGCACGAAGACGGTGATGAACAGGCCGGTGGGGACGAAGCGCAGCGCGAGCAGCAGGTGGTAGCGACGCCGCACCGAGCGGAGGTCGGGGCGGCGACCAGCACGACGTCGACGAACCACACACCATCATTGCAATGTGTTCGCTCTCACCGCCTGGCGCCGGTGGTCAGAACGTGACGGTCACGGCCTGGCCGGCCACGTCCAACGACACCCACACCTTGAACGGCGAGGTCTGCAGGCCAGCGGCCACCTGACCGAGCGAATGCCAGCTCGACCACGAGAACGGCGCGTAGTACTGGTACGCCATCGACGCTGACCCCGACCCGCTGACGGCCAGGAACGGCGGGGCGCTCGAGAGCGTCGCCGACATGGCGTAGGTCACGGTGCCGCTCACCCGGAGCACCGCGAGGTTGACGGTGCCGCCCCCGCTGTAGGTGCCGGTGGCGGGCGAAGCCGCCGTCAGCGAGAAGCCGCCGTTGCTGTCGATGGCGCCGGAGATGGTGAACGAGAACCCCGAGAGCATCGTCGATGCCGCGAACGTGAGAAGCGTGTTGCCGGTGCCCGTGGCGCACGACGGTGACGAGCAGTTGGTGAGGGTGAACGTGCCCTTGACCGTGACCGCGGGGACGACGAGCGAGCCGGTCGCCGACAGGTAGTACAGGCCGTCGGGCTTGTAGGCGAGCGTGCCGGAGACGTTGACGTACGAGCTGGCGTGGAGGGTGAGGGCGGCCGACATCCCGGCGCTGCCCGGCTCGTTGCTCAGGCTGAACGACCCGGCGCCCGTGAAGCTGCCCATGCCCAACGTGGCCGAGCCGGTGAGCGAGTAGTGCACGCTGCCGTTGTCCTGGTCGAACTCGCCGCTGAAGTTCACGTTCTGGCCGGCGACAGCGAGGACGAGGGAGGCGGCGAGGTGGAACCCGGCCTTGTTGCTGAGCGAGAACGTGCCCGATCCGGCGAAGCCGACGAGGGTGATCGTGGCGCTGCCGCTGAACGAGAACTGGCCGGATGAGTCGATGTCGCCCGCCACGGCGATGGCGGCGTTGTCGATGGGCAGCGCCAGCGTCGCCGCGACCGAGACCCACGCGTCGGTTCCGACGTGACCGAACGCCAGCGACCCGGTGAGCTCGAACGCCGGCAGGGTGAAGCGCACGTTGGTCGCCGAGAAGGAGAAGTCGCCGGGGGAGGCGTTCACCGTCTTGCCGCTGTGGTTGACCATCGTCGGCGTCGACTTGCCGCTCGTCGCCCACACGATCGACCCGGACACGGCGGCGGAGAGCGACACCGATCCCTTGGACGCGAAGGACCCGGAGATCGAGATGCCGTTGTTCGAGACGGTGCCGGCGACCTTCATGCCGTCGTACCCGCCGACGCTCAGGTCGGCGCCGACCGTCACGCTGATGGCGCTCGAGGCCCGCTCGTAGTCGAACTTCACCTTGGCCTGCTTCAAGGTGAGCGAGCCGATGGCGATGTCGCCGGTGACGCTGCCCTTGAACGACTCGATCTGGCCGGCGACCACGTCGAGCTCGAGCGCGGGCTTGAACGCCACGCCAAAGACGTCGACGGTGCCATCGACCGCCACGTCGATGTTCCCGTCGTCGAGGGTGAACGACACGGTGGCCGTGGGGATGCTCACCGGGCCGAGCGAGACGTCCGTGATGGTGCCGTGGAAGTCGGCCGTGATCCCGTGGGGACCGGTGCCGAAGCCCCCGGACACGGTCACGGTCGTGCCGAGCACGGAGACGGCGCCCTGGAACTGCAGCGAGAAGCTGGCGTCGGTGACGTCAAGGTCGATCGTGGTGGTGTCCACGGTCAGCGGGCCCACGGGGAACGCGCCCACCTTCAGGTGGGCCTTGATGGCGAAGGGATCGGTGTCGAGCTCGGCGTTGACGGTGACGGGCGTGCCCGCCACCGAGCCGTCGAAGTCGACGGCGAGGCCCGGGGCGTAGGTGGTCGTGCCGATGGTGCAGCCCTTCGGCGCGATGAGCAGGTGCGCGTACGTCGCGGTCACCAGGCCGGCGCCGATGCTGAGCACCGTGCCCTTGCCCGTCGTCGTGCCGATGTCGATGTTGAGGCACGGCTGACCCACCCCGATGTCGGCGGCGACCGTGATCGGGGTGCCCGAGGTGATGCCGAGCTTGCTCGACACGTCGTTCGGCAGGATCACCGTGGCGTTCACGCCCATCTCGGGCAGCGGCACGGCGTCGGAGAAGTCGATGCCGACGGTGACGGCCAGGTCCTTCAGCGTGAGCCCGGTGACCCCGAAGGCGTCGTTCCACGCGCCGACCGCCGTCAGCGAGGCGCTGAGGTCCTGGGTCTTGGCGTTGAAGGCGATGTCGGCGTCGAGCTGTGTCTGGCTCGGCGGACCCCCCTCGGTCGCGCTCGGAACGCTCATGACGGCGCCGGCACCTACCGACATGCTGGCGTTGCCGCCGGCGTCCGAGATGCTGAAGGTGATGGTCTGCAGCTGGACCGTCGTCCCGCTCGTGGACTGGACGAGCCAGTAGTCGCTCCCGCTGAACGACACCTCGAGCGTGAACGCCTCGGTGTCGGTGTCGACCGTCGCAACCGCGGTCCCGGTGAGGCCGGTCGTGAGCGACAGCGCGTTGTTGAACCACGCCGGTGTGGTGAACACGCCGATGAGCTGGGCCGTCTCCTTCTTGACCGACACCGCGGACAGGCCTGGCACCTGCGGGGTGAACTGGGTGTCGTAGGTGCTGTAGGCGAGGGTGGCGCTGGTGAGGGCCGGGACGCTGCTGCCCAGGCTGTAGGTGCCGAGGGCCAGCGTGAGCAGGACCCCGGCGTCGGTGATCGACACGCTGGCCGCGGCCGTCGTCGAGAAGGCGGTGACCGAGCCGCTGACGACGACGGACACGTCGGTGGGCTTCGAGACGAGGTGCAGGGCGGCGGCGTTGACGGTGTAGGCGCCGACGGTCAGCCCGGTGAGCTTCGCGTCGAGGGTGAACGTGCTCCCGGCGAGGGAGGCGGCGAACGTCCCGGACGCGTGCACGCCACCACTCGTCACCACCACGCCGCCGGAGAACGAGAACCCGAGACCCGACGCCGCTCTCCACGAGCCGGCGAGCGCGAGGTTGGTGAACGACACGCCGGCGACGGGAGCCCACGTCCCGGCGATCGACGCGGCCACCTGCACCTGCAGGGCGCCGGCCACGGAGGCCACCGTTCCGCTGAACGCCGACCCGCTCACCACCAGGCCCGACGCCGCGGTCAGGGCGCCCGTGCCCCCGGTGACGGCGAGGCTCCAGTCATCGACGTCCTCCACCGTGGCGGTCACGCCGAGCGTCACCGTCGTGGCGCTCGTGCCGAGCACCACGGTGCCGGCGGCGGTGACCCCCTTCTGGGAGAGGGTGGCCACCAGGCTGGCGAGCTGGACCCCGTCGCCCAGCGCCACTGGTGCCGTCAGCAGACCGGTGAGCGAGTAGGCAACCGGCCCGCCGGCGCTGGCCCGGTTGATCGACCCGGACGCGTCGATCGCCGCCGGGCCGAGCTGGATGATGCCGACTGCCGTCGCAGTCAGCGCGAACGTCCCGTCGCTGCCGACCATGCCGGTCACGGACGCGGTGCGCCCGCCCGACGCCGACGCGGTGCCATCCAGCGTCACCGACTCGGCGCCGCTGGCGGAGCCGAACGTGAGCGTCGATGACCCGGTCCAGCCCGACGGCAGGGTGAGGAACGGGACGGCGGCGGCGCTGAGGGTGCCCTGCAGCCCGGCGACAGTCCCGTTGCTGAACGCCGCCATGAGGCCGGCCGGGCTCGAGATCGTGAACGCGGGGATGCCCCAGTCGGCCGGCGGGGTGACCGTCCCCGTCGTGATCTGGAGGCCGCTGGCATCGATCACGCCGGCGGCATCGGTGATCGTGAACCCGCCGACGCCGAGGCTGGCACCGCTGAACGTCACGGACGATTGGGCCCCGCAGACACCACCGGTGACCGTCACGCGCCCGAGGTCGACGCTGACGGCGCCGATGACGATCGTCGGGACGGTGGCGGACACGCTGGCGCTGATCTCACCGAGGACGTCGCAGAGGGTCGGTGGGGCGGCCGGGGCCGAGGCCGAGACCACGGTCGTGTGGACGGCGGTCGTGCCGTCGCCTGCGGTCACGGTGAGGTCGAGCGTGACCTGGGTGCCGATGGCGGGGGCGATGAAGCTGAGCGTGGGCCCGTTGGTGACGACGCCGGTCAGCACGCTCGCGCCGTCGGTCTGCGTCCACGCGTAGGAGAGCGGCGCCAGCCCGGTGCCGGTCCCGGTGAACTTCATCGTGGCGCCGGCGACGGCGAGCACGGTGGCGCCACCGTCGTCGACATCGGCTGTCGTGCCCGCCGGCTTGGTCGAAGGCGCCGACATCGAGGTCGACGTGGCCGCGCCGACGGCGATCGTCACCTGATCGGTGCCCGTCTGGCCGCGGCTGTCGGTGACCGCAAGCTGCACAACGATCGCGCCGCTCTGCGAGGAGGTGCCGATGGCGACCGACTGGGTGGACGCTCCGGTGAGCGTGGCCGTCGGACCGCTGAGCTGGCGCCAGGCATAGGTCAAGGCACCGACACCGCTGCCTGCCCCGGTGAGCGTCACCGTGGCGCCGGGGGCGACCGCTGTGGCCGCCGCCTGGTAGACGTCGGCGTTCGCCGAGGGCGACCCCGCCATCGAGCCCGACTGCGTGCTGGCGCCCACCGGTTGGCGGGCAGCCGTGGTCGTCGTGACGGACGCAGCCGTGGTCGAGGGCGTCGTGGTCGTCGTCGTGGTCGTCTTCGTGGTGGTGGTCGTTGTCGCCGGGGCGGTCGTGGACGATGTGGAGGTGTCCACGACCTGGTAGGCGGCGGTCCGGTAGCGCAGTCGCACCGCGCTGCGGATCTTCTTCCTCCCGTGCGGGGTGAAGTGCGAACGGCCGTGGGCCGGCGGCACGACCAGGACGCTGGTCGATGCCGATGCCGAGGCGCTGTCGTCACTCACCCGCAGCTCGAAGTGCAACGTCGTCGCCTTCGTCACCCGCGCCGGGACGAACGTCGCCGACTGGGCCTCGGCACCTTCGGCGTTGCCTTCCTCGATCCAGTCGACCCGCGGCACGACCCCGTGGCACACGTGCGGGGCGCGACGGCTGTCGGCGACGGTGGTGCAGCGCTGCCGCCACAGGTAGGTGCGCCCGGGACCGCCGCCGGTCGTGGCGTGGGCGTCGAGCGTGACCGTCCGAGGCTTCGCGTTCGCCGCCGCCTGGACCACTGTCTTCGGCCGAGCCTGGCCGCTCGCGGTCAGCCGGGCCCGCGGGTGGACGACCACGCGGGTCGCCCGTCGCGAGCCGGCCACGGTGGCGCGCACGGCGATCGCGTCGGCGCTTGGCACCGACAGGCGGAGGCGCGCCAACGGTGTGCGCTCACCGACGGCGAGCGGTCCGGCCCTCCGGCACCGCAGCACCCTCGCCCGAGCACCGCAGCGCCAGCCGTTCCGTCCGATGTGGCTGAGCGTCGTTCCCTTGGGCACCACGGCGGTGAACGCGACGGTGGTCGCTGGGCCGTGCCCGAGGTTCACGACGTGGATCGCCACCTCGCCCCGGCCGCCGGCCGTGGGCACGCGGGCGAGGGCGACGGAGGCCCGCAACTTCGGGGAGACGGAGGGGACCTTGGCGTCGACCTGCAGACGGAAGCGGCGCGCGTGTCGATCCCCGGCGACCGTGACCGCGACGGGCCACGACCGCACACCGACCTTGGCGCCGCGTCGCACGCGCGCTCGCAGCGCCAGCGGCGGGAGGTGTCCGCCGGGGGCGAGGGCCTCGACCAGGCGGTGCCGGCAGTCGAGGGTGCGCCCGGAGGTCGCGCAGCGCCAGCCGGGACTGACGGCGACGTGGCCGAGCTCGAGCAGCCCGGCCGGGAGCACCTGACGGACGTGCACGATCCCGTCGATCGGGGCCGCACGCTCACCCCGCTCGACGAGGTCGAAGCCGTATTCGAGGATCTCGCTCGGTTGTGCCGCCAGCGGCTCGCCGTCCCCGGCCCGGACCGGTGCCGCCAGCGTGCCGCGGAACAGGGCAGCGTGGATCTCCGTCGTCGGCGGCGGGACGAGGAGGAACGGCACTGTCTCCCGGGCGACGCCGAGCGTGGCGCCACCACGGCCGGGCACGGACGCTCGGACGCCGACGTGGGCGCCGGCCGCGACGTCCTCGCCGACCGCGTACCGAACGACGAGCGAACGTGACTCGTTGGCGGCAATCGGGGCGCCCGTGGTGCGACAGAGCACCTTCGTCGAGGTGGTCGGCGTGCAGCCCCACCCGGCCGGTCGGTCGTCGACCCGGGTGAAGCCCCGGGGGGCCGTGAGCAGGACGACGACCGCCCGCTCCGGCTGGCGGGCCTGGTTGACCACGTCGACCTGCACGCCGGCGCGCTCACCGGCGCGCACCTGGTTGCGGCTGCCCAGCGCGAGGGCGTTCAGGTAGAGCTGCGGCGGGGGCGCCGGCCGTTGCTCGGCCCCGATGGTGGCCTCGCCTCGTCGGGAGCCGCTGACCGCCTGGACCTTCCACGTCACGACCCGGACGCCGTGCCCGGCCGCCGGCGCGGTGAACTCGACGTGCAGCGGTGGGCTCCACGCACCGGTCGCGACCGGATGCGCGAGCACGCAGGTGGCCTCGGTGCAGCGCCACTCCGGTGTCGTCACCTTCCACGCCAGCGCGCCGGGCGGCAGCGGTGCCCGCACCACGAGACCCGCGGGAAGGGGTGCGCCGGTGACGAGGACGCGAACATCGACGGCCGCCGTGGTGCCGGGGACGAGCGCCGCCGGTCCGGTGGCGTCGACGAACAAGCCGTCAACGACGTCGGCGGTCGCGGCGATGCGAGTGGGCACCGCCGTCGCGTTGTCGTCGGCGCGCTGCTCGCCCGCCGTGCCCACGGTGAACCGGGGCAGGAAGGAACCGGGCCGGGCGTCGGGTGCGATCAGCACCGAGATGGTCAACACGGTCGCGGCGTGGGCGGCGATGGTCGCCGGCGCCGTCGTCCCGCCGGGCCCGGCCACGAGGTACGCGCAGGAGGCACCCATGCACCGCCAGCCCGTCGCGCCCGGCGCGGCGCCGGCACCGAGGACGGGATCGGACAAGGTGACCGATGAGCCCGCCGGGAGCCCGTCGACGGCGACCTCGACCGGCGTGCCGCTCGTCCCCGTCGCGCCGCCGTTGCTCACCAGCACGAGGTATACGGCGGCCACGCCCGGGGCGGCCTGGTTGAACATCGGCTTCGCCTGCACCGAAAGGTCGACGCCGGGCGATCCGGAGGAGATACCGGACGGTGGCGCCGTTGACGACGGGGGAACCACCGAGACGGTGGGGTCGGTGTCGGCGGCGGCCACCGTCGTGGTGGTCGCGAACATGGCGGCCACGACAGCGACGGCTCCGAACCGCCGGAGGGCACTCATGCCGACCCGCAACCGGTCGAGCGGTACGCGGCCAGCCGGCCGGTACCTGCGGTGAAGGACGGGCGGTACAACGGCAGGGCCACGCCGACACCGTCGAACGCCGCCTCGGTGTTGTGAAAGGCGACGGCCTCTGGTCGCGGGTCGGTGCGCACCGCGTCGTCATGCCCGGGGTACAGGACCGAGCGCCGACCAGCCACCAGCGACACCCGGCACGTCGGCGCCGACCACTGGCGGTTCGACCAGCTCAGCTCGGCAACCCCGAGTGATTGGCTCACGCAGGTCCTGCTGCACGAGAGCAGCCAGTCGGTGACCCGACCGCCCAGCGCGCGGCCGCCCGCGGCGCCGGGCGTCGCCACGGCGTCGCGACCGCTCGGCACGTGGAGCACCACGCTCCAGCCGTTGCCGGCGAACGCGCCCGGGCGTCGGTCGGCGGCGTCGAATCCGGTGATGCGCGTCAGGTCATCGGCCCATGGCTCACCGAGGACGACCGAGAGGAAGCGACGGACGTGCGGTGCCAGGTACGCGCAATCGACGCACGGGAGCGTGCGACCGTTGGGCAGGCCAAGGTCCCACACCAGCTGCATCGGGTTCGTCTCGTCCGTCCAGTGGCTCCCGACGACGGGGAGCGCGCCGGTGCCGTCACGTCGCAGCGCCGCCGGGACGTGGCGGGTCGCGTTGGCGGTCGGATCCGCCGCACGCGACAGCGGCGGGTGCGGCGAGCCCAGTGGCGACGACGAGGGCAGCCGGCGCAGTGCCGGCACCTCGGGTGCCGGGTCGTCGTGCGCGACGAGAGCCAGCAGCCCGACCAGCGCGACGAGTGCAGGGGCGATGAGGAGGCGACGCGGGGCCACTGCGGTACGACTCCTGGGGTTGACGGGTCGCCACTGTGGCAGCGCCGGGGTGTCGGGGCATCACTCGGTGCGGCCAGAAGCGGGCGAACACCTGATATGCCGCGAACTTTCCCCTACGGCATCGTCCAAGGTTTCCTGTACGACCCGACCATGCAGCATCGCCAGGCCATACAACCCCGATACCCCGCCCTCGTCGCCATGCCCGATGCGGGCATGGCGGGTGTGCGTCCGGCGGGACCTTCGGTGGGCGCTGAGGGACTCGAACCCCCGACGTCCTCCTTGTAAGGGAGGTGCTCTAACCAGCTGAGCTAAGCGCCCCGGGAAGCCGGCCAGGCTACTTGCAGTCGAGCGTCGGCCCCTGGTGGAACCGCACGTCGGCCCGCCACGGGCCCTGCTCCCAGCCTGGCCGGAGGGTCTCGCCGAAGGTGCGGACCACCTCGGCGCCAGCGGCCTGGGCCACGCGCACCACGCCGGGCGGGCACAGGTGAAGGCCGTCGGGCTTGCGGAGCTGGACGACGTTGGTGCCGTCGAGGACGGTGAAGGCGTAGCCGCCGTTGGGCCCGCCCAGCAGCGAGGCCGCGTCGACGAAGGAGGCGCCCGGCGTGCGGGCCACCGCCTCGCGGAACACCTGGTTGGCCGAGGCCACCCGGGCCCGCACGTTGGGGAAGTAGATGTTGGTGTCGGCCACCCAGGGCAGGCCGATCCACACCACCTTGGCGCCGCCTGCGGTGAGCACCCGGGTGGCGTCGCCGACCACCTTGGCGTACCGGGCCCGCCACTCGGCGGTCTCCGGTCGCTGGTCGGCGGGTGCCGTCGTCTTGGCCCACAGGTCGCCGAAGCCGGCAAGCACCACGACCACGTCGGGGTCCTCTTCGCCGAGGATCGTGGGCCACTCCTTGCGCCAGTCGTAGGTCTGACGGGAGAGGTCGAGCCCGTAGGCGAACCACGGTCGCGACGCCACCACCGTGCCCGGCACCTGCTTCAGCGCCGGCTCGAGGGCGGCCGCGACGTCGAACATCACCGAGTCGCCCAGGAAGACGACCTTGCGTCCGGGAGTCGCTGCGGGGCACGGGAGCGACGAGGCGGGCCGGGCGATGCCGACCACCCGACTGGCGTCGGTCGGGTACCGCACGGGCGCGGCGGCCCGAGCGTCACCGAAGGCGATGACGCGGCCGTCGGCCGAGGCCAGCCAGTAGCCCCGCGCGGTCGGTGACGCCGCCATGGCCGTCACCGGCCTCGGCAGGACACCGGCGGCGGCCCCGTAGAAACGGGCGTCGCCGAAGGAGAAGACGCCACCGTCGGCCGAAGCCAGCCAATAGCCCTCACCCGACGGCGTGCCCGCCATGGCCACGATCGAACGTCGGGCCGACGGCGCCGCGCCGGCGAACCGGGCATCGCCGAACGTGAAGACGCCACCATCGGCCGTGGCCAGCAAGTAGCCCTTGCCGCTCGGCGACGACGCCATGGCCACGACCGGCCGGCGCAGGGGACGACCAGCCAGCGAGCCCAACGCCGCGGCGCCGCCGAAGCCGAGGACCCGGCCGTCGGCGGTGGCCAGCCAATAGCCGTCGCCCGTCGGCCGGGCGGCGAGGGCGACCACGCCTCGGGTGCCGCGGGCGTCACCGAGCGACTGGGCGTCCCCGAACGCGGCGACGCGACCGTTGGCGGCGGCCAGCCAGTAGCCGCGGCCCGACGGCGTCCCAGCCACGCCCACGACCGGGGCACCGAGCTTGCCGGCACCCGAACCGCGGAACGGGGCGGCGCCGGCGGTGAACACGCCCCCGTCATCGGCGGCAACCCAATAGCTCGGGCACGCCTGGGGCTCGGCGGCGGCAGTCACCGCGGCCGCCACCGCCGCCGGCCGGTCCGGCGCGGCGGCCTGCGGTGTGCCGAGCGCGCCGAGGATGCCGGACACGGCAGTCACCAGGGCCATCAAGGATTGCGCGAGCACGTTTCCTTCTCGGTCGCACGACGGGGCGGGTGGAGGGTAAACGGCGCGAATCCCTGGGCGTGGGTCGCGCCGGCAGTACCGTCAGCCCATGGCCGGCACGAGTGGGGGCGACGACACCCTGCGTCGCTACCTGCAAGAGGTCGGCGGCCACCCGCTTCTGACTGCCGCCGACGAGGCCGATCTGGGCGGGCGGATCGCCGCCGGCCGCGACCCGGACGCCAGCCCGGAGACGATCGCCACGGGCGACCGGGCCCGCGAGCGCTTCATCGCGGCCAACCTCCGGCTGGTCGTGTCGATCGCCAAGCGCTACCAGTCGTCCGGCCTCCCGCTGCTCGACCTGGTGCAGGAGGGCAACCTGGGCCTGATGCGGGCCGTCGAGAAGTTCGAGCCCGAGCGGGGGTTCAAGTTCTCGACCTACGCCACCTGGTGGATCCGGCAAGCCGTCACCCGGGCCATCGCCGACAAGGGCCGCACCATCCGGGTGCCCGCCCACGTGAATGACGCCATCGCCGTGCTCAACCGGGTCGGCACCGAGCTCACCCGGCTCCACGGGCGCGAGCCCTCCCTCGAGGAGCTGGCCCGGGCCTCGGGCATCCGGCCCGAGCGCATCGTCGAGCTGCGGGCCGCCGTGCACGACGTGGTGTCGCTGTCGGCCCCACTCGCAGAGGGCGACGGTGAGCTGGCCGACCTGGTGCCCGACGAGCGGGCCGAAGGTCCCCACGACGCCGCCGCCACCCGGATGGAGCAGGAGGCGCTGGCCGCCGTGCTCGCTCGCCTTTCCGAGCGCGAGCAGCGAGTGCTCCAGCTGCGGTTCGGCCTCTCGGGCGGGGCACCCCGAACCTTGGAGGACGTGGGCAAGGAGTTCTCCCTCACCCGGGAGCGGATTCGCCAGATCGAGGCCAAGGCCCTCACCAAGCTGCGACACCCCTGCTCGCCGGCGGCCCTCCGCCAGCTGGTCAACGCCTGAGGCAGCCCTCAGTCGGGCTCGGTCACCCGGTCGATCTGGAGCCCGAGCTGGGCGAAGGCCTCGAGGGGCCGGTGGTAGCCCCGCTCGAGGTGGTGCACGTCGTGGAGCACCGACCCCCCCTCGGCGGCGGCCGCGGCGATGACGTAGGCGAAGCCACCCCGGATGTCGGGCACGGTGATCTCGGCACCGTGCAGGGGCGTCGGCCCCTTCACCACGGCCGAGTGCAGCGCGGCGCTGTCTGCGAATCGGCAGTCCCGCCCGCCCAAGCACGAGTCGAACAGCTCGATCTCGGCGCCCATGGTGTTGAGGGCCTTCACGTAGGGGAAGCGGCCCTCGTACACCGTCTCGTGCATCACCGACATGCCGTTGGCCTGGGTGAACAGCAACACCAGCGGCGACTGCCAGTCGGTCATCAGCCCGGGGTGGGTGTCGGTCTGGGCGGCCAGCGAGCGGAGGCCATCGGGCGCCTCAGCCGCAAGGTAGTAGTCCGTGATCTCGAACCGCACGCCCATGCGGTGGAGGGTCGAGATGGCGGTGACCAGCCGGCCCTGCGGACAGCCGAACACGCGGACCCGGCCGCCCGTGGCCAGGCCGGCGGCCAGGTAGGAGAAGGCCTCGATGCGGTCGCCCTGGAGGCTGTGCTCGGCGCCCTCGAGACGCTCGACCCCCTCGATCACGAACCGGCGGTCGGGCCGCAGCTCGAGGCGGGCACCCATGCGCTGGAGGTAGAGGCCGAGCTCGATGACCTCCGGCTCGGTCGCCGCGTTCTCGATGATCGTGCGACCCTCGGCCAGCACGGCAGTGAGCAGGATCGTCTCGGTGGCGCCCACGCTCGGGTACGGCAGCCGGATGCGGGCGCCGTGCAGGCTGGTGGCCTTGGCCTCGATGCCCTCGGGCGTGGCGAGGACCTCGGCGCCCATGGCGGTGAGGGCGGCGACGTGGAAGTCGACCGGCCGGGTGCCGATCCGATCGCCGCCGACCATCGGCACGTAGGCCTCGCCCAAGCGGTGCAGCAGCGGACCGAGCATGAGGATGGGGATGCGGTTGAGGCCGCCGTAGGAGCCCGGGACCTGGCCCGAGAACAGCCCCCGGGCGTCGGTGGTCACCATGTCGTCGTCGACCTCGACCTCGCATCCGAGGCTCTCGAGCATGCCCCGGGTGATCTCGATCTCGCCGATCTCCGGGCAGTTCTGGACGATGCACGGCTGGTCGGAGAGCAGAGCGGCGACCATGTGCTTGGTCACCGCGTTCTTCGAACCTCGCACCATCACGTCACCCTGGAGGGGGCCGACGGGGTCGATCCTCCACGTGGTCGCCATCGGCGGGAGTGTAGGTGCCGGCCTCAGGGGTGGTTGTTGGTTCGGGCCAGCGCCACCAGACCTCCGGAGGCTTCGTGCTGCAGTTCAGGCAGTTCGTCACGGGCGACCCACCGCACCTCGACGATCTCGGGCGACATCGGACGGGCGGCATCGGGGTCGACCCCATCCGCCGGTCGGCACCGGTAGACCACGTCGACCCGTCGGGGCCGGGGCGCCACGGTCACGGCCGGCTCCCCCAGCAGCTCGATGTCGATCCCGATCTCTTCGTACGCCTCCCGGCGGGCGCCGTCGGCCACTTCTTCGCCCCGCTTGAGCAGGCCACCGGGGAAGCCCCACCGGTGGCGGTACGACTGGCGGACCACGAGGATTCGACCGTCGGTGCGCTCGATGATGC
Source organism: Acidimicrobiales bacterium (assembly GCA_025463335.1). GTDB lineage: Bacteria > Actinomycetota > Acidimicrobiia > Acidimicrobiales > CADCSY01 > RYN-34. Next base: position 14,744 of record JAOBWJ010000151.1, read on the forward strand.
AGATGGTCCCGACCGAGAACGACGGCGAGACGCGGTGGATCACGGCGATGCGGGCCCGCCGGGGCAGGCGCCGGAAGACCCGGAGCAGGGCCAGGTGCAGCGCCCGCAGCATGCGGGTCACCCTACGGCTCGGCGGCACCCCGTCCCCGGATGGTGAGCAGGGTGGCGTGCAGCTCTGGCGTGGCCGCCGCCACCGGCGTGCGCCGGGCGCCGTGGTCCAGCACCACGAGGTCGCGCCCCTCGGCGTCGGCCACCACCGCACCGGCCTCGGCGCAGATCAGCAACCCTCCGAGGTAGTCCCACGGGCCGTGGGCGCTCGGGGTGGCATCCACGTAGCCATCGACCCGACCGCAGGCCACCGCGCACAGATCGAGCGCAGCGGCGCCGAAAGCCCGGTATTGCGACCAGCCCCAATGGTGGTCGGGCAGGCCGTTGAAGGCCACCAGGGCGTCCTCCAGCGCAGTGACCCCCGACGGACGGATGGGTTCGCCGTCACACCGCGCCCCGGCCCCGCGCACGGCGTCGAACCGCTCGCCGGTCGCCTGGTTGACCACGAGGGCGGCGAGTGGCCCGTCGGCGTCGACCGCGCACAGGCTGGTGTTGTAGTGGGGGATGCGCCGGCTGGCGTTGGTGGAGCCGTCGACCGGGTCGACCACGACCACGATGGCGCGCTCCGGGTGGTGCAGCCCGCTCTCCTCGCTGAGCACACCGAAGCCCGCCGCCACCAGCAGCTCACAGACCGGGCCGTCTGCCACCAGATCGAGGGCGTACTGGCCGAGGCGCTCCCCCGCCGGGTGCCACTCGACGATGCCGGCGAGCGCCGTCGTCACCACGTCGGCCGCCGCGGTCAACACTTCGAGCACGTCCTGTCCCTGCACGGGCCGACGGTACCGTCGGCGCCGTGACGCTCCGTGCCGCGACCCCCGACGACGTGCCCGAGATCCTGACCCTCATCCGCGAGCTGGCCGAGTACGAGCGTGCCGCCGACGAGGTGGCGGCAACCGAGGACGACCTCCGCCAGCACCTGTTCGGCGATCAGCCGGTGGCCCACGTCCTGATCGCCGAGGCCGACAGCGAGGTGGCCGGCTTCGCTCTCTGGTACCCGACGTTCAGCACCTGGGTGGGCCGACCCGGCATCTGGCTCGAGGATCTGTTCGTGCGCCCGCAGTTCCGCAAGCAGGGCCTCGGCCTGGCGCTCCTCAAGGAGCTGCGCCGCCTCACTGACGGTCGGGTGGAGTGGGCCGTCCTCGACTGGAACCAGCCGTCGATCGAGTTTTACGAGTCGCTCGGGGCCGGGCCCGTCGAGGGTTGGATCCGGTACCGCTGGCAGTAGCCTCCGGAGCGCATATGGCCGTCATCGACGTCGCCGGCTACGTGGCCGAACTGAAGGAACACGCGGTCGACCACGCGTTCCACGTGCACGACGAACGACACTTCGTCGAGACCTACTCGTTGCGCCAGGCGTGGGAGGTCGACCTGCACCCCGAGGAGGGCTGTGGCGGCCCCCTCGACCTGCACCTCGCCCTCGAGGTCGACCCCCGAGTGCTGCTGGCGTTCGAGGACCTGTTCCTCGAGCTCGACGACGGCGACAACCCGCCGGACGAATACCACTTCCCGCTGCACTTCACCTGGCAGCTCCCGCCGCTGCCCAAGGCACCCGATCTGCTGCTGCTGGCCACCGAGCTGGCGGGCATCGGTGGGCCCGACCTGCCGCTCGAGGTCTCGGCCATCGACTCGTTCGGCTCGGTCACCGACGCCCCCGAGCGCTCGGTCACGATCGTGGCCCGCCAGACGGTCTCGCTGGCCCGGGTGTTCCTCGGCGAGGAGCTCCTGTGCGACACCCTCGACCGGTGCATGGCGGTCAGCCGATGGCTTCTCGAGCAGTCCCCCGCCTGGCTCGACCTGGACTGACTGTCACACCGCCTCAGCACCATGGATGCGTGGGCTATCGAGGCAAGACCGCCGAGCGGACCCGAGCGCGCGAGCTCCGCGCCGAGGGGTGGACGATGCCCGACATCGCCGCCGAGCTCGGCGTGTCCCGAGGGTCCGTGTCGACCTGGACGAGGGACATCGAGGTGGTCGTGTCACGACGGGCGTCCCCGCGCCGCCCGAACGCCTTGCAGCGAACCAAGGCGGCCGAGATCGAGGCCCTCCTGGCCGACGGCCGCAACCGCATCGGC
>JAOBWJ010000164.1 GCA_025463335.1 Acidimicrobiales bacterium
TTCGGCTTCCTCGCCGCGGCCGTGATCCTGTTCGTGGCCTTCGGCTCGCTGCTCGCCATGGGCCTGCCGCTGCTCACTGCCATCTTCGGCATCGTCTGCGGGTTCGGCCTGGTGCAGCTGTGGGCCAACGTCTTCTCCATGCCCGAGTTCGCCGGCGCGGCGGTGGCCATGGTCGCCATCGGGGTGGGCATCGACTACGCCCTGTTCATCGTCACCCGGTACCGCGAGGAGCTGGCCGCCGGTCAGGACCCCGAGGGTGCGGTCGTCACCTCGGTCGTCACCGCCGGCCGGGCCGTGCTCTTCGCCGGGTGCACGGTGGTCGTGAGCCTGCTCGGCCTCCTGCTCGTGAACCTGGCGTCGACGCAGTCGCTGGCCATCGCCATGGCGTCCGGGGTGCTGATGGTCATGCTGGCCTCGATCACGCTGTTGCCGGCGCTGCTCGGGTTCGTGGGCCGCACCATCGACCGGTTCGGCATGCCGCACCGCAAGGGCCACCACGCCACGACGCTCACCGAGTCGCGCTGGTACCGGTGGAGCCGGTTCGTCCAGCGGCGCCCCTGGCCCATCGCCATCGTGGGGCTGGTCGTGCTGCTGGTCCTGGCCGCGCCCGTCCTGTCCATGCGGCTCGGCTTCGGCGACGCCGGCAACCGGCCCACGTCGGACACCACCCGCCGGGCCTACGACACCATCGCCGCCGGCTTCGGCCCCGGCTTCAACGGCCCGCTGTTCGTCGCCGCCGACCTGCGGAACGTGCCCCCGGCCCAGCGCCCGGAAGTGACGGCCCGCCTCGGTGTGGACGTGGCCAGAGACCCGGGGGTGCAGGCCGCATCGCCTCCGATCCCGAGCAAGGACGGCTCGGTCGTCCTCGTCCAGCTGTTCCCGAAGACCTCGCCGCAGGACCAGCGGACCGAGGACCTCGTGCACCGGCTGCGGGACCGGGTGGCGCCGGCGATCGAGGGCGGCACGGGCGCCCAGGTGCTGGTGGGCGGCGCCACCGCCGCCGCCATCGACTTCTCGGAGTACACGTCGCGCCGGCTGCCGCAGTTCATCGGCGCCGTGCTGGTGCTGTCGTTCCTGCTGCTGATGGTGGTGTTCCGCAGCCTGCTCGTGCCGCTGAAGGCGGTGATCATGAACATGCTGTCGATCGGCGCTAGCTACGGCGTGATCGTGGCCGTCTTCCAGTGGGGCTGGCTGCAGCACGCCCTCGGCCTCGGCGAGACGGGCCCGATCGAGGCGTGGGTGCCGATCATGATGTTCGCCATCGTGTTCGGCCTGTCGATGGACTACGAGGTCTTCCTGCTCTCTCGCATCCGTGAGGAGTACGACCGAACCCACGACAACGCCACGGCGGTGGCCGACGGCCTGGCCCGCACGGCCCGGTTGATCACGGCGGCGGCCGCCATCATGTGCTTCGTGTTCGGCGGCTTCATGCTGTCGGCCGATCGCTCCCTGACGCTCATGGGCCTGGGGCTCACCGCCGCCGTCCTCGTCGATGCCACCCTGGTCCGCCTGCTGCTGGTGCCGGCGACCATGGAGCTGCTGGGCGATCGCAACTGGTGGTTCCCGAAGGCGCTCGAACGGGTGTTGCCTCGCCTCGCAGTCGATTGACTCGTCGAGTGCGTGATCGCCTGAAACCCGAGTACTCCGTCGCGGCCGTGTTCGTGGCCGCCCTGTTCATGAGCATCATGGATTCGACGGTGGTGAACGTCGCCATCCCGACGTTGGCTCGGGACTTCGACGCCAGCAACGCGTCCGTTCAGTGGGTGGTGACGGCGTACCTGCTCAGCCTCGCCCTCTGGATCCCGGCATCGGGCTGGGTGGGCGACCGGTTCGGCACCAAGCGGGTGTTCCTCGTCGCTCTCGGCCTCTTCACCGCCGGATCCGTGATGTGCGGCGTGGCCGACTCGCTGCCCCAGCTCGTGCTGTTTCGCGTGCTGCAGGGCGTTGGCGGCGGGATCATGACGCCGGTTGGCACGGCCATGTTGTTCCGGGCCTTCCCGCCCGCCCGCCGGGCCAAGGCGTCCCAGGTGCTGATCGTGCCGACGGTGCTGGCCCCAGCCGTGGGGCCGGTGATCGGCGGCCTGCTGATCGAGCACCTGTCGTGGCGGTGGGTGTTCTACGTGAACGTCCCTGTCGGGTTGATCGTCCTGGTGTTCGGAGCCGTGTTCCTGCACGAGCACCGGGAGGCCTCCGCCGGCCGCTTCGACGTGCCCGGCTTCCTCCTCTCCGGCACCGGCCTGGCGCTCGTGCTCTACGCCATCAGCGAAGGTCCGGTGCGGGGGTGGGTGTCGGCACCGGTGCTGGGTGCGGGCGCCATCGGGCTGGCCGCGTGTGTCCTGCTCGTGCGGGTCGAGCTCCGGCGGCCCGATCCGATGCTCGACCTGCGCTTGCTGGGCGACCGGCTCTTTCGCACCAGCAACCTGGTGTGCCTGTTCGCCTACGCCGCGTTCCTCGGGCTGTTGTTCGTGATGCCGATCTTCCTGCAGGAAGCGCGTGGCGCGTCCGCCCTCAGCTCGGGGCTCACCACGTTCCCGGAGGCGGTGGGCGTGCTGGTGTCGAGCCAGCTGGTGGGTCGGCTCTACCCGAGGGTCGGACCTCGGCGACTGATGACCGGCGGTCTCGTCGGCCTGACCGTGCTCATCGCCTCGATGGCGCTGCTGGGCGCCGGTTCCAGCGTGTGGACGATCCGTCTGCTGATGTTCGCCACCGGCGCGGCCATGGCGTACGTGCTCCTTCCGCAGCAGGCGGCCACCTTCGCCACCATCTCCTCGGCCGACACCGGTCGGGCCTCGGCGATCTACAACACCCAGCGCCAGACGGCAGCCGCCCTCGGCGTGGCCCTCCTTGCCACCGTGCTCACCAGCGCCTCCGGCAACGCCGCGTCACCGGGCGCCGGCGACTTCCACCTGGTCTTCCTCGCTTGCGCGGCCCTCGCCGCGTTCGGCGCGGCGGTGGCCTGGACCATCCGCGACAGCGACGCGGCCAGCACCATGGCCCACGCCGAGCCGGCCATTGCGGCGGTCGCTCACTAGACGGTGATGGCCTCCAGACGGCTCCGGAGGTACTCGGCGGTCGTCACCGGCTCGTAGGTGGTGCCGCCACCGATCGGCGGCGGGAAGGTGGCGATCGTCGAGTCGAGGTTGGCCTCGAAGAAGTAGACGAGGGACAGCAACTCCTCGGCCGGCGCGTCGGGGTGCGGCGGCAAGACCCGGTGGAGGGTCGACCGCCAACGGTCGCCGGTCCAGCGGGCCATGAGGTCGCCGATGTTCACGGTCAAGGCACCGGGCTCGTAGGGGGCGTCGATCCAGACGCCGTCGGCCCGCTGGACCTGAAGGCCACCCATGCCCGGCTGGCGGTCCAGCAGGGTGATCGTCCCGAAGTCGCTGTGGGGGCCGATGCGCCACTGGTTGGGTGCCGGTGGCCCCAACCGCTCGAGGGCCGGATACCAGGTGAGGCTCAGCGTGCTGAGGGCCCGGTCGGTGGCAGCGGCGATGGCGCCGGCGTCGTCACCGAGGGCGACGGCGAGGAGGCCGAGCAGCCGGTGCGCCAACGCCTCCACGGCGTCCAGGTACTCGAGGGCGAGCGGCGCCAGGTCCGGCACCTCGACCGGCACCTGGTTGACGGCGGTGAACGGGCCGTCGGCGTCGATCAGGGTGAGGCCGTCACCGGCGGCGAAGATCACCACCTCCTTGGCGTCGGGCGGCGTCTCGACGCCGACGGTGTAGCCGTTGGCCTCGATGCCCATGGGCAGCCACCCGGGGACACCGATCGCCGAGGCGTACTGCGCCTTGGTGGCACCGTCGAGGTGGAAGAACTCGAAGCCCCGTGACCGCAGCGTGGTCGGGAGCGTGGGGTCGATGCCGTGGCCGGTCACGAGCAGGAAGCCGCTGGTGCGAAGCGCGTGGTCGACCGACGCCGCCAGGGTCGTCGGGTCCGCCGTGAGATCGATGAGCGGGATGTCGTCGGGCACGCTCGGACGCTACGAGTCCTGCGTTTCGGGCCCGTCTCGCGCTGCTTGCCCTCTCATTGCCCAGCTAATTGCCGAGCTTGCGGCCCCGCAGGATCAGTGTGCGGGGCAGCGTGCCCGAGTCGGGCTCGAGCAGGGTGTCGACGACGAAGGCGGCACGGGTGAGCGACGTGAAGAGGTCGCCCACCGTGCGCCGGTTCTCCGAGCGGTCGAAGTAGGAGCGGCGGATCAGCAAGGGCGGGTCCGCCGCTTCGTCGATCAGCTCGAGCGTCGGGTGAGGGAGCGACACCACCAGGGGGGCGTCGGTCTTCAGCACCCGGTGGACCTGGCGGAACACCCGGTCCACGTCCTCGACGTCCCGAAGGGCGCCGTCGCAGAAGGCGGCATCCACCGTGTCGGCCCGGATGAAGGCCAGGTCGGCCAGGTCGCCGTGGTGGAGCTCGACCTTGGCCTCGGCCAGCTCGACGGCGGAGCGGGCCCGGTCGAGGTCGTCGGCACCGTCGGCGATGGCGATCACGTGGGCGCCCTGGTGGGCGAGTGCGATGGCGCCCTGGGCATCGGAGCAGCCGAGCTCGAGCACCCGCTTCCCCGCCACGTGCCCGAGCAGCCGCAGTTCCTCGTCGGTCATCGCTACCGAGTATGGACGCGAAGAACCCCGGGAACCGAAGTTCCCGGGGTTCCCGGACGAACTACTTGATGTCGGTGCCGGCGGCGTAGGCCTCGACCATGCGGTGGGCCTCCTCGTCGCGGTACTGCACGGGCGGCGACTTCATGAAGTACGCCGACGGCCCGTGGAGGGGCCCGCCGATGCCCCGGTCCATGGCGATCTTGGCGCAGCGGACGGCGTCGATGATCACGCCGGCCGAGTTCGGCGAGTCGTGCACCTCGAGCTTGAGCTCGACGGTGAGCGGCACGTCGCCGAAGTTGCGGCCCTCGAGGCGGATGAACGCCCACTTGCGATCCTCGAGCCACGGCACGTGGTCGGACGGGCCGATGTGCACGTCGCGGTCGCCGATGCCCTGGTCGATCTGCGAGGTGACCGACTGGGTCTTCGAGATCTTCTTGGACTTCAGGCGCTTGCGCTCGAGCATGTTCATGAAGTCCATGTTCCCGCCGAAGTTCAGCTGGTACGTGTGGTCGATCGTCGTGCCCCGGTCCTCGAACAGGCGGGCGAGCGTGCGGTGGACGATGGTGGCGCCGACCTGGCTCTTGATGTCGTCGCCCACGATCGGGATGCCGGCATCGGTGAACTTCTGGGCCCACTCGGGATTGCTGGCGATGAACACCGGGATGGCGTTGACGAAGCCGACGCCGGCGTCGAGGCAGGCCTGGGCGTAGTACTTCTGCGCGTCCTCGGACCCGACGGGGAGGTACGACACGAGCACGTCGACCTTGGCGTCGCGCATGGCCTGGGCCACGTCGATCGCCTCGGCCGGCGACTCCTCGCACTCCTGCGTGTAGAACTCGCCGAAGCCGTCGAGGGTCGGGCCCCGCTGCACGATGACGTCGAGGAAGCCGGGCTCGGCGAACTTGATGGTGTTGTTCTGACCCGAGAAGATCGCCTTGCCAAGGTCGATGCCGACCTTGGTCGCGTCCACGTCGAACGCGGCCACGATCTCGACGTCGCCGACGTGGTACTCGCCGAGCTTCACGTGCATGAGGCCGGGCACCACCTCGGTGGGATCGGCGTCCTTGTAGTACGTGATGCCCTGCACGAGCGAGCTCGCGCAGTTGCCGACGCCGGCGATGGCCAGGCGGATCTTCTTGCTCATGCGGTTTCCTCCAAGATCAGGCGGTCGAGCCAGGCGATGTCACGCTCGGTCGACTCGGTCTCGTGCTCCATGAGGGAGCGGACGTAGCGGTCGATGCGCTCCGAGGGCCGCATGGTGCGACGGCCTTCGGACAGGCGCTCGACGAGGGCGGCGCGCCGACGCTGGAGCAGGCCGAGGCGGACCTCGGGCGGGCACCAGCGGCAGAACGCCAGCTTCAGCGGGAAGGTCCGATCGTCGTCGCCGGGGTCGGCGATGAGCTCGGCCAGTCGGGCCTCGCCCTGATCGGTGATCCCGTAGACCTTGCGGTTGCGGGGGCCGCGAACGGCCTTGCGGGTGGCGGAGCGGAACGCCGCCGCCTCGCCGGCGAAGGAGCCGGTCGAGGGGAACGAGGGGGCCGGCACGGCTTCCGCCGCCTCGACCGCCTTGAGCTGGCCGGCGGCCTCGAGCCGGGCCAGCGCCGGGTACAGCGAGCCGAACGACACGCTCGAGAGCGGGCCGAGGACGTCGCGCAGGCGCTTCTTCAGCTCGTAGCCGTGCAGCTCGGACTCCCGGAGGACCCCGAGGATGGCCAGATCGATCACGT
>JAOBWJ010000188.1 GCA_025463335.1 Acidimicrobiales bacterium
GTCGCGGGTTCGGCGGAGGAGGCCCCTGGTAACGCCCGATCTTTCGCGGGCGCTGGAAGTACCTACGCCCCGGGAGTCGCGGCCACCTCGCCGGCCACCATCGTGAGCCGCACGTTGGCGGCGTCCAACTCGCGGAGCTGCACGTCGAGGGGCACGCGGAGCAGGCACAGGTCGGCGGGGGTGCCGCGGTCGAGGGTGCGGGGTCGGGCCGGTTCGGCCGCCGCGCCGAGGAACAGGGTGAGGGCCTGGGCCGGGCCGACTCGCTCGTCGGGCCCGAGGGTGCGGTGGACGGCCGCCCGCATGGCGGCCCACGGGTCTGCGCCGCCGAAGGGCGCGTCGGTGCCGGCGGCCACGGCCACCCCTGCTCGCAGCAGCGAGCCGCAGCGGTAGAGCGATGGCAGGTCGTCGGGGTCGACGTCGGTGCGGTACTGCTCGCCCCGCTCGGCCACGAAGTTCGGTTGGGTGACGACGACGAGGCCGAGGCGGGCCACCTCGGCGATGAGCTCGGGCGGGATGACCGCCCCGTGCTCGATCCGGTCGCCCGGTCGCGGTCCGGCGGCTAGGAACACGATCAGCTGCAGGCGGGTGACGCAGTGGACGGCCACGCCCCGGGGAGCGGCGGCGATGGTGGCCGCGAGCTCGTCGACAGTGGGCAGGGTGGCGTCGTCGAGGAGGAGCTTGTGGGGTCCGGCCGTGACCCGCGGGTGGTCGGGCACGTCGACCTCGGGTGGGACCATGAGGTGGAGCCGCTGGGGCAACCCGGCTGCGAGCAGATCCTCGGCGTCGCCCGCCGCCTGGTCGGGTGTGGTGTCGGTGAAGCCGGTGACGCCCCGTGCCGCGGCCTCGCGGCCCACGGCGGCCAGGTCGAGCTCGACGGGTGGCACCCGCGCCCGCAGCCACTCGTCCTGGCGCCAGAGCCGGCCGTCGTGGTCGTCGGGGAGGCCCACGGCCCGGGCCGCGGCCGAGCTGAGGATCCAGAGCTCGCCGGTGCGGTGCTGCACCCGTACCGGCCGGTCGCCCACCACGGCGTCGAGCACCCATCGATCGAGCGGCCCGGCGATCGACTCGTGGTAGCCGGTGGCCCGGATCCAGTCGTCGCCGGGCACGTCGAGGGCGTCCAGGGCGCCGCTGGTCAGGTCGACCGACGACCGGGCCGCGGCCCGGGCCCGGAGGTGGAGGTGATGGTCGTGCAGCCCGGGCAGCAGGGCGCCGCCGTCGGCCTCGACGACCTCCTCCCCGGCCTGCCGCTCGATCGTCGGGGCGATCTCGGCGATGCGCCCATCGGTGACCCGGACGTCGCCGCCCTCGGTGCCGCGGATCAGCACCGCTCGTCGACCAGGCCCCAGGCCAGTGCCGTCGTCACGTCGATGCGGGCGCCGGTGAGGGCCAGCCACGCGGTGCGGTGCCGGCCGATGCGCTTGGTCACGCTGACCGTCCCGCCGGCGCCCGGCACCAGTCCCATGGCCACCTCGGGGAGCCGGAAGAAGGCGAAGTCGCGAGCGACGACCCGGGACGCGAACGCCGCGAGCTCGGTGCCGGCACCGACGCAGGCGCCGTGGACCTCGACCGTGAGCCGGTCGCCGAGGGCGTCGAGCAGGCGACCGGCCGAGCGGGTGGTGCGGATCAGGTGGGCGGCGGCCACGTCGGGCGTGGTGCCGAACTCATCGAGATCGCCACCGCTGGAGAACGACCGGCCGGCACCCCGCAGGGTGACCCGAAGTGAGGGGTCGGCCAGCCCGACCTCGAGGGCGTCCACGAGGGCGTCGCGGACGGCCGCGGCATAGGCGTTGTGCCGGTCGGGGCGGTTGAGGGTGATGACGAGCTCGTCGCCGTCGCGCTCCAGCAACACCGGCTCGTCGCCCGTGGGCGGTGGCGTGCGCGGGCCGCGGGCATCGAGCCACCGGCGGAACTCGGGTCCGGCCAGCAGCATCGAGTAGGCGAGGGATTCGACGACGAGACCTTCGCGGACGGGAAGGATCTCGGTCGCCCGGAGCAGCCCTGCCAGGGTGCGGGCGGCCAGCGGGTTGGCGGCCACGGCCCCAGCCACCCGGTCGACCGAATGCCCGTCGGGCACCACCACGTCGACCTCCGGCGCCGGCTCGTCGCCCACCACCACGCCACCGAGGTCATCCCACACGGGCGAGCACCTCGTCGGTGTCGGCGCCCATCAACGCCGCGACCCCCCAGGGTGCCCGGGCCCGGGGGGGAGCGATGTCGGGCAATGCCTCCGCCGGCGGGCCGGCCAGGGCGGCGGCGCACCGGGCCAGGCCGGCGTCGACGATCCACGGTCCGCCATCGAGGAGGGCCTGCAAGGCGAGCCCGGCGGCGACGAGGCCGGTGACCGGGTCGGCCAGGGCGTCGGCGCAGAACAGCGGGCCGCCGTCGTCGGGGTCGATGGCCACCAGCCCGCCAGCCACGGCGGCGTCGTCGCCGAACGCCGGCCGGTTCCGCTCGTCGCCGTCGAGGCCCCGGCCGCTGATGCTGACCCACACGCAGCCGGTCTCGGCGGCGATGGCCTCGCGGTCGATGCCGAGTTGCTCGAGGGCGCGCGGCCGGGAGGACTCGAGCACCACGTCGGCCGTGCGCAGGAGGTCGACCAGCACCGGGGACCGGATGTCGAGGGCGACGCTCCGGTGGTCGGCGTGCAAGAGGTCGTAGAACGCCGGAGGACCGAGGCGCCCACCGTCGGGCCGCCGGGGGTCCTCGACCTTGATGACCTCGGCACCGGCCAGCCCCAGGATCGAGGCGCACAGCGGCCCGGCCCACAAGGCGCTGAGGTCGACGACCCGCAGCCCCGCGGCCGGCCGGCCGGGGCCGGGGGCCCACTCGGCCCGGGGGCGGCGGACGAGTGGCCCCTTCGTCACGGAGCCGGGGACGGCGACGGGCAGTCCGAGCAGCGCGGCCCGGGCGTCGAGCTCGGCCACCGAGTGCCCGGCGACGACGGCCTCCCAGTCGGCGGCGTCCGACTCCAGCCAGGCGGGGAGCAGCTCGACATCGGTCGGGCGGGGGAGGTTCACGGCCAGCCAGCCGTCGGCCGCTCGTACGAGCCGGCACGCCCCGCCGGCCGACGTGCGCCCGCCACGGGTCAGCCCAAGGATGGCGGCCCGCTCGCCGGCCAGCGCCGGCCCGTCGAGCACCGGCCCGCCGCGGGCGGCGATGTCGTCG
>JAOBWJ010000216.1 GCA_025463335.1 Acidimicrobiales bacterium
GGCGGTGTTGGTCTTGGAGTCGCTCCCGCAGCTGGCCAGCAGCAGGGCGGGGATGAGCACGAGCGTGGCCAGAGCGGTGCGATGTGGGGTGCGGGCCATCGTTATCTCCCTAACGGTCGGGTCGGTCGGGCGGAAGGGTAGAGCGGGTTACCGCCCGGTAGCTCGATGGCGAGCTGGTGTTCACGGTGCGGAAACGAGCGCGGGAGCGCATTCGGTGGCGATCCATGGGAATCCACGGGAACGTGGGCGCCGTCACGGGTTCCGCTCGCTGTCAGCCATCAAATCTCCCCCCGAAGATGATCGCCAAGCGAACGCTACGGGGAAGGAAGCGCCCATGCCCATCGCGACGATCAACCCAGCCACGGGCGAGACCCTGGCCACCTTCGAACCCCTGACTCCCGAGGAGGTGGATGACCGCCTGGCCCGCGCCGCGGCCACGTTCGCGACCTACCGGAAGACCTCGTTCGCCGAGCGGGCGGGGTGGATGCGGACGCTGGCCGACCTGCTCGACGCCGAAGTCGACGACCTGGCCCCGCTGCTCACCACCGAGATGGGCAAGACGCTCGCCGCAGCGGCCGCCGAGGTCCACAAGTGCGCCACCGGCTGCCGTTTCTACGCCGAGCACGCCGAGCAGATGCTGGCCGATGAAGAGGCCGACGCCGAGGCCGTGCAAGCGACCAAGGCCTACGCCACCTACCAACCGTTGGGGGTGGTCCTGGCCGTGATGCCGTGGAACTTCCCTCTGTGGCAGGTCTTCCGCTTCCTCGCGCCCGCCCTGATGGCTGGCAACGTCGGCGTGCTGAAGCACGCGTCGAACGTGCCCCAGACCGCGCTGCGCATCGAGGATCTGGTCGGCCGGGCCGGCTTCCCCGAGGGCACGTTCCAGACACTGCTCATCGAGTCCAAGCAGGTGGAGACCGTGCTGCGCGACCCCCGGGTGGTGGCAGCCACCCTCACAGGCAGCGCACCCGCCGGGCAGTCCGTGGCGTCCATCGCCGGCGACGAGATCAAGCCGACCGTGCTCGAACTGGGCGGCAGCGACCCGTTCGTGGTGCTGCCCTCGGCCGACCTCGAGCGGGCGGCCAAGGTGGCAACGACCTCCCGCTGCCAGAACAACGGGCAGAGCTGCATCTCGGCCAAGCGGTTCATCGTCCACGAGGCGGTGGCCGACGAGTTCCTCGACCGGTTCGTGGCCGAGATGTCGGCCCTGACCGTCGGCGACCCCACCGCCGCGGGCACCGATGTCGGTCCGCTGGCCACCGAGCATGGGCGGGCCGACGTCGAGGAGCTGGTGGCCGACGCCGTGGCCAAGGGAGCGGTGATCCGCTGCGGTGGCCAGCGGCCCGACGGACCGGGCTGGTACTACCCACCGACGGTCCTCTCCGGGATCACGCCCGACATGCGGATGTACGGCGAAGAGGTGTTCGGGCCGGTGGCCCAGGTACATCGGGTGCCCTCCATCGATGAGGCCATCGAGCTCAGCAACGCCACCGAGTTCGGCCTCGGCTCCAACGTGTGGACCGAAGACGAGGCCGAGTCCCGGCAGTTCATCGACGGCGTGGCCGCCGGGTCGGTGTTCGTCAACGGCATGGTCACCTCGTTCCCCGAGCTGCCGTTCGGCGGCGTGAAGCACTCGGGTTGCGGGCGGGAGCTGTCGGCCCACGGCATCCGCGCCTTCTGCAACGTCAAGAGTGTCTGGATCGGCCCCTGAAACAGGTACCGGGGCCGCCGATGCCCAACTGACAGGGGTGAAGAAGCTCTGGGTGGGGATCGTCGTGCTCGTGATGGCTGGGTTGGCACCGATGGCTCGGGCTGCCGCCCCGCCCGGGACGGCGTGCGCCGCCTATGCCCCAACGGCGGTCGTGGCCGGGGAGACCGTCCAGCGCGACGTGTCGATCCCCATGTCCGACGGCGTGGTGCTGAAGGCTGACGTCCACCTGCCGACGGGCATCTCCGGCCGGCTCCCGACGTCGCTCACCGTCACCGGCTACGGCAAGGGCGGACCGATCACCACCCAGGCGGCCGACGGAGGCCTGGTCAGCCACGGCTACGCCAGCGTGATCGTCGACGATCGCGGCACCGGAGCGTCGGCAGGCTCGTGGGACTCGTGGGGCGCCCGCACCCGCGCCGACTACCGCGAGGTGCTCGACTGGATCGTGCGCCAGCCCTGGAGCAACGGCCGCATCGGCGTGACCGGCGCGTCCTACATGGGCATCACGTCGCTGTTCGCCGCCGCGAGTGGCCACCCGGCAGTGAAGGGCGTGTTCGCCGTGATCCCCATGGCCGACGGCTTCCGCGACATCGTCTTCGGCGGCGGCCAGCTCAACACCGCCTTCATCCCGCTGTGGATGGGTCTCGTCACCGCCCTCGGCCTGGCCCCTGGCGCCTCACCCGAGGCCATCCGCGACCACATCCTCGGGGCCGGCCAGTTCCAGGTCCCGACCGTGATGGCCTCGGCAGCCGGTGGCGACCCGGCCTACGACAGCGACTACTGGCGTCAGCGCTCGCCCATCGAGGTGGTCGACCGCATCAAGGCGCCGACGTTCATCGTCGGCGGCCTCGACGACCTCTTCCAGCGGGGCGAGCCCATGCTCTACGAGCGCCTTGCCAAGCGGGTCGACGCCCGCCTGCTCCTCGGCCCCTGGACCCACATCGCCGCCGGCAACGGCCTGCCCCGTGACGGGGTCCCGACCATCGACGCCCTGCGCCTCCAGTGGTTCGACCAGCACGTGCGGGGCGTCGATGCCCGCACCTCGTGCATCCCCAAGGTCACCCAGTTCATGCGGGGCATCGACCGCTACGAGTCGTCTCCGACCTGGCCCGTGCCCGGCCTCGAGGCCCGGCGGTGGTACCTGCGGGGCGACGGCTCGCTCACCACGACCAAGGGGTCCACTGGCGAGCCCGGCCGGAAGTACGCCCAGCTCCCGGTCACCGGCGCGTGCTCCCGCTCGACGGCTCAGTGGCTCATCGGTGCCATCGACCAGACGCCGTGCGCGACCGACAACCGGGCCGACGAAGCCGCCAACCTGACCTACACCAGCGCGCCCGTCACCAAGCCGACCACCGTCAATGGCCCCATCCAGGCCGACGTGTGGGTCACGACGACGGCGTCCGACGCCAGCGTCTCCGTGGCGGTCAGCGACGTGGCGCCCGACGGCAGCTCACGGGGCCTGACCAACGGGCTGCTGCTCGCCTCCCGTCGGGCCGTCGACCCGGCCCGGAGCCGCACGCTCGACGGCCAGTCGATCCAGCCGTGGCACCCCTTCACCAAGGATTCCGTGCTGTCCGTCCCACCCGGGACACCGATGCTGCTGCCCATCGAGGTGTTCCCGACCTCCGCCACCCTGCTCCCCGGTCATCGGCTGCGGATCACCATCGCCCCCTACGACGTGCCCCACGCCCTGCCGCCGGCCCCGGCCCTGCTCGGCTCCTTCGGTGGCGTGGTCACCGTGCTCTCCGACGCCGCTCACCCCAGCTCGGTCGTGCTCCCGATCCGTCGGTGACGGGGACGTTCCAGCTCGGCCGCTCGACGAGCGTGTAGAGCCAGACCAGCGACGGCACGACGATCAACGCCGCCAGCGCGGAGACCAGGAGCAGCCCGGCCAACGTGGCCCGGGCGCCAGCCAGGTCCTCGATCGTGGCCACGTCGACCAGGAGGTACGGGTACTGGGCCACCCCCCAACCGATGACCACGGCCGCCACCGCCCCGGCGGCACCCACCCGGGCTCGCGCCCACCGCCCCGCCCGCAGGTCGACCAGGGCCAGCACCCCGCCGAGGGCGGACACCACGACGAGCGGGGCCGCCCGGCCGTGCAGCCCGCCGGCCAGCGTGGGCGCGTAGCGCTCGATCGTGAGGGCGGCGCCAAGGGCCACCGCCCCGGCCGCCACGCCGGTCGGCAGGGCCCGACGGCCGAAGGCGGCAGCCAGCTCGGGGTCGCCCGCCTTGTCGGCGTCGGCCGCCAGCAGGGTGGCGGCGAGGAACGAGCAGGTGAGCACGGCCAGCACGCCGCCGACCAACGACAGCGGACCGGTCCACGCTCGGAACGGGTCTCCATCGCCCGTCACCCGACCGTCGGCGATGGCGCCGGCGATCGTGCCGAGGAAGAACGGCGTCAGCACCGACGACACCGCGAACACCGCCCCGTGGAGCCGGGCCTGCTCGACGGTGGGTGCCGATTTCCGGAAGACGAACGCCCCGCCCCGGAAGATCACCCCGAGGCCGACCAGGCCGAACGGCACGGCCAGGCTGGTCATGATGATGGCGAAGCCGCGCGGGAAGCCGGTCCACAGGAACACCAGCACGAAGATCAGCCACACGTGGTTGGCCTCCCACACGGGGCCGAGCGAGCGGTCGATCTGGGCCCGGATCTTGCCGCCTCGCTCCAGGTCCCCAGCTGTCAGGTCCCACAGGCCGCAGCCGTAGTCGGCACCGCCGAACACGGCGTAGATCACCACCCCGGCGAACAGCACGACGGCTACGGCTTCGGCCATCAGTGACCGTCCGCCGGTCCGTACGGCGTGGGCAGGTCGGCGCCGCCGTCGCGCCAGCGCCGGCTCATCGACCGCAGGATGCGCACACCGATCACGGTCATCGACGTGTAGACGGCGACGATCACGAGGAAGCTCACCCAGATCCACCCCACGTTGGTCACGGCCTGGTCGACCCGCAGCACCCGGTAGGCGATCCACGGCTGACGCCCCACCTCGGTGACCGTCCACCCGGCTTGGAGGGCGACCACGGCGGCGGGCCCCGCGACAAGTGCGAAGCGCAGGAACCACGGTCGTTCGAGGAGGTCGTCGCCCCGACGTCGCCGCCACCAGAACCACGCCGCACCACCGAGCAGGGTGAAGGCGATGGCGACCATGAGCTGGAACGCCAGGTGGACCACGCTGGCCGGGAGCTCCCTGCCCTCGGGGAGGTCGGCCAGCCCCACGATCTCGGCGTTGGGCGAGCTGCGGGAGATGATCGAACCGAGGACCGGGATCTTCAGCCCGTACTTCACCTCGCCGTCGACCAGCACTCCGCCGATGACGAGGGGCGCCCGGCGCTCGGTGTGGGGCGCCAGCTCGATGGCGGCCAGCTTGCTGGGCTGGGCGCCGTCGAGGCGAAGGCCGGCGAAATGACCGACCGCGGGCTGGGCCAGGGACGCCACCGAGGCAAAGGCGAACGGGATGACGAAGCCCAGCCGGTGCAGGTGGTCACGCCGGCCCTTTCGGAAACCCGAGGCGTAGACGGCGGCCACCACGAAGCCCGTCACCATGTAGGCGGCCAGCCACATGTGGGTCCATTGGAGCCACAGACCCGGGTTGAACATGGCGGCGAGGGGCCGCACGTCGACGACCGTGCCGTTGACGATCCGGAAGCCCGACGGGTTGTTCATCCAGGCGTTGGCGGCGATGACGCAGAAGCTGCCGAACACGCCGGCCGCCGCCATCGGTACGAGGGTGAGCAGGTGGACGCGGGGTGGCAGCCGGTCCCAGCCGTAGAGGTAGATGCCGAGGAAGATGGCCTCCACGAAGAAGGCGATGCCCTCGAGGGCGAACGGCAGGCCCATCACGTCGCCGAACCGGCCCATGAGACCGGGCCACAGGAGGCCGAGCTCGAACGAGAGGATCGTCCCGCTGACCGCCCCGAGGGCGAACAGCACGCCGGCAACCTTCGACCACCGTTTCGCCAGCACGAGGGCATCGGCGTCGCCCCGGATGCCGCGGCGGTGAACGACGAAGATCATGGCGGGGAACGCCACCCCGAACGAGGCGATGACGATGTGCCAGCCCAGCGAGAACGCCATCTGGTAGCGAGCCGGGAGGAGCGAGGACGCCTCGGCAAGGACCACCGTCACGTCATCCGGACACGACGGGGTAGGCGTCCTCGGGGGGCTCGCCGAACACGGCCACGAGATCGCGGAGCTCGAACGGCTCACGGGTGGGCCACGCCCCGGTGATGCGGTCGAGCCGGAACCACCGGCCGGCCCGCCGACGCCGGCACCAGGCAAGGAGGTACCACCGACCACCGAGCTGGGCGAACGCCATGGGCTCGACCGGTCGCTTCTCCGAGTGGTGGCCGGACGCGTCCACGTAATCGAGCACCACGACGAGTCGATCTCGGAGCGCCTCCTCCACCGCTCGCACCTGTGAGGAGCGCACGTCCTTGGCGGGGCGGACCCAGATGCGCTCGGCCAGGTCGGTGGCCTCGGCCCGCCCCTCAGCGGTCATGGCGCCGAGCACCTTGGTGAGGGCGCTGCGGGCATCGGGGGCGAAGGGCCCCTCGGCGGAGGCGCCGAGGGCGGCGGCGATGGCCGCGGCCTCGCCGGCGGTGAACGTCAGCGGCGGGAGGGCGATGGTGGCATCGAGGGCGTAGCCCCCGCCCGGTCCGCCGGTGGCCCAGATGGGTGTCCCGCCCTGTTGGAGGGCGGACACGTCGCGCTTGATCGTGCGTGACGCCACTTCGAAGTGGCCCGCCAGCCAGTCGGCCGTGCGGCCCCGGGGGCCGGCGGCTCGTAGCTCCTCGACGATGGCGTACAGCCGCTCGGTTCGGTTCATCA
>JAOBWJ010000254.1 GCA_025463335.1 Acidimicrobiales bacterium
GCCGGAACTGCAAGGAGCGCTACCGCCTCGACCAGCTCGAGGACCCCGACACGTGCCCCAGTTGCGGGAAGCACGACACGTTCACCGAGGCCCGGCAGTTCAACCTCATGTTCAAGACCTTCGCCGGTCCCGTCGAGGGCTCGGGCGCCGAGGTCTACCTGCGTCCGGAGACGGCCCAGGGCATGTTCGTGAACTTCAAGAACGTGCTCGAGACGTCGCGCAAGAAGCCGCCGTTCGGGATCGCTCAGATGGGCAAGTCGTTCCGCAACGAGATCACGCCCGGCAACTTCATCTTCCGAACCCGTGAGTTCGTGCAGATGGAGATGGAGTTCTTCGTGCCGCCCGACGAGGGCGACAAGTGGTTCGAGTACTGGTGCAACGAGCGCTACCGCTGGTACATCGACCTCGGCATCCCCGAGGAGAAGCTGCGTCTGCGCCCGCATGATGCCGAGGAACTGAGCCACTACTCGGCCGGCACCTCCGACGTCGAGTTCCTCTACCCGTGGGGCTGGGGCGAGCTCGAGGGCATCGCCAACCGCACCGACTACGACCTCACCCAGCACGCCAACGCGTCAGGCGAGAAGCTCGAGTACTACGACCAGGCCGCCAACGAGCGCTACACGCCGTACGTGATCGAGCCGGCCGCCGGCGCCACCCGCACGATGATGGCGTTCCTGCTGGCCGCGTACACCGAGGACGAGATCGGCGGCGAGGCCCGCACCGTGCTCAAGCTGCATCCCCGCCTGGCGCCCTACAAGGTGGCCGTGCTCCCGCTCTCCAAGAAGGAGACGCTCACGCCGCTGGCCCGGGAAGTGCTCCGCCTCCTGCAGCCGCACATGATGGTCGACTACGACGAGACGCAGTCGATCGGCCGCCGCTACCGCCGGCAGGACGAGATCGGCACGCCCTGGTGCGTCACCGTCGACTTCGACAGCCTGGAGGACCGGGCCGTCACCATCCGTGACCGCGACACCCTCGAGCAGGTCCGGATCCCGATCGACGACCTCGTCGCCGACCTCCGCGGGCGCCTCGACAACTCCTGACCGAAGCGTTCCGGGGCCCCAGGTGGACGGAAAATGGTCGCTTCCGGGCCCCAGAACGGCGTGGATCGTGTTCGGCGTGGCACTGGTCATCGCCCTCCTCGCCGCTGGCGGTTGGCTCGCGTGGCTGCCCGAGCACCGGCCCGGGTTGCAGGCGGGGGAGCGCTACGGCGTCGACGTCTCGGCCCACCAGGGCCGGATCGACTGGGAGGCGGTGGCCGATGACGGCATCGACTTCGCCTACATCAAGGTCACCGAGGGCGGCGACCACGTCGACGGCCAATACCTCGAGAACTGGTCCGCCGCCGGGATGGCCGGCGTCGACCGTGGGCGGTACCACTTCTTCACCCTGTGCCGGTCGGGCGCTGACCAGGCACGCAACTTCGTGAACATGGTGGAGGAACAGGGGGAGCTCCCCCCGGCTGTCGACCTCGAGCTCGCCGGCAACTGCGCTCGACGCCCGCCGTCAGCGACGGTCGAGCGTGAGTTGCGGGCGTTCCTCGACGGCATCGAAGGTCCCGAGCGCCCCGCGATCCTCTACGTCGGCGACGACTTTGCCGACCGCTATCCGCTGGCGCTCCTCGACGAGCATCCGAGGTGGAAGCCCCGGTTCCTGCGGCGCCCGTCGGGACCCTGGTCGGTCTGGCAGGTGCAGGGCCTGGCCCACGTCGAGGGAATCGACGGTCGGGTCGATCTCGACGTCGGCAGCTAGTCGCGCAGCTTGCCGTTCAACCTACGAGCTCGAGCTTGGTGCCTGAAAAAATCCTCTTTGATCGGTTGCGACTGGACCTGAGGTCCTTTATCATCGAACGTATGTTCGATGATCGGACTGCCCGGGCGAACGAGCTGGCGCTGGGTCAGGTGCGTTCGGTCGTGCGCCGGTTGGAGCCCGCGCTGCTGTCGGGTGCGCAGGCGGTCGGATTGCTCGACTGGTTCGTGGAGCTGGAGCGCCTGGCCGCGGCGGGCAAGGCGTTGGTGGCCGCTCGGGCCGTCGAGACGAACCAGTGGCGTCTCGGCGGCGATCGTTCGCCGGAGCAGTGGCTGGCGAATCGGACCGGCACCACCCCTGGCGCGGCCAAGGAGGCATTGGACACGGCCCACCGGGTCGAGTCACTGCCGGCCACCGATGCGGCGGTGCGTACCGGGCGGCTGTCGCCGGGCCAGGCTGCGGTGGTGGCCGACGCTGCCACCGTCGATCCCGACGCCGAACAGGAGTTGCTCGACGCGGCGGCTGCGGAGAGTCTGCGCGAGCTGCGGAACCGGGCCGAACGGATCAAGGCGGCGGCCCGCTCGGCCGAGGAGCAGCAGGCCCGGGAGCAACGGGTCCACGCCGGTCGCTTCCTCCGCAAGACGGCGAATGCCGATGGTTCCCATGAACTGCGCGCCCGCGGCACCGCCTCCACCATTGCCATGTTCCTGGGTCGGCTGCAGCCCCTCATCGACGAGCAGTTCAACCTGGCCCGCGAGGAAGGTCGACGGGAGTCGCCCGATGCCTACGCCTATGACGCGTTGATGGCCATGTCCCAGTCCGGTGGCTCCGACAAGTCACCGGCCAAGGTGATCGTCCGCGTGGACCTCGCCGCCCTGCGGCGCGGCACGCCCGAGAAGGGCGAGGTGTGCGAGATCGCCGGTTTCGGGCCCATTTCGGTCGCTGAAGCCTTGCGCCACATGAACGACGCCTTCCTGGCACTCGTGTGCACCAAGGGCAAGGACGTCTACAACGTCACCCACCTCGGACGGCAGTTCACCGAGCACCAGAAGACCGCCCTCGAATGGTGCTACCCCGAATGCGCCGTCAACGGCTGCCATTGCACCGTGCGATTGGAACGCGACCACCGCGAGGACTGGGCCGACACCCTCGTGACCCGAGTACCGGCGGCGGACCGACTGTGCCATCACCACCACCGCTTGAAGACCCAGGGGTGGCACCTGGAACCAGGAGTCGGGAAGCGCCGGCTCCTGCCACCGACGCACCAGCGGGTCGATGCGATGGCCGGCTCGCCGTGACCGTTGTGGCCGTCGCCGGACGAGAAGAGGCAACAGGATCGGAGGTTCTTGCCTGCGTCACTAGTCTCGTTCTCGTGACGTACGTCTTCGCCTTCGACCACAAGCACCGCAAGCCGCCCATGTCCTACAAGGACCTCCTCGGTGGCAAGGGCGCCAACCTCGCCGAGATGACGTCGGTGCTGGGGCTGCCGGTGCCGCCCGGATTCACGATCTCGACGGACGCGTGCCGCGACTACATGTACGGCGGCTGGCCCGAGGGCCTCGACGGCGAGATCGCCAAGCAGCGGACGAAGCTCGAGAAGGCCATGGGCAAGAAGATCGGCGACCCGGCCGACCCGCTGCTCGTGAGCGTCCGTTCCGGCGCCAAGTTCTCCATGCCGGGGATGATGGACACCGTCCTCAACCTCGGCCTGAACGACGAGTCGGTCGAGGGTCTGGCCAAGAACACCGACGAGCGCTTCGCCTACGACTCCTACCGGCGCTTCATCGCCATGTACGCCCGCATCGTCCAGGGCGTCGACGGCGAGCCGTTCGAGCACCTGCTGGAGACGGCCAAGGAGTGGGA
>JAOBWJ010000323.1 GCA_025463335.1 Acidimicrobiales bacterium
TTCGTCCGTCCGGCCCACGAGGGCAAAGCCGACGCATCCCGAGCGCCGACGAGGGCACACCGGCCGAGGACGAAAGCAGCGAAGGTGGCCGAAGGCTCCGACGGTGACCGCCGAAGGCGGCGCAGACCCCGTGAGCCGGCGCGACTCACGGTTGCGAACGGCTCGGACGCTGCCTCACCGTTGCCAAAGGCTCGGACGCCTCCGGCGAGCCTTCGGAACAGCGGCATCCGGCCCGCCGACTCCCGCGCCCTCCGGCCGCCGCGGCCGGCTTGCGTCATGCCGGCTGCGTTTGCCGGCAAGGGCCGAATGCCGCTCTTCGCTACGGCTTGATTTAGATCGGCCGAAGCTCTTTGGCGATCTGCGACAGCATGCCGTTGATGAACTTGCCCGAGTCGTCGGTCGAGTAGCGCTTGGCCAGCTCGACGGCTTCGGAGATCACGGCGCCGGTGGGCACGTCCGGCCGGTGGCCGAGCTCGTAGATCGCCATGCGCAGCAGCGTGCGGTCGATCACGGGCATGCGCTCGAGCGTCCAGCCCTTGGCGAACCGGCGGATCAGCCCGTCGACCTCGGCCTGGTGCTCGCCCACGCCGGCGACCACGTCGGACGCGAACGCCTCGGGCTCCAGCACCTGGTCGATGAGCACGTCGGCCGGGGACGAACCCTTGGCCTCCGCTTCGTACAACAGTGACAGGGCCCGTTCCCGAGCTTCCCGCCGAGTACCAACAGCGTCAGACATCAACGAACGTCAGACACGAGTGATGTACTCGCCGGTGCGGGTGTCGACCTTGATGCGGTCGCCGGTGTTCACGAACAAGGGGACCTGGATGGTGAGGCCCGTCTGGATGGTCGCCGGCTTGCGCCCGGCTGAGCTGCGGTCGCCCTGCAGCCCGGGCTCGGTGTAGGTGACTTCCATCTCGACCGAAGCCGGGAGGTCG
The DNA here is from genome assembly GCA_025463335.1 of Acidimicrobiales bacterium. Classification (GTDB taxonomy): domain Bacteria; phylum Actinomycetota; class Acidimicrobiia; order Acidimicrobiales; family CADCSY01; genus RYN-34. The sequence goes on from JAOBWJ010000323.1 coordinate 936, forward strand.
ACGCCCACGATCTCGTCGCCGTACATCTGCAGCACGGCGGTGTTGCCCTCGAGGAGGTAGCCGGCCGCGTCGCCCAGCGACTTCGGCGGCACCTGCATCTGGTCGTAGGTCTGGGTGTCCATGAACACCATCTCGTCGCCCTCGGCGTAGAGGTACTGCATCTCCCGCTTGTCGATGACGGCCTGCTCGACCTTCTCGTCGGCCCGGAACGTCTTCTCCACGGTGGTGCCGAGGCGGACGTTGCGCAGCTTGGTGCGCACGAACGCACCGCCCTTGCCCGGCTTGACGTGCTGGAACTCGACCACCTGGAACAGGGTGCCCTCGAGAGCGAGGGTCATGCCGTTCTTCAGGTCGTTCGTGGAGAGACTCATGTGAGGGAGGGTTCCTTGGGCGCGTTGGTCAGGCGAACGTTTCCGGTGGCGGTGACCACGAGGGTGTCCTCGATGCGAACCCCACCGTGTTCCGGCAGGTACACCCCCGGTTCGACGGTCACCACGTGGCCGACTGCGAGGGTAGCAGTGGACGTTGTCGACACCCTCGGCTCCTCGTGGATGTCGAGCCCCACGCCGTGCCCGGTCCCGTGGATGAACGAGTCACCCCAGCCCGCCTCGGCGATGACGTCGCGGCACACCCGATCGACCTCGACCCCGCCGACGCCGGCCACCACGGCATCGACGCCGGCGGCCTGGCTGGCCAGCACCACCTCGAGCATGCGGGCCTGAGTCGGCGACGGCTCCCCCACCATGACCGTGCGCGACATGTCGGAGTGGTAGCCGTCGAGGAGGGCGCCGAAGTCGAGCACCACCAGGTCGCCCTCGCCGATGCGGCGATCGGTGGGCCGAGCGTGGGGCTTGGCCCCGTTCGGCCCGCTGCCCACGATCGTCTCGAAGCTCAGGTCGTCGGCCCCCAGGCGCAGCATGGCGAAGTCCAGCTCGAGCCCGAACTCCTTCTCGGTCGGGCCGTCACCCAAGCGGTGGCGCACCGAGGCCAGGGCCTCATCCGCGATCCGGGCGGCGGCGGCGATGCGGGCGACCTCGCCGTCGTCCTTCACCAGCCGCAGGCCCTCGATGAGCCCTTCGGTGGGCACCAGCTCGGCGTCGGGGAACCCTTCGGTCGCGTAGCGACGCTGGGCCGCCCAGGTCACGTCGTTGGCCTCCAGTCCGAGCCGGTCGATCCCGGCCGCGGCGGCCGTGAGGATCTGCTGCTGCTCGGTGATGGAGACTTCGATCCGGGCCTCGACGCCGGCCTCGGCCAGCTGCTCGGCGGCCTGGTCTCGATAGCGCCCGTCGGTCACGAACACGAGCTCGTCGGGCCGCACCAGCAGGCGGGCGGCCGACCCGGTGAAGCCGGTGAGGTAGCGGATGTTGGCCAGCCGGGTGACAAGCAGGGCGTCGCACCCCGCCGCCTCGAACCGCTCGCGCAGGCGGGGCGCCCGCCCGGCCACGTCCATCGGGATCACGAGAGCTTCCAGCGCACGGCTTCCACGGCCAGCGCATACCCATGGCCGCCGAAGCCCACGATCGAGCCATCGGCCACCGGCGAGATGACCGACGTGTGGCGCCACGGCTCCCGGGCGTTCGGGTTCGACAGGTGGAGCTCGACCACGATGCCGTCGTAGGCGGCCAGGGCGTCATGCAGCGACCAGGCGTAGTGCGTCAGCGCGCCAGGGTTGATGATGATCGCCGCGCACCGGCCCCGGGCGCCGTGGATGGCTTCGACCAGGTCGCCCTCGTGGTTCGACTGGAGATGCTCGAGCGTCAGGCCGGCCCCTTCGGCCGCCGTCCGGGCCGTGGCCACGTGGTCTTCGAGGGTGGCCGAGCCGTAGATCTCCGGCTCCCGCTCCCCCAGCAGGTTCAGGTTGGGCCCGTGCAGCAGCAGGACGGTCGAGGTCATCGAACCGCCTCCAGGGCCTCGCGCACGTGGCGCTCGTCCACGCCGGACACCGGCTCCACCCCGTTTGGCCCGTCGAGCACGAACGTCACGCCCCGCACCGCCTTCTTGTCCCGGGCGAACAGCGGCAGCAGCTCGTCGGCGTCGATGCCGGGCGGGATCGCCATCGGCAGGTCATAGGCGGCCACCGTGGCCC
>JAOBWJ010000343.1 GCA_025463335.1 Acidimicrobiales bacterium
CCGATGCCGAGGCGCTCGCACACGCCGGGCCGGAACGCCTCGACGAAGGCGTCGGCACCCTCGCACAGCGCCTTGACGACCTCCACGCCGTCGGGCGACTTGAGGTCGACGGCGATCGAGCGCCGGCCCCGGTTGTACTCCGAGTAGACGAACGGCATTGGCTCACCGGGCACCTCGGAGGTGCGATGGACGCGGATGACGTCGGCCCCCATGTCGGCCAGCTTCTGGGTGCCGAACGGGAGGGCGCCCAGCCCGGCCAGCTCGATGATCCTGGTGCCCGCCAGGGGCCCGCCGCGCGAAGTCACGCAGGCTTTACTAGCTGACCCGGCCGGGCCTCCGCGTCGTGCACGCCGTCGACCTGGATCGGCACGCCGTTGACCAGCACGTGGCGGATGCCGGTGGGCTGGTCGGCGGTGAGTCGTTCGGAGTTGGCCGGGAAGTCGCGCACCCGGCGCAGCGGCCCGGGGGCCACCGTCTCGGGGTCGAACACGACCACGTCGGCCCACGCACCGGGCACCAGGCGGCCGCGGTCGGCCATGCCGAAGATGTCGGCCTGCTGGGAGGTGAGCCGGCGGATGGCCTCCTCCATTGGCAGCAGCTTCCTGTCCCGCACCCAGTTGCCGAGGTAGTCGGTCGCCTGGGGGGCGTCGCACAGCTGGCTCACGTGGGCCCCGGCGTCGGACAGGCCGAGGGTCACGTGGTCGCGCACGAGCACCTTGGCCACCTCGTCGGCATCGTCGTTGGCCAGCATGCAACCGATGCGGATGGTGGGCTCCTCGCCGGCCAGGTCGAGCAGCGTGTCGAAGGGCGTCTTGCCCCACTCCTCGGCCAGCTCGAGCAGGCGCCGGCCGTCGAGCGCCGGGCGGGTGGCCGACTCGGCCACCTCGTAGGTCTCCCACCGGGGCTTGCCGAACGCCATGCCCTCCCAGTCGGCCAGCGCCTTCTCCCGGAACGTCGGGTCGGCGTAGGCGGCCTTGCGGGCGTCGTCGTCGGTCGCCATGAGGGCGGCGAACTGAGGGTTCACGTTGAGCGTGAACGGCTCGGCCATCGACATCGAGAACTTCAACGGCCGGGGCGAGGTCTGGGGCCACACCTGGGCGCCCTTGGCCCAGCCGGCATCGTTGACGTCGAGCATGCGGAGGTGCGACCCGGTCGGCATGGTGAGCAGTGCCGTGTAGGTGAACGGCACGCCGATCCCGGGTTGGATCTCGTAGAGCTCGTCGACGCCGATGAGCTCACCGGGCGTGAAGGCGGCCACGCCCTTGCCCACGTCGCCCAGCGTCTCCAGCAGGGCATCGAGCTCGGCCCGCTCGGCGAAGCGGCTCGGCACCGGCTTGCCGTCCGCCCCCCGGTGGGTGGGGGCGAAGCTGGTCGCGAACCCGGCGGCGCCGGCCTCCATCGCCTCGCGCAGGATCACCTGCATGCCGGCGATCTCCTCCGGCGTGGCCGCCCGCTCGTAGGCCTCGTCGCCCATGGCGAACAGGCGCAGGGCGGTGTGGCCGATGTAGGCGCTGAAGTTCAGGCCGAGTCCGCTTCGCTCGACCGACGCCAGGTACTCGGGGAAGGTGGAGAACGTGTCCCACGGGACGCCCTCGGCCAGGGCGGCCACGTCCATGTCCTCGACGTTCTCGAGGGTGCGGGCGATGAGGTCGACGTGCTCGGGCCGGGTCGGCGCGATCGAGAAACCGCAGTTGCCGGCCACCACCGTGGTCACCCCGTGGAAGCAGGACGGCGTGAGCTGCGGATCCCAGAACACCTGGGCGTCGTAGTGGGTGTGGATGTCGATGAAGCCCGGCGCCACCACGTGGTCCGTCGCGTCGAGCACGCGCTCGCCCTGCAGGTCGGGCCCGATCTCGGTGACCCGACCGCCGTCGATGCCGACGTCGGCCACGGCACCGGGGACGCCGGTCCCGTCGACCACCATGCCGCCCTTGATGACGAGTTCGTGCATCAGACCCCCAGTCCGTAGAGCTTCGAGGTGTTGCGCCACAGGATGTCGTCGCGGACGTCGTCGGTGAGGTGGGCGGTCTGGGTGGCCAGCACCGCCTGCGAGTTCGGGAACGTGGAGTCCGAGTGCGGGTGGTCGCTGGCCCACAGCAGCCGCTCGTGGTTCATGAGGTGAGCGGTCTGGAACGCCACCGAGTCGTCCTGGAACGTCACGTACACGTGCTCGCGCACGTACTCGCTCGGCTTGCGCACGAGGTCGCCGGCGCCCAGCCAGTTGCGGTGGCGCTCGACGGCATGGTCGGCGCGGTACATCCAGTGCGGCACCCAGCCGGCGTCGGCCTCGACGCACACCACCTTCAGCTCGGGCACCCGGTCGAAGACCCGGCCGAAGATCAGCGTGCCGATGATGTCCTGGCAGCCGCGGATGATGCCCAGGAAGCTGTTGATCTTCGGGCCCCGGAACTGGCCGTCGCCCAGGTTGCCGGAGCCGGTGAGGATGTGGAACGACACCGGCAGGTCGAGCTCGACCGCCGCCCGCCACAGCGGGTCCCAGCGGGGGTCGTCGTAGTCGCCCTCGTCGTGGCAGGCGGCGAAGCCCGGGAGCATCACCCCTCGCAGGCCGTGGGCCTTGATGGCCTCGAGGTCGGCGATGCCCTCCTCGACCGAGCGCAGGGCGGTCTGGCCGATGCCGAGCAGCCGGTTCGGCGCCACCGACGTGAAGTCGGCCAGCCAGTGGTTGTATGCGTCGAAGCAGGCGTGCTTGTAGTCGGCGTCGGGGTGGTTGCAGAGGAGCATGCCGACCGACGGGTAGAGCACCTCGACACCCACGCCGTCGCGGTCCTGCTCGGCCAGGCGGGCCTTCGGGTCCCAGCCGCCGGGATGGAGCTCGTCCCAGTCGACGTGGAGGAACGGGCCGATCTGGTCCCACGGCCGGCCGGCGGCCGCCACCATGCCGTACGGGATCACGCTCTTCCCGTTGTCGACCGACATCGCCGCGCCCATCACGTCATGGGTGATGGCCACCGGCGCCCGGTCGCGGAACGCCGGGTCGATGTACGGCAGGTAGCAGTCGCCGGGCTCCGTGACGTGCGAGTCGGCGGAGATGGCGGTGATCGTCATGCCGAGTCCCCCTCGTGAGAACCCGACATTAGATCTGTCGCGTGAATCTAGGGTGGGCCGCCATGGACAGACGCTTGGAAGGTCGCGTCGCGCTGGTGACCGGGGGGACGTCGGGGCTGGGCCAGGCGTGCGCTGATCGCTTCCGGTCCGAAGGCGCAACGGTGGTCACGCTCGACATCTCCAAGGGGGCCGACCACGTGGTCGACGTGCGCGACGAGGCCGCCGTACAGGCCGCCGTCGACGCCGTGGTGGCCGAGCACGGCCGGCTCGACGTGGTGGTGAACTCGGCCGGTGTGCCCGGTGGCGGGCCGGTGCACCTGGTCGCGCTGGACGACTTCGAGCGGGTGATCGGCGTGAACCTCACCGGCACCTTCCTCGTGAGCAAGCACGCGCTGCGCCACATGCTCGGGCAGCGGTCCGGCTCGATCATCAACATCGCCTCGATCGAGGGGATCGAGGGCACCGAAGGCGGCAGCTCCTACAACGCGTCGAAGGGCGGAGTGGTGCTGCTCACCAAGAACATGGCGGTCGACTACGGCGCCGCCGGCATCCGGGTGAACGCCATCTGCCCGGGCTTCATCGACACGCCGATGTTCCGCGGGGTCATGGACTCCGAGGGGATGACGACCCACAAGGAGACGTATCGCAAGCAGCACAAGCTGCAGCGCTTCGGGCGGCCCGACGAGATCGCCGGCGCTGCCTACTTCCTGGCCTCGGACGACTCGTCGTTCGTGACGGGGCACGCCCTCGTCGTCGACGGTGGGTTCACGGCCGGCATGCGTGCCGGGATCATGGAGGGCATGGGGCTTTGATCACCGAGCTCAACGACAAGGTGGCCGTCATCACCGGAGCCGGTAGCGGCATCGGCCGGGCCCTCGCCCTGCGGTGCGGCGTGGAGGGCATGCACGTGGTCGCCGCCGACGTGGAGGAAGGCGCCCTCACCGAGACCGTCGCCGGCATCGGGGGCGACGCCATCGGCGTGCTCTGCGACGTGTCCGATGCGGCCCAGGTCGACGCCCTGGCCGGGGCCGCCTACGACGCGTTCGGGGCGGTGCACCTGCTGGCCAACAACGCCGGTGTGTTCCAGGCCGGCGTGGTGTGGGAGCGCACGCATGCCGACTGGGAGTGGGTCCTCGGGGTGAACGTCTGGGGGATCATCCACGGCATCCAGTCGTTCGTGCCTCGCATGATCGCCCAGGGCGGCGAGGGTCACGTGGTGAACACGTCGTCGCTGGCCGGCCTCGTCAGCAACGCCTTCAGCGGGCCCTACAACGTGAGCAAGTTCGCCGCCCTCGGCCTCAGCGAGTCGCTGGCGCACGACCTGAAGGCCACCGGTGCGTCCATCGGAGCGTCGGTGCTGGTGCCCGGCTCGGTGAACACCCGCATCGCGGACTCGACACGCAACCGTCCGGCCGACCTCGCCGCCGGCGTGGGCGCCGAGGACGCCGCGTTCGTCGACAAGGCGCTGGCCGACATGACCAGCACCGGCGTCGACCCGTCCGAGGTGGCCACGCTCGTGCTCGACGCCGTGCGCTCCGGGCAGTTCGTGATCCCCACCAGCCCCGGCTACGACGAGCAGATCAGGACGCGGGCGACGTCGCTCCTGGCGCGGGAGGCGCCTCACGGCCTCCCGTTCGACTGACCGGTTTCATCGGCAACCAGCGGCGGCCGTTGGCGAGGACGAACTTGCCGGTCGCCGGGTTGCCGGCCACCGGCGCCGTCGGCTCGACCTGATGGCCCAGGCGACGCAAGCCGAGGCCCTCGGCCAGGGTGCCATCGACCCAGGCCAACGTGCGGACCCGACCTCGCACCGGCACGTCGACCAGGTGGACGGCGGCGTCGTGCCAGCCGTCGGCCACGAGCCGCCCCATCCACCGGGCCCGGAGGCCGTTGCCCAGGGCGCCGACGGCGCACACGAGACCGGCCGTCAGCAGCAGCGTCGACGCTGCCCCACCGGCGTCGTCGGTGAGCGTCACCTGGTCGCCCACCTGGTAGCGGGCCGCGTCCGGCCCGCGGTGCACCGTCACCAGCCCGCCGCTGGTGCGGATCGTGATCCGGCCACCGATGACGCCGCCTCGGCCGCCGCCGGCCCGTTGTATGGCGACCACCTCGCCCGTCACCGGTTTGGGGGTGCCGGGGCGCGACCACCAGCCGGCCACGATGAGGGCGCCGGCGACGAGGGCCAGCACCGTGGCCAGGCGGGCGTGGACCATTGGGGCCAGTGTGCCGCCCGCCCGGTCCCGCCCGCGTGGGTTGAGGGTGGGGCGCGTCGGCGGCGCGAGCGGGTGCCGTCCTAGGCTCCTGCCCATGAGCGATGCCGAGGTGTGCGCGCTGCCCCATCCCCGACTCCCGATGGCGGAGCTTCCGGCCGAGGCGGCCGAGCGTGCTGCGGCGAACGGGACGAGTGCGTTCTTCGGGCAGTTCGGCCATGCCCCCGGACTCATCGAGGGCTGGCTGGCCTGGTACCAGCCGCTGATGCTCGGGGGCGTCGTGCCCACCCGTACCAAGGAGCTGTGCCGGCTGGCCGTGGCCCGCCGCACCGGCTGCCACATGTGCCAGAACGGTCGGTTCCCGGATCCGAGCGGCACCGGGCAGGCGGTGGCCGACGGTGATGCCGAGGACGTCCTGGCCGACCGGCTGGGTGGGTTCACGGATGCCGAGCAGGCGGCCCTGGCCTACGCGGTCGCCTACTACGAGGACCACATGACGATCCCCGACGAGGTGATCGAGCGGGCGTGCGAGGCCCTCGGTCGGGACGGCTTCCTCGAGCTGGCCCTGATGGTGGCCCAGTTCACCGGCATGGGCCGGCTGTTCTCGGCGCTCGGGATCACGGCGTCCTGAACGACCGCACGCCCGTCCTCGTCGGCGTCGGCCAGGTCACGGTCCGACCTGGCGAGCCGTCGCTCGAGCCGGTCGACCTCATGGCCGAGGCGCTCCGCCGCGCCGCCGCCGACAGCGGGGCGCCGGGGATCCTCGACGCCGCCCAGTCGGTGCGGGTGGTGGCCCTGCTGTCCCGGCGCTACGGCGACCCGGCGGCGCTGGTGGCCGGGCGCCTCGGCCTCGCCGACGTGCAGAC
>JAOBWJ010000356.1 GCA_025463335.1 Acidimicrobiales bacterium
CTGAAGGCGAGGGCGGCGGCGTCCCGGCGCCGGTGCCGCGCCCTGCTCGCCGGGTGCGAGGGCGCCAGCACCCCGGCGGTGCGGGAGCGAGCGTCGGACGTGGCTCTCACGGCGCGGGAGCGCGACGTCGCCGAGCTCGCCGCCCGGGGGCTGGCCGACAAGGAGATCGCGGCCGACCTTCGCATCTCGCTGCGGACGGTGACCACCCACCTGGCCAACGTCTACGCCAAGCTCGGCGCCGGCGGTCGGCGCGACCTCGCCGGGCTGCTGGGGGCGTCACCCGTCGTCGAGCAGTGACCGGAGCTTGCGCCGCCCGATCTCGAGCAGGGCCGGGATCGACTGGAGGTCGAGGCCGAGGGCGGCGGCGATGGCATCGGTGCCCTCGCCCCCGGCGTCCATCCGCAGGGCCACCGCATAGGCGCGGGGAAGCGCGTCCAGGGCCTCCTCGTCGTCCATGGGGGCACCCTCGCACGCACCGATCACCTGCGCCTACGTAGTCACTACGCATGCCCCGGCGGCGACGGCGGCGCACGGTGGATCCCATGCGCCGCTCCCTCGCCGTCACCGCCGCCGCCGCCCTGGTGCTGGGCTCGCTCGTCATGGTCGGCTCGCTCGTCGTGCTGGCGCCCCCGGCCCAGGCCACCCCCCGGGCGACCGCCACCATCCCCGCCGGGGCGGTGCCCTGGGTGGCTGCGGTGAACCCGGTGACCAACCGGATCTACGTGGTCAACAACCTGGTAACCCCCGCCCTGGGCACGGTGACCGTCATCGACGGCGCCACCAACGGCGTCATCACCACGGTCACCGTCGGGACGTCCCCCGTTGCGGTCGCCGTCAACCCGGTCACCAACAAGATCTACGTCGCCAACAGCTACAGCGACACCGTGACCGTCATCGACGGCGTCACGAACAGCACCACCCCCGTGACCGTCGGGTCGTACCCCATGGCGGTGGCCGTGAACTCAGCCACCAACAGGATCTACGTCGCCAGCAACGCCGACGACACGCTGACCGTCATCAACGGCGCCGACAACAGCACCACCCCCGTGCCCGCCGGGTCGACGCCGGTGGCGCTGGCCGTCAACCCGAGGACCGGCACGATCTACGTCGCCAGCGAGGTGGGCAACAAGGTGACCGTGATCGACGGCACCAACAACGCCATCATCACCGACGTCCCCACCCAGTCGGGGCCCTACGTCACGATGGCCGTCAACCCGGCGACCAACAAGATCTACGTCACCAGCCAGTACGGCGACGGCATCACCGTCATCGACGGGGCCACCAACGCCCACGCCCTCGTGCTCACCGGGCCTAGTCCGCAGGCGCTGGCGGTGAACCCGGTCACCAACAAGGTCTACGTCGCCAACTCCCTCGGTACCACCGTCAGCGTCATCGACGGCGACAACACCGTCGTCGCCACCGACACCGTCGGGTTTCACCCGGGCGCCGTCGCCGTCAACTCGACCACCGGCACCGTCTACGTCGCCAACACCGGCGATACCACCATGACCGTCATCGACGGCAGCAACGCCGTCGTCGCCACCGTCACCGTCGGGCCGGGCCCGAGGGCCGTGGCCGTCAACCCGGTCACCAACACCGCGTACGTCGTCAACGAGAACACCCGCAACGTAACCGTCATCGACGGGACCACCATCGCCCCCACCCCCGTCACCGTGGGGACGAACCCGACGGCCCTCGCCGTCAACCCGGCGACCAACACCATCTACGTGACCAACAAGAGCGCTGGCACCGTGACCGTCATCGACGGCGACAACACCGTCGTCACCACCGTCACCGTCGGGTCGAACCCGACCGCCGTCGCCGTCAACCCCCTCACCGACACCATCTACGTCGCCAACGCCGTCGACGGCACCGTGAGCGTCATCGACGGCGCCACCAACGCCGTCACCGCCACCGCCACCGTCGGGACGAGCCCGACCGCCATCGCCGTCAACGCCATCACCAACACGATCTACGTCGCCAACGCCGGCAGTGCCACCGTGAGCGTCATCGGCGGCGCCATGAGCGCCGTCACCGCCACCCTCGCGGTCGGGACGAGCCCGACCGCCATCGCCGTCAACCCGGTCACCAACACGATCTACGTGGCCAACTTCGGCACTGCCACCGTGAGCGTCATCGACGGCGCCACCAACGCCACCGCCAACGCCAACGTCTACGTCCACTCCCCGACGGCCATCGTCGTCAACCCGGTGACCAACAAGATCTACGTGGCGAACAACCTCAACGGCACCGTCTCGGTCATCGACGGCGCCACCAACGTCAACACCCCCGTCACGGTCGGGACGAGCCCGACCGCCATCGCCGTCAACCCGGTCACCAACCGGGCCTACGTCGCCAACGCCGGTACCGGCAACGTGTCCGTCATCGACGGCGACAACAACGTCGTCGCCACCCGCACGGTTGGCACGAACCCGACCGCCGTGGCCGTGGACCCGGCGACGGACACCACCTACGTCACCAGCCGCTTCAACGGCGCCGTGACCGGCGCAGTGACGACGCTCGACGGTCTGACCGCCAACCCCCAAACGGTTGCCACCGGCACCGACCCGGCGGCGGTGGTGGTCAACCCGGCCACCAGCAAGGTCTACGTGGCCAATGCCGGCAGCGACAACGTGACCGTCGTGGCCGAGGCGGTGCAGCCGGTGCCGTTGACGACCACCGTGACCCCGATGCCCGGTGGGGTCACCTCGTCGGCGACGCCGACGTTCACCATCGCCGTTGCATCGACCTTCGGCCCTCCGGCCCTCACCGGTGTCCGCTACCAGGTCGACACGCGGCAGGGCGCCTGGCTGGCGGCGACGCCGACCGGCGGCGGGTCGTTCACGGCGACGCCGCCCGCGGTCCAGCCGGGGACGCACGTGCTCTACGCCTTCGCCACCGACGCCCAGGCCGGCACCTCGGTGACCACCGGCCAGCAGAGCGCGCCGCTGGTGGGGACGATCACCGCCTCGGTGTTCACCTACGTGCCGGCCACGGCACCCGGAGCCCCGACGAACGTGACGGGGGTCGGCGGCAACACTGAGGTGGTGGTGAGCTTCACGCCGCCCGTCTTCCGTGGGAGCCAGGCGATCACGTCGTACCGGGTGACGGCCAGCCCCGATGGGGCGACGGTGTCGGGGGTGTCGAGCCCCCTGACCGTGACCGGGCTGACCAACGGGCAGCCCTACACGTTCACGGTCACGGCGACCAACGCGGTGGGGACGAGCGTGGCGTCGGCGGGCACCGACGCCGTGCCGGCCACGGCGCCAGGGGCGCCGACGAGCGTGTCGGCCGTTGCCGGGCCGGCCCGGGCCACAGTGAGCTTCACGGCGCCGGCGTCCGAGGGCGGGGCGACGATCACCGCCTACACGGTGACGGCCACGCCGGGTGGGGCGACAGGGTCGGGCTCGTCGAGCCCGGTCGTGGTGACCGGTCTGACCAACGGGACCAGCTACACGTTCAAGGTCACCGCCACCAACGCGGCCGGGACGAGCGGGGCATCGGCGGCGTCGAACGCTGCGACGCCCTTGGCCGTGGCCCCGAGCGCGCCGCCGAACGTGTCGGCGGTGGCGGGGAACGCCGAGGCCGAGGTGAGCTTCGACCCATCGCCTGACGATGGCGGATCGGCCATCACGTCGTACACGGTGACGGCCTCGCCCGGCGGGAGGACGGCGTCGGGAGCCACGACCTCGCTGACCGTGACCGGGCTCACCAACGGCACCAGCTACACGTTCACGGTCAAGGGCACCAACGCGGTAGGAACGAGCCCGGCATCGCCGGCCTCGAGCGCCGTGACGCCCCTCGCCGTGCCGGGAGCGCCGACCGGCGTGTCGGGGACCGTGGGCAACACCGAGGTGGTGGTGCGCTTCGCGGCGCCGGCATCGAACGGTGGGTCGGCGATCACGTCGTACACGGTCACGGCCTCGCCGGGCGGGGCGACGGCGTCGGGGGCAACGAGCCCGCTGACGGTGACCGGGCTGACCAACGGGACCAGCTACACGTTCACGGTCACCGCCACCAGCGCCGTCGGGACGAGCTTGGCGTCGGCCGCGTCGGGCGCCGTGACCCCGGCGGTGCCACCAGTGCCGCCGGTGCCGACCACGCCCACGGCGACGACGACGACCACCGTCGCGCCGTCGCCGACCACGACGCCCCCGACGGTCGCCGCGCCGCCGCCGCTGTCCCTGCCGGCGGTGCCCGGCTCGTCCACCGCCGTGTTCGTGGAGGGCGGGCAGACCAAGCAGGTGCCCCTCCCGGCCGGTGCGCCGCCGGCGTCCGTTGCTGCCGCTGCCGCGGTGTCGGCGACGGAGTCGATCGCCGTGACTGCGGATGGGAAGGTGTTCTCGACCAACCCGGACGACAACGTCGGGGAGATCCCGGCATCGGTGCACCTGAACGCGCCGGTCGTGGCGCTCGGGATCCACTGGACCCGCGTGTTCGGCGCGGGGGCGGTCCGGGCCGCGGCGACCGACGGATGGGCACCCACGGGGTACTGGATGCTGGCGGCCGACGGTGGGGTGTTCGCCTTCGGGACCGCCACCTTCCACGGGTCGACCGGGGCCATGCGGTTGCAGCGGCCGGTGGTGTCGATGACCCCGACCCCCTCGGGCAACGGCTACTGGCTGGTCGCGTCCGATGGCGGGGTGTTCACGTTCGGCGACGCCGCCTTCTACGGCTCGACGGGCGCGAGGAGGCTGAACAAGCCGGTGACCTCGATGGTCCCCACCGCGACGGGCAAGGGCTACGCCCTGGTGGCCGCCGATGGTGGGATCTTCACCTTCGGTGACGCACCGTTCTACGGATCGGCGGCGCGGACCGGGAAGACGTTCGTCGGTGCTGCACGCACCCTCTCCGGCCGGGGCTACTGGCTCATCGCTGACGACCGCTCCATGCACCCATTCGGAGATGCCACCTGAGGGTGAGGACCGACTCGCCCCGCCTTCGACTGACCGTCCTCGGACGCCCGGTGCCGGACGCCCGGCTGTTCACCGGTGTGAAGGGCGGGCCGCTTCGCCCGCACGCGGGACTTGGTAGCTAGGCGAGTGACGGGAATCGAACCCGCTGGGCCGGCGCCGCAGACAGCGTCGCCGACCCTTTCGTCACCCAGCGCTACTCGCCCAGATGGAAGGGCGGGTACTCATCGGTGAGCAGTCCGACGTAGGTCTCGACGCGGAGGCAGTAGCGGTAGGCGTTGACGAGGAACCGACGTGCTCGCTCCGGGTAGGCGCCGGTGACGATCACGGTGGCGGCACCCCAGAGCAGGCAACCGACACTTGCGACCGCCAGCGCGACCAGCACGACGTAGTGGGGGACGGCGAGGAGCCACTTGTAGAGGGGCTTCCATCGGTTCAGCTGCTCTGGATACGTGATGGTCAGGGAGGTGTTCCTGGCGTGGCCGTCATCGTCGGCGGCCGGCATGAACTCGAACGGCGGGTACTCCTCGTGGAGGGCCAGCGCGTAGCTGAATGCCCGCCACTCGTAGCGGTAGGTCATGGCGATCGCGTCGAAGAGCGGGCGTGGGATCCGCTTGGTGAAGACCACCGTGGCAAGGCTGATGAGGGTGAGGATCCCTCGGAGGCTGCTGAGGGCGTTGGCGACGACGAGGTGCGGCACGGCGAGGAGCCATTGCACGAGCGGGCGCCAGCGGGCGACGCGCCGGTCGGCGTGGAAGTTGATGTTCGCTGCGTGGACGGTGGCGGTGGCCATGGCTTGTCTCTCCTGGGTTGGTGCAAAGGATGGCGGATGCGGTGACGGGGGAGCTGGTGTGGCGGCGGGTCTCTAGCGGCGCTGCTGCCAGGACTCGCCCAGCTGCCGCAGTGAGAGCTGCGCGCCGGAGCGGTGTCGTCTGCCGGGGGCACTGCTCGCAGCAGCGATCGTGGAGTCCATCAGCGAGGGGCCGTCGGGCTGTGCGTCTGGAGCCGGGCCGCCAACGCCTCGTTCATGGCCGCGAAGCCTGCGTCGGTGTCGCGGAGCACGGACCTCATCACGGGGACAAGGAGGCCGCGGAAGACCTCGCGGTGGTGGAACCGAGTGTGGCCGTTGGGCAGTGGCTCGAGCGCGAGCGTGTGCGCCCCGTCGAACAGACCGGGGACGAGGAACCGGCCCAGCCAGGAGATCTCACGTCGGGGTTCGAACACCGTGACGGTCGGGCGGAAGCTCATGGTCCGCCGGCCCGGGCGGACCGTGATCCTGAGGCGGTCACCGACTGCGGCGGGGGCGTCCTCGAAGGCGAGGAACGGGTTCCATTCGCCGTACGCGTCGACGTCGGTGAGGACCGCCCAGACCGCCTCGACAGGTGCGGCGATGTCGGTGATGTGCTCGATGGTCGTCATCAGGTGCTCCTTGGGGTGGTGGGTGGTGCCTGTAGAGCGTCGACGCCGGCACGCCAGGCAGCGTCGAGATCGGCATCAGGCGGGAAGCGGTTGGCGAGCTCGAGGCTCGCCATGCCGTGCGCGAAGGCCCACGCCGCCCGGGCCCGGTTCGGGTCCCCACCGCAGGCCTTGAGCAGCGGCGCCGCTGCGGCGGCCTCGACCCCTTCCGGCAGGCTGTCCCGGTCGAGTCGACGGCTGGTCATCAGGACATAGAGGTGCGGGTGGGCGGTGGCCCACGCCCGGTACGCCCGGGCCAGCGCCGGGAGCGGGTTCCGAGAGCGGGTGACGGCAGCGAACGTCTCGGCCTGCTCGACGAATCCGGCGGCGACCAGCGCTGCCTCGAGCGCGTCCTTGTCCGGGAAGTGCTTGTACAGCGATGGCGCTTGGATCCCGAGCCGGTCGGCGATGGCGCGCATGGTCAGCGCTTCGGGCCCGCCGGCCTCCAGGAGGTCGCGCGCCGCCGCCACGATCTCTGCCTTCCTGCCGGTCAACGGCTCCATGTCCTCGCTCCCTCATAATGGCTTACGTTGTTAGCCACTATGAGCTAACAACGTAAGCCTGTCAACCGCGCGTGCCACGAGGGACAACGCTGAAGAGGACGGGTGCCCGGTTCGGGCGCTCCCGGGCGGTGAAGAACGGGCGGTTAGCCGGTGGCCGCCACGGCCCGCTCGACGTCGTCCTGGACGAGGTCGGCGTTGATGGCGATGGCCGCGGCGGATCCGGCCCCGGCGGCGGTGATCACCTGGGCGCGGGGGTCGACCACGTTGCCGGCGGCCCACACGCCCGGCGTGCTCGTGCGGCCAGTGGCATCGACGATCACGAACCCGGTCTCGTTGAGGTCGCAGCCGAGTCCTGACAGGAGGCCGTCGGCATGCGGAACGTTGCCGGGCCGGACGAACACGGCGTTCCGCTCGATGACGCGACCGTCGACCAGCTCGACCCCGGTCAGCCGGTCGGCTTCGACGACCAGACGTCCGACCTCACCCTCGACGACCTGCACACCGCGGGCCTCCAGTTGCACCCGCTCGGCCGGTGCGAGCTCGTAGGTGTGAACGAAGAACATCACGTCGTCGGACCACTGCCGCACGAGCAGGGCATGCTGGGTCGAGCCGGCCACGGTTCCCAGCACGCCGAGCGGCTGGTCCCGGACCTCCCAGCCGTGGCAGTACGGGCAGTGGAGGAGGTCCTTGCCCCACCGCTCGCGCACGCCCGGGATGTCCGGCAGTTCGTCGCTGACACCGGTGGCGACGAGGAGGCGTCGCGCCTGTAGGACGGCGCCGCCGATGAGCCGGACGGTGAGACCGGGTTCGATCGCGGCCACCTGATCGTCGACGAGCTCGACGTCGTAGCCGGTGACCTCCGCACGTCCTGCGGCCAGGAGGTCCGCCGGGGGCATGCCGTCGCGGGAGAGGAATCCCTGCATGTGCGCAGCCGGCGCGTTGCGGGGATGGCCGGCGTCGACAACGGCGACTCGGCGTCGGGCTCGGCCCAGGACCAGCGCCGCGCTCAGTCCGGCTGCGCCGCCGCCGACCACCACCACGTCATAGCTCGCTGCATCCATGAGCGATCACCTCCAAGACGAGCATCGTCGGTTGGACGGCGGATTGACAACAGTTGTTGCTGTTTCCGGGAATGCGGCGTAGACCGGTCAAATGGAGAACGCGCCCGCCATCGAAGCTGTCCTGGCTGACGTCGGCTCCCGCCTCAGGCGGGTGCGGTCCGAACGCAACGTCACCCTGACGGAGCTGGCTGCCGCGACAGGGATCTCCAAGAGCACGCTCTCGAGGTTGGAAGCAGGTCAACGGCGGCCGAGCCTGGAGCTGCTCCTGCCGATCGCCCAGGCGCATCAAGTGCCGCTGGACGAGCTGGTCGGCGCCCCCGAGGTCGGCGATCCGCGCATCCGGTTCACTCCGGAGAAGCGCCACGGCCGAACCGTGTTCCCGCTGACCCGACAGCCCGGCGGGCTGCAGGCCTGGAAGGTGATCATCCCGCCCGAACACAAGGAGCCGGAGCTCCGCACCCATGAGGGCTACGAGTGGCTCTACGTGCTGTCGGGCGAGATGCGGCTGATCCTCGCCGACCACGACATCACGATGCTCCCGGGCGAGGTCGCCGAGTTCGACACCCGGCTGCCGCACTGGTTCGGGCCCGCTGGCGATGAGCCGGTCGAGATCCTCAGCGTGCTCGGCAAGGAAGGCGAGCGCATCCACGTCCGCGCTGCCCCACGTCGCAAGGCCAACCGCTCCTGATCCCCGCCCCTTGGCGTCCCGTCGGGCCAGCACGACAGCGCCGACGAGAAGCGAGAGCACGGCGTAGGCGCAGGCTTGACGATGTTTGGGTGCCGATTCCGTAGTTCACTACGGCCATGGCCAGCAGCGAATGAGTGCCGCCGAGCCGGTGGCAGACGGACCGCTGCTCCAGACGAAGCTGCACGTCCCGCGGCGGCGCCGAGGCGTCATCGCCCGCCCGCGCCTGGGTGCACGCCTGCGTCGTGATGACCTGCCGGCGCTCACGCTGATCTCCGCACCCGCTGGGTTCGGCAAGACGACCCTGTTGGCGGAGTGGGTGGCCGGCGAAGGCCCGGCGACGGGGTGGCTCTCCCTCGACGCACGCGACAACGACCCTGCCGTGTTCTGGACCTACGTGGTCGCCGCACTGCGTGCCGCAGTGCCGGAGGTCGGTGGTTCCGCTCTCGCGCTCCTGCGATCGCATGCGCCCATGGACGCCGTGGTGGCCACGTTGCTGAACGAGCTCAACGACGTCGCCGGCGACGTGGTGCTGGTGCTCGACGACTACCACCTGATCGAGGCACAGGAGCTCCACGAGGCGATGGCGTTCCTCGTCGAGCAGCTGCCACCGCAGATCCACCTCGTCATCGGAAGTCGCGCCGACCCTCCGCTCCCGCTGGGAGGCCTGCGCGGGCGAGGCGATCTGCTCGAGATCCGCGCCGCCGACCTGCGGTTCACACCCGACGAAGCCGCGACGTACCTGAATGACACCATGGGTTTGGCGCTGACGGGCGACGACGTCGACGCGCTGGAGGCACGGACGGAGGGCTGGATCGCCGCGCTGCAGCTCGCCGCCCTCTCGATGCAGGGCCGAGACGACGTGACCGACTTCATCGCTGGCTTCGCCGGTGACGATCGGTTCATCGTCGACTACCTCGCCGACGAGGTCCTCCAGCGCCAGAGCGACGAGGTACGAGCGTTCCTGCTCCAGACCTCGATCCTGAGCCGCCTCACCGCGTCGCTGTGCACGGCCGTCACCGGCCAGGGTGAGGCCAAGGCCATGCTCGACCTGCTCGATCGGGCCAACCTCTTCCTCGTCCCGCTCGACGACCGTCGCGTCTGGTACCGGTACCACCACCTGTTCGCCGATGTGCTGCGGGCCCGGCTGCTCGACGAGGAACCTGACCTCCTGCACGACCTCCACCGGCGGGCCTGCGACTGGTACGCCGCGCACGACGATCGACCCGAGGCCATTCGCCACGCCATGGCCGCCGAGGACTTCCCCCGCGCCGCCGAACTGATCGAGCTGGCCGCACCGATGCTCCGCCGGACGCGGCAGGAGGCAACCCTGCGGCGCTGGCTCGAAGCCCTCCCCGGCGAGGTGTTCGAGACGCGGCCGGTCCTGGCCATGGGCCTGGTCGGCGCCCACATGGCCACCGGGAGCATCGTCGGCGTCGAGACACTCCTGGATGACGTGGAGCGATGGTTCCGGCCCGTGCCCGCGGGCGACACCTCCGGACCGGCGCTCCAGATGGTGGTCGCCGACCACGACGAGTTCCTCCGGCTGCCGGCCCAGGCAGCGGTCCAGCGCGCCGGCCTCGCCCTCATGGCCGGCGACACCGCCGGGACCATCGCGCACGCCAACCGTGCGCTCGACCTTCTCGTCGCCGACGATGGGCTCATCCGAGGTGCCGCGGCAGCCTTGATCGGCTTGGCGGATTGGAGGCTGGGGGAGCTCGAAGCTGCCCGCAGCAGGTACGCCGACGCAGTGGCGACCTTCGTGCGGGCGGGATTCTTCGCCGACAGCCTGGGTTGCTCGATCGCCCTTGTCGACATCCAGCTCGCGCTGGGCCAGCTCACCGACGCCATGCGCACCTTCGAGGCGGGACTCGCTCTCGCCGTCGAGCACGGCCCACTCCGTGGGACCGCCGACATGCACGTCGGAGTCGCCGAGCTCCTCCGCGAGCGCAACCAGCTCGACGCCGCCCTCGACCACCTCCACGCCGGCGAGCAGCTCGGCGAGCACGCCGGGCTCCCACAGAACGCCTACCGGTGGCGCGTCGCCGCGGCCCGCATCAAACAGGCTCAGGGCGATTTCGCCGGCGCGCTCGAGCTCCTCGACCAGGCCGAGCGCGTCTACAACACCGACTTCTCGCCGGACGTGCGACCGATCGGCGCGACGCGGGCCCGCGTCCAGCTCGCGCAGGGCGACGTCGCCTCGGCCGTCGCGTGGGTCCGCGACCGCGGCCTCGCCGCTGACGACGACCTCAGCTACGTCCGCGAGTACGAACACATCACCCTGGCCCGAACGTTGCTCGCGCAGCACACCACCGGTCGGGTGAGCCAGCCGTCAGCCGACCTCCTGGGGCTGTTGGACCGGCTCCTCGACGCGGCCGAGGACGGCCAGCGCGCCGGCAGCGCGACCGAGATCCTGATCCTTCAGGCCCTCGCCCACCAGGCCCGCACCGACACCCGGACGGCGCTCGCGACGTTGGAGCAGGCGCTGGAGCGCGCCCAGGCGGAGAACTACGTCCGCGTCTTCCTCGATGAAGGCGCCCCCATGGTTGCCCTGCTACGAGCGGCAGCGAACCAGGGTGTTGCCGTTCACCATGCACGCCGGCTGCTGGCCGAGGTCGACGACGCGCCATCCGCGCCGTCCCGGCAGGCCGTCGTCGACGAGCTGAGCAGCCGAGAGCTCGAGGTCCTGCGCCTCCTTCGAAGCGACCTCAGCGGACCCGACATCGCCCGTGAGCTCCTGGTGTCACTCAACACCGTGCGAACCCACACCAAGAGCATCTACTCGAAGCTCGGCGTGAACAACCGCCGCGAAGCCGTCAGCCGCTCCGCACAGCTGGGCCTCTAGCCCCGCCGGCCCGGCGGCTGAAACCGCCACCGGTCAATCACCACCGCCAATCACCACATGTGGTGATGTGCCCTCACCAGGTCCCTTCGTACGGTCAACCAGTGACCACGGAGAACCCCGCCGGCGACACCGGCATCGAGCGCTTCGAGATCCGCGTCAAGGGACATCTCGAGCCCCGCTGGGCGGCTTGGTTCGACGGACTGAGCCTCTCGACCCACGACGACGGCACCACCGTCATCGCGGGACCCGTCGTCGACCAAGCCGCGCTGCACGGCCTGCTCCAGAAGCTGCGTGACCTCGGCATCCCGCTGGTCTCGCTCACCCAGATCCCGCCCGACACCACCGCATCCCAGCAGGAGAACTGACATGACCACCACGATCCGCGCCAAGGTCCCGATGGACTCGATGAGGAAGACCGCCCTCGTCGCTGGCGCCTCGCTGCCGTCGGCGCCCTCGGCATCGGGCTCGGCACCGTCCTCCGCCGCACCGCAGGCGCCGTCGCCGCCCTTCGTCGGGCTCCTGCTGGTCATCCCGCTGGTGACCAGCTTCCTTCCGTCGTCCTGGAGCGAACAGGCTGCCAAGTACTTCCCCGCGGAGGCCGGCACGGCCATCTTCCGGGTCGCACCCGATGCCACGTCGCTCTCACCCTGGGTCGGCTTCACCGTCCTCGTGGCCTACGCCGCAGTCGCCCTCGCCCTGGGGGCACTCCTCCTCGCCCGCCGGGACGCATGACGATGAAGGCGATCGTCCTCAACGGGTACGGCGCACCCCACGACGTCCTGCGGCTGACCGATGTGGACGAACCGCTCGTCGCCGACGACGGAGTCCTCGTGGACGTCCAGGCCGCGTCGGTCAACTCGGCCGACTGGCACATCATCCGAGCTGACCCGGCCCTCGCCCGCCTGCAGTTCGGGTTGCGCCGACCAAACCTGGGTGTCCCGGGCTGCGACTTCGCCGGCATCGTCAAGGCGGTCGGCAAGGACGTCACGACGGTGGGAGCAGGCGACGAGGTGTTCGGCTGTTCGTTCATGCAGGGCTTCGGCACGTTCGCCGAGAGGGTGAGCGCTCCCGAGCACCTGGTGGCTCGCAAGCCGGCCAACCTGACCCACGCCGAGGCCGCCGCCGTGCCCCTGGCCGCGATGACCGCCCTGCAGGGACTCCGCGACCACGGACGCGTCGAAGCAGGTCACCACGTCCTCATCGTCGGCGCATCCGGCGGCGTCGGGACCTTCGCCGTCCAGATCGCCAAATCCCTCGGCGCCGTCGTCACCGCCGTGTGCAGCACACGGAACACCGAACTGGTCCGAGGGCTCGGCGCCGACCGCACCATCGACTACACGACCGAGGACTTCACCCATGACGCGGCGCGCTACGACCTCATCTTGCAGGTCTCCGGCGCACAGTCCGCCTCGGCATGCAGGCGAGTGCTCACCGCCACCGGAACGCTCGTCCAGATCAGCGGGGACTCGGACCATCGCTGGATCGGGCCCGTCCCTCGCGTCATCGGCGGCCGCCTGCTCTCAGCGTTCGGCAAGCGGACCGTCACGAGCTTCACGGTTCGGCCCAACCGAACCGACCTCGAGCACCTGACGACGCTCATCGCGAGCGGAGTCGTCACACCGGTGATCGACCGGACCTTCCCACTCAGCGAGACCGCCGCCGCGATCGATCACGTCCACGCCGGTCACACCCGGGGCAAGGTCGTCATCACCGTCTGACGGGGGAGTCCTGGTGGGCGCGCTCGAGG
>JAOBWJ010000377.1 GCA_025463335.1 Acidimicrobiales bacterium
TCGAACGTGTAGCTGCCGGGGATCAGGTTGTCGATGGTGGCGACACCGCTCCCATTTGTGCTTCCTGAGGTGTTCGTCGGGCCGGTGACAGTGACCGTCGCGCCGCTGACCGCAGTGCCGCCGAGCCCCGTCACGGTCACCTGCAACGAGCCGCGCGGCACGATCGTGAAGGCGAGGACAGCCGTGGGCGCGGACGTCGTAGTCGACACCAGCAGGGTCACCGCGTGGAGCGTGCTGTCGAGGACGAAGCCCGTCGGCGCCGACTGAACGACGGCGTTGTAGGTGCCGGGCGGCAGGCTGGAGAACACGAACTGCCCGTTGCTGTCGGTGCTCTGGTTGCTCGTGTGTCCGGAGTTGAGCAGCGGGCTCTCGAGCCGCAGCGATACGCCGGGGACGGCGGCGCCGCCCACCGTGCTGGTGATCGTCACCGTCACGCTCCCGGCCTTGGCGGTCAGGGTGTCCTGGCGGGCGACGACCTGGGCCGTGGAGAGGGAGATGCCGGTCACGTTCCCGGTGACGTAGCCGTTGCGGGTGAACACGATCTGGTAGGTGCCGGCCGGCAGGTCGGAGAAGCCGTAGGCGTAGTTGCCCGAACCGTCGGCGGAGACGGTCTGCTGGCGGGAGGCAGCACCGCTGAGGGTGACCACGACTTGGTCGAGCGCGGTGATCGGATTGTCGGTGGTGCCTGTGGCGACACCGGTCGTCGCCACCCCGAACGTCTTGCCAGTCATGGTGGCGCCGAGCTCGACCAGGATCGTGTTGGACGTGGCCGTGCCGCCGGTGTTGAAGGCAGAGCCCTTCGGCACCGTGACGGACTGCACGAGCGAGCTGTAGCCCGAGAGCTGGTAGCTCACGGTCCAAGTGACGGGGGCCAGCCCGGTGATGGTGTAGACGCCAGAGGCGTTCGTCGTCGTGCTGGAGACCGAGCCGTTGCTGATCGCCGTGACTGTCACCCCAGGGATGACGGAGCCGTCGAGCTTGCGGACGGTGCCGGTGATGGAGCCCGCTTCCGCGGCCAGGATCGTCTCGGGGTTGCCGGCCGGGGCCAGACTCACCTGGCTACCGCCGGCGGACAGGACCACGCCCGTCTTGGCCTGGGTGGTGAAGCCAGGCGCCTCCAGGGTCACCGTGTAGGTGCCCGGTCGCAGGGCGGCGGCGAGGTAGACGCCGCCGCTCTGGTGGACCAGCGTCACCGAATCGCTCCCACATGAGCCGGCGGTGCAGGCGGCCGTGACGGTCCCGTTGGTCAGCGCCGAATCGGTGTCCACCGCGGGGGAGCCAACTGTGACCCGGCCGACGGCCGTGACCTGGAGGTCGGGCCGCTTGTTGATGATGGCGCTGGCGCTGACGTTGGCGCCCCCGGCGGCGGTGGTGGCGATGACGAATCCGGCGTCGTGGCCGGCCAGGGTGGCGTCGATGCGGTAGCGGCCGGGGGCGACGTCCGTGTTGAGCGAGTCGCCGCTGGCGTTCGTGGTGGCGAGCCCGACGGCCGGGCCGGTGGCGACGTCGCTGAGGTTGACGGGAGTGGCGGTGAGGGCGGCGCCGACGGCGTTGGCGTCGGAGGTGCTGTGTGCGGTGACGTGGACCGTTAACGCCGGCCACTTGTCGAGCGACCGGGTCAGCGTGGCGGTAGCCCCCTGGACTGTCGTCACGCCGCCGGTCGCGGCGACGTACCCGGTGGCGCTGACGTTGATGGTGTAGGTGTCGACGCCGACGGCGGGGCTGAGGTAGTCGCCCGGAGTGCCGCTGACGGCGGTGAGGGTGATCGGGCCGCCACTGGTGCCAGTGGCGGTGACGGTGGCACCGGTGAGGGCGCTGTCGGTCGGGCCCGTCTGGTGGCTTACGACGGAGACCCGGATGTGCGGGTCGGCCAGCAGGGCGATGGTCCGAGTGAGGTCGGTGCCGGCCACGGCCGTGATGTCGAGGGTGTCGCTGGCGTTGCCGGACGCGGAAGCGGCGATCCGGTAGTCGCCCGGGGCGAGGGTGGGCAGCACGTAGTCGCCGGCCGTGCCCGAGGCCGGGACGGACGTCAACCCGCCGGTCGGCGTGCCGCTCACGAGCGACTGGACCGTGACGGTGGCGCCGCCGAGCGCCGGGGTCAGGGCGTCGAGCTTGCTCTGCAGGTGGACGGTGAGGGTGGTGAACCGCAGGACGCTCTGGGTCGGGGTGGCGTCCTCCCCGTCGGCCACCGTCACGTTGCGAGAGGTCGTCTGGTAGCCGGCCTTGGTGATCTGCAGGGCGTAGGTGCCGGCGGCGAGCTGGTTGAACGTCACCAGGCCGTTGGTGTCGGTGGCCGTGGCCGATCCGCCGTCGATCGTCACGCTGGCGACGGCGAGGGCCAGGCCCCCGGACTGCACGGTCAGGGCGATCGATGCCTTCTTGGGCAGGCTCAGGGTGGTGGTCTGGTCATCGTCGCCGGCGACGGTCGTGACGACGGTGCTGCTAGCCGTGTGGTTGGTGGCGGTGACGTCGATCCGGTAGCGGCCGGGCGGGACGTCGGACCGCGAGGTGTTGCCGCCGCTGCCCGTGACCGCGAAGTTCAGCACGGTGCCACCTGGGATGGTGACGTTGCTGCCGTCGACGGGCGTGGCCGACACGGCGGCACCGGCCAGGTTGCTGTCGGTGGTGCCGACATGGCTGTTGGCGTGGACGGTGAGCGCAGGCCACTTGTTCAGCGTGCGGGTGAGCGGGGACGTCGTGCCCTGCACGGTGGTGACGCTGCCGGCGGTGCTCACATGGTTGGTGGCCGACACGTTGATGGTGTACGTGTCGACGGCGAGGCCGGGGCTGAGGTAGTCGCCCGGGGTGCCGCTGACGGCGGTGAGGGTGATTGGCCCGCCGGTCGTGCCGGTGGCGGTGACCGTGGCGCCGGTGAGGGCGAGGTCGGTGCTGGTCTGATGGCTGACAACCGAGACCCGGATCCGGGGATTGGCCAGCAGTGCGACGGTCTGGACATGGGCTACGCCAGCGACCGGGGAGATGTTCTGCGAGCTCGGGGCGTGGCCGGTCGCCGTTGCGGCCAACGTGTAGCCGGCAGGCGCCGGGGCCACAGAGGGAAGGGTGTAGTCACCAGGCGTGGCGGACTCGGGCACGATGGTCAGGCCGGCCGGGTTGCCGAAGACGTCGAGCGACTGGAGTGTGACGCTGGCCCCGGCGAGCACGGTGTCGGCGCTGCCCGGGTTGTCGAGCCGGCTCTTCAGGTGGACGGTCAACGTCGACCATTTGGCGAGCGTCCGGTTGTGTGCCGCGGCCGAACCGGCGGTCACGGTGACGACCACGTCGGTGTCCGGGGCGTAGCCGCCCTTGTTGATGGTCACGGTGTAGGCGACCGAGCCTGACGTCGGCGCAAGGTTTGGGAAGGTCACCTGGCCGTTGACGTCGGTCGCCAACGTGGAGGCGGTCACGCCGTTCTTCTTCAGATCGACGGTGGCGCCGGAGACCGCCGAGCCCGACGTCGCCGTGACCACGATCGACCCGAGCTTGTTGAGCGTCTGGTCGGGCACGGTGAGGTCGCCCGTGGAGAGGACCGCGATCGGCACCGTGATCGAGTCATAGCCGGACGCCGAGAACGTCAGGTTGTAGGAGCCCACCGGCACCTTCGGCGTGGCGAACGAGTAGGCGGCCACGGTCGTGTTGTCGTTGGACACCGCCGGGGTGAGCGTCCGAGGCGACGACAGGCTGCCACCCGAGAGGGTGACGGTGACGGTGGTGGTGCCGCCGCCGCTCGCGCCGGCCAGCTTCACGCCGCCGCTCACGGCCCGGGGTAGGGCGCTCAGGACGATCTCGCCGTCGCCGTTGTTGTCCGGCGTGCTGATCGCCACGTTCTTCGTGGTGAAGCCGGCTGCCGACGCCACGTAGCTGCCGCTCGTGCCCGTGATGGGCCCGTTGGCCAGGCCACCGCTGAGGGCAGGGATGGTCCAGAACCCGTTGACATCGGTGGTCACGGTCCGCGTGGCCGTCAGCGGCTGGATGTACGGGAGGAACGAGGTGTCGAATCCGGTGACGATCGTCGCCAGAACCTGGGCGCCAGTGATCGTCTGCGAGTTGCCGTTGGCGTCGATGTAGCTGACGTGGCCGGACATCGTGGCGGGAAGGCCGTTCAGGACGACGCTGCCGTCCCGGACCTCTCGCAGCTTGATTCCCGTCAGGGTCTTGGGGGCGTTCTGGTAGCCGGCCTTGGAGACGTTGACCTTGTAGTCGCCGGGGGAGAGCCCGATGATCCGGTACTGGCCGACGACGGGGTTGTCGACGGTGATCGAGACCGCCGGGTTGGTGATCGGGACGTTGGCGAGGTTTGTGAGGGTGACCGTCGCGCCGGCAAGCGCTACGAAGCCACCGGTCACCGCCGCGTTCGGCTCCTGGATCAGGCCGAAGACGCTGCCCAGCTCGATGAGCGTGGTGTCTCCGGTGGCGATGCTCCCGGCTGAGGCCTCGAAGTTCCTAGCCCGGGTCTCGTAGCCGGCCTTTGTGAACGTGGCGATGTACTTGCCGGTCGTGAGCGTCTCCAGCAGGGAGAACTGGCCCGAAGTGGAGGTGGTGGTGGTGGTGGTGAACGCCGGCTGGCCGGTGGCGGCGGGGTCGTTGGTGACCGTCACGGTGACGCCGGCGATGGGCGTGGCGGTGAGGTCGCTGACCACGCCCTGGATGCCGCCCAGAGTCAGCATGGTGACGTCGATGGTGGTGTCGCTCTTGGCCCCGATGCGGACGGTGCGCGTCGTCGGCTGGTAGCGGGCCGAGGCAAAGGCGAGGTCGTACGAGCCCGGTGCCAGCTTGTCGAACGTGAACCCGCCGGTGGCGTCGGTGGTCACCGTCGTGGCGTTCGTGGTGACCTGCACGCCGCTGACGGCGTTGCCGGTGGTGCTGCTGCGCACGATGCCGCGCACCACGGCGTCCTTCGGGATCTTGTCGCCGACCTGGGCCGTGAGGGTCGAGTCGACTGATTTCCGCTCGCCGGCCGCAACCGTCACGATCGTCGACTCGGTCTTGAAGTCGGCTCGCTCGAAGCTGAGGGTGTAGGTGCCGGGGGCGAGTCCGGTGAGCTCGTAGCTCCCCGCCGGGTCGATGGCGCTGAGCGTCTTCACGATCGGCTTGTCCTGGGCGAGTGTCACGCCCGTTGAGGCCAGCGCCTTGCCGGTGGCATCTTTGATTGTGCCCACGATGGTCGCGGTGGTGCGGACCAGGTCGACGTCGACCTTCGAGGCGTTGCCCTTCAGGTCGAGCGACAGGGTCTGGGGGATCCAGCCGTCGCCGGTGACGCTCACGGTGTACGTGCCGGGTATCGGCAGCTGGGGCAACGAGTAGGAGCCGGGGTCACCTTCGGTGAGGGTCGTGGCCGTGCGGGTCACGTCGCCGTTGGTGGCCGACACGGCGATGTTGCCGAGCTTCGTCCCGGCGCCGGAGATGTGACCGGAGATGCTGCCCACGCCGGGCGCCATGGTGAGGTCCACGCCACTCTTGCTGTCCCCGCTGCCCAGCGTGATCGAGGTCGACTCGGTGCCGTAGCCCCGCAGGGTGGATGTCACGACGTAGGTCCCGGGCGTCGTCAGGCCGTCCACCGACCACGTGCCCACATCACCGGACGTTGGTGTGGTCGACCGGAACGTGACCGCGCCGTCCGTGACGGAGACGACAGCGCCGCCGAGGGGGCCATCCGGCCCGCGGATGGTGCCAGCCATGGCGCCGTTGCCGGAGACAAGCGGAACGTCGAGCGCCACGCTGGGTGTCTCGTCGTTGACCGTGACGATGTAGGTGCGCTCGCCGAACCCCGCCTTGGAGAACGTGAGCTCGTAGTTGGCCGGTGATTTCAGGCCACCGAACGCCCACCGACCGTCGCCGTCGGTCACGGTCGTGGCCGTGGGCCCGACCGGTCCGGCCGGCTCGCGCTGGAGTATCTGGGCCGACTCCTTGGCAGGCTCACTGGTGGAAGAGATGAGCGTGATGTCCTGGGACAGGTCGTCGGCGAGGGCGACCGGTCGGATCGCCACGGTGACGCCGCTGGCGTCTTGCGGACCCTTGACCTGCCCGGCGATGGCGCCGCCGGTAGTCGGGGCGACTGCCTCTTGGGTGCCGGAGCCGTTCGTGCCGCCTGCACCGGCCCCGCCGCTACCGGACGCCCCTCCGGCCGCTGCGTCGGCGGTGGCAGACGCGTTTTGCGCCGTCTCCGACTTGGCGCTCTTGGAGGTGAGCCGCACCCCCGTGGTGAGGGCGCCCGCCCACATGGCCAGCACGCACACCAGGCCGACGACGCGCAGGATGTTCTTGGGCATGAGCGGGCGCTGCACGAACGCGCCCTGCACGTGCCGGGGCGCGGTCTGCCCCTGGGCGGTCACGGTGAGGGCTCGGCGCTTCGGCGCGCCGAACGCCGGTCGCCGTCCGCTCACATAGCCCTTGGTCTTGGTCCGCTCGCCGGGCCGGAGGGTGAGCTCCTCGGGCTTGAAGGTGAACTCGAGCTCCGACTTGGTCTCGTCGGGCCCGACGCCGCGGCCCGACAGCTTGATGGTGAGCGGCTCCGTCCCCCGGTTCTCGACGTTGAGCTTGAACCGGCCCCGCCATCCGCCCCGCACGGTCACGGGGCTCAGCCCGATGCTCAGGCTCTCGAGGTCCGAGACGCTGACTCGCGCGTCGGCGACCAACGGGCGCTCGTCGCCGTCGGGCTGGACCTCGACGCCGACCAGGGTCTCGCCCCGCGGGAAGCCGTGGGGGAGGGTGATCCGGATCGGGATCTCGAGCCGAGAGCCGGCGGGCACGGTCAGCTCGCCGGCGCTGTGCTCGACCCAGGGCGCCTCCAGGCCCACCACGCGGACGCGGCAGCTGCGCTCTGTGCTGCCGTCGTTGGTGACGACGACGGTCAGCATCAGTGCGGTGCCAGGGACCGCCGTGGCCTGCGTTGGTTCGAGATGGACCTGCATCACGGCCGTCTCTTCCGGGGGTGGGCCTGTAGCTCACAAATAGTAGTGAATCGACCACCCATTGTCAGGTGCCCAAATCCAAGGTCACGTCGAGCCCGGTCTTCTGCTGACCGGCCTGCAGGGTGAGCTGCTGGGTCGCCTTGGCCACGCCACCACCGGGGGGAAGGAACTCGATGATGTAGCCCTCGGGTGCCGAGAGGTTGCTGAGCCGGTACTTGCCGTTGGCGTCAGTGATCGCCTGGGAAGTGACCGTGCCCGGGTACTCCGACGTCTTGTAGGCCACGACGAAGGCGCCCGACAGGGGCGTCGAGGTGCTGGTGCCGGTCTTCCTGGACACGGTGCCCGAGATCGTGGCTCTTGGTTCGAGGGTGACGTTCACGGTGCGGGTCTCGCCCGCGCTCAAGCTGACGAGCACGCTGCGGGGCACGGCGCCGTCGCGAGAGAAGGTGAGCGTGTAGGTGCCGGGCTTCACATCCCGCAGCAGGTAGGTCCCGGCCGGGTCGTTGGCGCTGCGGGTCGTCCACGTGTCGGTGCCGTTGCTCAGGACCACTGCCACGCCGTCGGCCGGGCCGGCTTCGTCGCTCACCGTGCCCGTCACCTGCGCTGTGGCCGCCGTCATGACCGCGTCGAGCCCGGTGAGGTTGGCGTTCCCCTGCGGGTCGAGGTCGATGGACCGGACCTGGGTCGCCAGCCCGGCGCCGGAGAACGTGACCGTGTAAGTGCCCGGGATCGGGAGACCCGACAGCAGGTAGGTGCCCACGTCGCCCACGCTCAGCGTCTCGGTGGTGACGGTCTTGTCGCCCACGCCGACGGTCACCAGAACCCCGCCGACGGGGCCGACATCCTGACGCTTCACCGTGCCGGCGATCGAGCCGGTGCCGCGGGCCAGAGCTACGTCGGACCCGGTGAGTTGTTCGCCCTGCTCGAGTGCCACGCTCAGGTTCTGGGTGGCGTAGCCGTCCTTGGTGAACGCCAGCGTGTACGTGCTCGGCGTGGGCAGGTTCCGCAGAGTGAACGCGCCGACGTTGCCGCTCGTGAGGGTGATCGTCGACGACTCGTTGGTGGTGTTCGACGCGGTGACCGTCACCCCACCCAGCGGCTTTCCGTCGGCGGTGACCACGCCGCTGATCAACCCGTCGCCCTTGCGCAGGCTGATCTCGACGTTGGTCTTGGTCTCAGCTGCGGACAGGTTGACCACCCGCTTCTCGGTGGCGAAGCCGGGCTTGGTCACGACCAGCTCGTAGGACGCCGGCGCCGGCACCTTCTCCAGCAGGAACGTCCCGTCGCCCCCGGCGGTGACCTGGGCAACTTGGGCGTCGGTGGCCGAGCCCAACGTCGAGGCCGGGAGCTGGAGCGTGACCAGGGCGTCCTTCGGGTCCTGGCCCAGGACCTTGCCGGCAATCGAGCCCGGGACACCGCCGAGGGCCATGTCGATGCCCTTGGTGACCTCGCCGAGGGCGACGGTCACCTCCTTGCCGTCGTCGAACGTCAAACCGCCGCCGTACCAGATCTCCACGAAGCCGGCCCCCCGGAACCGGACCTTGTACGCCCCTTCGTTGAGGCCCGTGAACGAGAACTTGCCGTCGACGTCGCTGGCGGCCGAGCCCAACGGTGAGGTCGGGTTGTCGACGGCGAAGAGCTCGACGGTGACACCCGAGACGCCCGCGCCCGACGTCAGCAAGGTGACGGTGCCCGTCGCCGTGCCCGGGTTGGCGACCACGCCC
This sequence comes from Acidimicrobiales bacterium, assembly GCA_025463335.1. Taxonomy (GTDB): domain Bacteria; phylum Actinomycetota; class Acidimicrobiia; order Acidimicrobiales; family CADCSY01; genus RYN-34. The sequence goes on from JAOBWJ010000377.1 coordinate 8,633, forward strand.
TTGGCGGCGGTGTCCCCGTTGACGGCCCGCTCGAGCAGCTTGTCGGACACCTTGGCCACGTCGACCACCCGGCCGAGCGTGCTGGTGAGGACGAGGGCGAACATCGACACCGCGAACAGCAGCCCGAGCAGCGACAGCAGGCCGCGGCCGAGCCGGGGTCGCTGCACGAACGAGGCCAGCGTCTCCAGCGGGTTGTCGGCGCCCGATGCCGTGAACGACACCATCCGGGCCGCCGGGTTCCCGAGGATCGGTCGCTTTCCGGTGGCCCGGGCCGGGACGATCACCTGCTGCTTGGGCTCGAGGGCCACGACCGGCGGCGCGAACGCCACCCGGACCTTGTCCTCGGGGTCGGTGGCACCGAGGGCCAGCTCGAGCGGCGTGTTGCCCTCGTTGGCCAGCGTGATGTTGAACGTGACCTGCCGGCCGCCGACCTGGCTCATCGGGTCGAGCGACATGGTGGCCCGGCGGTTGGGCGGCACGACGAGTGTCGACTCGCCGATCTGGCGGCGGGTGGGGTCGACCAGCGGGGTGACCTCGATCCCGACCCGCAGCTCGCCTGCCGGGTAGGCCCGGGGCACGTGGATCTGCACGGTGATCAGGCCCACGCCGCCCGGGAAGAGCGAGAGCCGCTCCTCGTCGAGGCGGACCCACTCGGGATCGACGCCGAACACCCGCACGGCGTAGGCGATGATGACGTCGTCGGTGTTGAAGACCTGGGCGACGACGACCGCCGGTTGCCCGGGGACGACCGGCACCTCGGCCGGTGCGACCTCGAGCCTCACGTGTCTGCCGCCCACTCACGCATAGCGACCGTCACCAAACGAGATGCCCATGGTTCGCTCGCAAGCTCGTTCACGATGCAACCAGGGCGATGTCGGTGGTGATGACGCCGCCGGCGGTCACGTTCACGAGGACGGTGCGCTTCTTGTAGCCGGCGAGCTCCACGGTGACGGTGTACGAACCGGCGGGCAGGCCGTCGACGCGGTAGCCACCGGCGGGGAGGTCCGCGCTGGTGGTCGCCCGGTCGACCTTGCCGTCGCCCACGGTGATGGCCGCGCCGGCGACCGGCTTCCCGCCCGCGGTGATGGTGCCGGCGATGGCACCGGTCGACTTGCCGAGGGAGACGTCGATCCCCGTGGCCGTGCCGCTGTCGGAGAGGGTCACGGCCCGGGTCACGGGCGAGTAGCCGTCGAGGGTGAAGGTGACGGTGTAGCGGCCGGGGGTGACCAGGCCAGTGAGCGTGTAGGCGCCCACGTCCCCGGTCGTGAGCGTCTTGGTCGTGATCGGCGTGGCGCTGCCGGTGACGGTCACGGTGACGTCGCCGAGGGCGGTGCCGCCGGTGTCCTTGACCACGCCGGCGATCGACCCGGTGCCGCTCACCAGTGACACGTCGACGTTGGTTCGGGTCTCGCCGGCGGCCAGGTCGAGCGCCATGGTCTCGGTGCCGTAGCCGTCGAGCGCGAACGTCACCACGTAGGTGGCGGGCGTGGGCAGACCGGCAAGGGTCCACACGCCGACGGGACCGGACGTCGGAGTCGTGGCCGTGAACGTCTTGCCCGCGCCGGCCACCGTCACCACCACACCGCCGAGGGGGGCGCCGCCGCTGGTCACCGTCCCGCCGAGGACACCCTCGCCGGCCGCCATCTGAACGGTGTTGATCACCTGGCTCTCGCCACCGCCCAGCGCGGTGGTGACGACCTGGTCGGTGAAGCCATCGAGCGAGACGGTCAGCTGGTAGGTGGCGGGGGTCGGGAGATCCGGCACGGTGAAGGCGCCGTCGGGCGTGGTCGACACCAGGGCCACGACCTCGCCGACCACGTCGTCCTTCATGGAGCGGACGGTGACCAGCCCGTTGATGGTGGCCTGCTCGCCGGCGGCCACCGCCCCGGCGATGCTGCCGGGCAGGCCCTGGACCTTCACGTCGAGCCCGGGCGTCTCGGTCACCGGTCGCACGTTGACGATCCCGCCCGTCGTCGCATCGGGCGCCGAGGGGTACCAGACCTCCTGGTAGCCGGGAGCGCTGAAGCGGACGTGGTAGCGGCCGGGGACGACGGCGTCGAGCTTCCAGGTCCCGTCGGCGCCGGTGGCCGCCGACTGTTGCAGCTCCTGGCGGCCGGTGCGCATGAGGTAGGCCTCGACCGTCATGCGTTCGATCGGCTTGCCGTCCGTGGTCGACGTCACCGTCCCGGTCATCGAGCCGGCCACCGCGGTACCGCTGAAGTTCTGCTGGCCGACGAGGAAGGCGGCCGGCACGGTCTTGGTGAGCTTGTCGCGGTTGAGGACGAGGTTGGCGCCGGCCGTGACGACGACGGCCCACAGCCCGATGATGCAGAGCAGGGTGAGGATGGTGATGAGGCCGCGGGGGATCCACGGCTTCTGGTTCACCCGCCCGGCGGCGGAGATGGCGACGCCAGGCCCATCGGCGTTGATGGCGAACTGGCGGGCGAGGGGGACGCCGAAGAACGGCCGCTTCCCCATGGTCCGGCCGGCGACGTACACGTGCTGGCCGGGCTGCACGCGGACGAAGACCGGGTCGAACGAGAACGCCAGGGCCCGCTCGGGGTCGGTGCCGGTCATCGACAGGTTGAGCGGGGTGTTGCCGTCGTTGGCCACGTGGGCGCTGAACCGGGCCCGGCGGCCGCACGTCATCTCGCTGGGAACCAGGTCGATCGAGGCCCGCACGACCGGGGCCACCTCGAGGGCCACCTCGATCTCGGCGCTCTGGTCGTCGGGGGCCACGGTCGACACCAGCTCGACCGGGAGCACGTGGTCGCCGGCCGGGTAGTCGGGCGGCAGGGTGAACGAGACGGTCAGCCGCTCGCTGGTGCCCGGGAACAACGAGAGGATGGCCGGCCGCTGCTCGACGGCGAGCGGGTAGGTCCCGACGATGCGGGAGGTGACCGTGTCGATGACCTCGCCGGTGTTGAACACCTCGAGCTCGACCTCGCAGATCGCTCCGGGCGCGACCTCGATGCGCGGGGTGAGGACTTCGATCCTCATCTCAGCGGCCCCGTTTCCCACGGGGTGTTCATCGGGTCACTCGTCCTCGGGCTTGATGACCACGACCTGGTCGTCACCGAGCTCGAGGACGACCTCGTCACCGGGCTCACCGGGCACGAGGTAGCGGCCGCCTTCCTCGACCCGCCCCACGCCGCGTCGGGTGCGCACGACTCGGCCGACGGCGGAGGGGTCCTCGATCATCCCGCCGATGCGGTTGCGCATCGAGGTCCGCTGCGGGCGGCGGTTGTCGGTGGTGGTGACCTCGACCACGGCCGGCGGCTCGGCCAGGGTGGCGCCGAAGCCGGGGTCGACGGGGAGCGTGATCAGCAGCTCGAGCATGGGCTTGAGCTGGCCGTCGACGGCTTTCCAGAAGTCGCCCGAGGTCCGCCCGCCAGTGGGGGCGAGCTTCATCGTGGGGTACGGCAGCACCTGATCGAGCGGCGTCTTGAGAAACGGCGGCTCGAGGGTGGGCGCGGCCAACAGGGCGAGCATCAGCTCACCCAGGAGCTGATGCTCATCGCGGTGACTGCTCGTCCAGGCGCTGAGGATGTAGCGGACCTGCATCCGGGGGAGGGGACGGCGCCGAATCGTCTGGCCGTTGCGTTCGGCCGTCTCGACGCCCGACCGGTTGGCCTCGACGTCTCGGTGGACGTCCCAGAGGAACACGTTGACCGTCGGCTGGCTCACCCCGGCGGCCCACTGGCGGTCGGGCGCCTCGAAGGCCACGGCGACCTCGGTGGGGTCGAGCGGCACGCGCGCGCGGAGGAAGGCCTCGATGCTCTCGTCCAGGATCTGCAGCACGGCTACTCCCTCCCGCAGGCGCGCCGAGACGGCCGCCACCCAGGGTTCGGATGTCGTCACGGAGGGTAACAGTGGCGGTTCGTCCCGGTCCGGCAGAGATGCGCCGGGTTTGGCCCCAGCGGGGCGGGTTGCTGCCCGGGTGCCGCGCCCTTTAGCATGGTCAGTCGGCCATGGCGCGGACGCGTCGGCCAACCCCTGCACCACCGATTCTGAAGGACGCCTGTGCCCACCATCCAGCAGCTGGTCCGCAAGGGCCGTGAGTCGAAGCCCGCCAAGGGCAAGACCGCCGCCCTGAAGGGCGCGCCCCAGCGCCGGGGTGTTTGCACCCGGGTGTACACCAACACCCCGAAGAAGCCGAACTCGGCGCTGCGCAAGGTCGCTCGCGTGCGGCTGACCAGCGGCATGGAGATCACCGCCTACATCCCCGGCGAGGGCCACAACCTCCAGGAGCACTCGATCGTGCTCGTGCGTGGCGGTCGTGTGAAGGACCTCCCGGGCGTCCGCTACAAGATCATCCGGGGCGCCCTCGACGCCGCCGGCGTGCGCGACCGCAAGCAGGCCCGCAGCCGCTACGGCGCCAAGAAGGAGAGCTGACATGCCCCGCAAGGGACCGGCACCGCGCCGCGACTTGATGCCGGACCCGATCTACCGGCAGCTCCTGGTCACCCAGATCGTCAACAAGGTCCTCATGCAGGGCAAGCGCTCGGTTGCCGAGCGCATCGTCTACGACGCCCTCGACATCATCAAGGACAAGACCGGCGGCGACCCGATCCCCACCCTGAAGCGGGCGATCGAGAACGTGAAGCCGGCCCTCGAGGTCCGCAGCCGCCGCGTCGGTGGCGCCACCTACCAGGTCCCCGTCGAGGTGAAGCCCCGCCGCGCCAATACCCTGGCCATCCGGTGGGTGATCGGCTACTCGCGGCAGCGCCGGGAGAAGAGCATGGCCCTCCGCCTCGCCAACGAGCTGCTCGACGCCAGCAACGGCATCGGCGCCTCCGTGAAGCGGCGCGAGGACTTGCAGAAGATGGCCGAGTCGAACAAGGCGTTCGCCCACTACCGCTGGTAGCGGGTCCCCGAAGACGAACCGGGGGCTCCAACCCCGGTGCAACACGACCGGGCCCTCGTGGCCCGGTCGTCGCATGACCCCCCTCAATTCGAAGACGCAGGACGAGAGAGCAGAGCACGAGAGATGGCCACGAGGACGACCCCCCTGGAGCGCACCCGGAACATCTGGATCATGGCGCACATCGACGCGGGCAAGACCACGACGACCGAGCGGATCCTCTACTACACCGGCAAGAACTACAAGAT
>JAOBWJ010000013.1 GCA_025463335.1 Acidimicrobiales bacterium
GCCGGCCAGTCGTCGCTCAGGCGGTGGCCGACGAACCAGGCGCACACCAGGGCGAGGCCGACACCGACGGCCGTCGTCACCGTGGCCGTCGTTCGCCGGTTCACCGCAGCACGACCTCACGCACGGCGAGGCGGAAGTTGGCGATCCGCCACGCGGTGGGCTGGCGCCACTTGGGGCGGTCGAGCATGGGGACGGAGATGCTCACCGTCCCGAGCGTGCGCACCGACAGCGCCGACGGCAGCGCGGCCGAGGCCAACGGCATCCGGTTGGGCGTCACCACCTCGACGAAGGCGACCTTGGTGAGTCCTTCGGTCCGCATCCCCTCCACCAGCTTCGCCATGGTCGGGCGGGGATCGGCGCCGGTGGGCGACAGTTGGTCGATGCCGTAGACCTTGCGCCCGAACGTCTCGGCCAGCGGTTGGGCGAACATCCGGTAGGTGTTCGGGTGGTGCATGGCCTTGGGCACGTCCTCGGGCAGGATGCCGGAATACACGACGGGCATCCCGGCGGTGAGGGCGCTCACTTGCTCCAGGGTGCCGTAGGCGTCACCCATGAACCGGTGCTGGCGGGCCACCGCGCCGGCCGACCACAGCGAGGCCACACCGCCCACGGCCACGACCGCGACGACGGCCCCCGTCCCCAACCGCCCCACCCCGACCCGGCGCCAGCCGGACTCGATCACGCCGATCCCGAGGGCGGCCAGGATCATGGCGGCGGGGAAGAAGTCGGACCACAGGTAGCGGTCCCAGTAGAGGAAGTACGGCGCGTACCTGGGGGCATCGAACCGGTAGGCGTGCAGGAGGGCGAACGCCTCGGCCACCAGCGCCAGGAACACGATGGCGATGCGCACGTGGTCGTCGAGTCGCCCGGCGAAGGCGATGAAGGCGCCGACGACACCGATCACGATCAGGGCCTGGACGGCACCGTCGTAGTGACCCAGCCCCTCGAGCAACCCGCCGGCGTCGAGCGGCCAGACCAACGCCAACACGCCCAGCATGAACGCCACCGGCAGCACGGCGGCCCGGGCTCGACGCACCCACGGGTCGTCGCCGCGGGCGTTGACCCATCGGTTGACGAGGTGGGCGGCGGCGAACAGGGCCGCCATGACGACGGCCAGGACGGCGCCCTTCCAGAGGGCGGGCGTCAGGTGGCCGACGTCGGCGAACTTGTGCCACACCTGGTCTGGCAGGAACTGGGGCATCTGGAAGTCGATGAAGTAGGGGTGGTTGTAGCGGGCGTTGTAGACGAACCCGATGTACAGCCCGGCGGTGGCGGACGCTGTGAACGCGGCGAGCACGCGGAACGCCTGCCGCCCGACGAACGGGGCCGAGACAAGCAGCACCGCGACCAGCACGGGCAGCAGCAGCACGGCGTTGCCCCGCAAGAGCATGAGGAGGAACGCGAACACGACGCCGCCGACCACCGCGGTGGGCACGTGCCGGGTCTGCACGGCGGTCACGAGGAAGAGGACGAGGGCCAGCCCCATGAGTGCGTAGGGCGTCTCCGACGCCGGGAAGTTGGAGAACCACACCGGCACCACGCCGATGGCGAACACGACCGCCAGCACCACCCGCGCCAAGGGGCTCGCGCCCAACCGGGTGGCGATGGCCAGGGCGACGGCCATGATCAGGAGCCCCAGGAACCCCATCACGTCGACCTCGTGGGCCGCGCCCAGAGCCACATGCGACAGCGCCAGCAAGACGCTGAACCCCTGGGTGAACCACTGCGTGAACTGGCCCCCGTCGGCAAGCACGTTGCCCCGGTTCACGTATTCGCCGAAGTCGCCGATGTCGTAGAGGAAGTACGCCGGCTTGGTGCGCAAAGCGGCACCGACGACGAACGCAACGGCCACCACGCCGGCGAGGAGCCCGGGCCGGGTCCGGTCGATGACGCCCGTCCACCGCCGGGCCGGCCCGACGACGAGCAGACCCAGCGCCACCACGTCGAGGACCAGGGTGGGCAACAGGATCTCGGTCACGCCCAGGTCCTGGCGGTGGGCCAGCACCAGCCCGACGAGCAGGTACCAGGCCAGGCCCAGCAGCAGCCCCTCGACGATCAGCAGCCCGACATGCGTTCGGCCCGGCCGGTGGCGCGCCAGGAGCAGCGCCAGCGGGAGTCCGGGCAGCAGGCAGACGAGTGCGAAGACGAGCGGGGTGAGCACGGCGGCCGACAGTCTGGTCGACCGCGACGGCTACGAGATGACGGGCGCCACCTTCGGGTGGGGCATGCAGAGCTCGTCGTACTCGGCGATCACGATGTCGCCGGCGTTCGGACCACACGCCGGGCACTCGGGGTCGCGCAGCACCTTGAACGTGCGGAACGACTCCTCGAGGGCGTCGTAGGCGAGCAGCCGGCCGGCGAGGGTGTCACCGATGCCGAGGATGATCTTGATGGCCTCCATGGCCTGGATCGAGCCGATGATGCCGGGCAGCACACCCAGCACGCCGGCCTCGGCGCACGACGGCGCCAGCTCGGCGGGCGGGGGCTCGGGGATCATGCAGCGGTAGCACGGGCCCACGTACGGGTGGAAGACGGTGGCCTGGCCCTCGAACCGGAAGATCGACCCGTGCACCACCGGGATGCGCTTGAGCAGCGAGGCGTCGTTCACCAGGTAGCGGGTCGGGAAGTTGTCGGTGCCGTCGACGATCACGTCGTAGCCGTCGATGATGTCGAGGACGTTGTCGGCACCCAGCCGGGTGTCGTAGGTGACCACGTTCACGTCCGGGTTCAGGAGCGTGATCGTCTTCTTGGCCGAGTCGACCTTGCGGTCGCCGATGCGGTCGAGGTTGTGGAGGATCTGGCGCTGGAGGTTCGACTCGTCGACCACGTCCATGTCGATGATGCCGATGGTGCCCACACCGGCCGCCGCCAGGTAGAGGGCGGCGGGCGAACCGAGGCCGCCGGCGCCGAGCAGGAGCACCTTCGAGTCGAGCAGCTTCAGCTGACCCTCCTCGCCCACCTCGTTGACGAGAAGGTGGCGCGAGTACCGGTTGCGCTGGTCGGGCGTGAGCGTCTTCGGGGCCGACCAGGCCCGGCCCTCGTTCTTCCACTTGTTGAACCCGCCCACCACCGACGACACGTTGGTGTAGCCGAGCTGTTGGAGGGTGTCGGCGGCGAACGCCGAGCGGGTGCCGCCGGCGCAGTAGGCGACGATCGG
>JAOBWJ010000020.1 GCA_025463335.1 Acidimicrobiales bacterium
GTCCTCGGGGGGCTCGCCGAACACGGCCACGAGATCGCGGAGCTCGAACGGCTCACGGGTGGGCCACGCCCCGGTGATGCGGTCGAGCCGGAACCACCGGCCGGCCCGCCGACGGCGGCACCAGGCAAGGAGGTACCACCGACCACCGAGCTGGGCGAACGCCATGGGCTCGACCGGTCGCTTCTCCGAGCGGTGGCCCGACGCGTCCACGTAATCGAGCACCACGACAAGTCGATCTCGGAGCGCGTCCTCCACCGCTCGTACCTGTGCGGTGCGCACGTCCGTGGCGGGACGGACCCAGATGCGCTCGGCCAGATAGGTGGCCTCGGCCCGCCCCTCGGCGGTCATGGCGCCGAGCACCTTGGTGAGGGCGCTGCGGGCGTCGGGGGCGAAGGGCCCCTCGGCGGACGCGCCGAGAGCGGCGGCGATGGCCGCGGCCTCGCCGGCGTTGAACGTCAGCGGCGGGAGGGCGATGGCGGCATCGAGGGCGTAGCCCCCGCCCGGCCCGCCGGTGGCCCAGACGGGTGCCCCGCCCTGTTGGAGGGCGGACACGTCGCGCTTGATCGTGCGTGACGCCACCTCGAAGTGGCCCGCCAGCCAGTCGGCCGTGCGGCCCCGGGGGCCGGCGGCTCGTAGCTCCTCGACGATGGCGTACAGCCGCTCGGTTCGGTTCATCAGAGATCTCGAAATGGGTGACAGGCCGCTGTCACCGGGCAGGGCGCACCGTAGCTCCCATGACCACGCACACCATTTCCCTGCCCGACGGGCGCACGCTCGCCGTCGACGACATCGGCAACCCCGCCGGCCGAGCCGTCCTGTTCCTTCACCCGGCGCCCGGCTCCCGCGTGTTCGACCCCGATCCGGACGCCACCCGGCGGGCCGGCATCCGGCTGGTCACGGTCGATCGGCCCGGCTATGGGGGCTCGTCGCCGCTCCCCGACGGAACCGCCCCGTCGGTGGCGGCCATGGCCGACGACATGGCCGCCGCCGTCGCCGCCCTCGGGATCCGCGACTGCGCCGTCGTCGGTTGGTCGAAAGGCGGTCGGGTGGCGCTCGGCCTGGCCGCCCGCCACCCCGACCTGGTCGGCGCCGTGGCCCTGGTCGGCACGCCCGCCCCCGACGAGGAGGTGCCGTGGATCCCTGACGAGCACCGCCCGATGCTGGCGGCGCTGGCCAAGGACCCCGGTGGGGCGGTGGCCGCCCTGGCCCCGATGTTCGCCGGCATGGGCGACGACATGGCCGCCGCCGTGGGCTCAGTCGCCGCCGGCCCCGCCGACGATGCCGTGCTGGCCGACCCGGCCCGGCGGGCTCGGGTGGAGGCCATGCTGGCCGAGGCATTCCGCTGGGGTGGGGTCGGCGTGGCCACCGACATCGTGGCCGCCGACGCCCTGCCGCCCGGCTTCGACGTGGCCGCCGTCGGTGCGCCGGTGGCCCTCTGGTACGGCGACGCCGACGTCAACGTCCCGCCCGCCCATGCCACGTGGTGGGCCGGCGCCCTGGCCGAGTCCACCATCCATGTCGTGCCGGGCGCCGGCCACCTGCTCGCCCTCACGGCGTGGGGCGACATCCTCGCCTCGCTGGGAAACATCAAGCCGTAGCGAACAGCGGCATTCGGCCCTTCAATGCGACCGAGGGCGAACGAGGGTGGTCCGGCCGCAACGGCCGACGAGCGCCGGAGGCGGCGGGCCGGATGCCGCTGTTCCGAAGGCTCGGCGAAGCCGTCCGAGCCTTTCGGACCCGAGCGGGGAGGCACCATGGAGCCGTGCCTCCCCGCCGCGTCCTCGTCGGTCACGAAGGCGAGCTGGTTGCCGCCTACGAGGCCGGCCGCACGGTCGAGGAGCTGGCCGACGCCCACGACTGTTCGGTCACCACCGTTCGTGCCGTGCTCGAAGGGGAGGCCGTCACGCTCCGGGCCCGCGGTCCCCGCTCGCCGTTGGAGGGCCGGGAGGCCGAGCTGGCCGCCGACTACGAGGGCGGGGCCACCGTGCGCGAGCTGGCCGATCGCTACGGCGCCAACCAGCGCACAATCCGCAAGGTGCTCGCCGACCGGGGCGTCATCATGCGCCCGCCTGGCCGCAAGCCGTCGACGCCGTGACGTTCGCGGCGCTCGTCCGGGCACCATGGAGCCCACGATGACCGCTCTCACCGACGCGCTCCCCACCGGGGCCGACCCCGATGCCCTGCTCGACGGCTTCACCAGCTGGGTGGCCGACCGCGGCATCACGCTGTACCCGGCCCAGGAGGAGGCGCTGCTCGAGCTGTACGCCGGCGCCAACGTCATCCTCAAGACCCCGACCGGCTCGGGGAAGTCGCTGGTGGCCCTCGGCGCCCACGCCGCCGCCCTGGCCCAAGGCCAGCGGTCGTACTACACGGCCCCGATCAAGGCCCTGGTGTCGGAGAAGTTCTTCGCCCTGTGCCGCGACCTGGGCGGCGAGAACGTCGGCCTGCTGACCGGCGACGCGTCGGTGAACCCCGATGCCCCGATCATCTGCTGCACGGCCGAGATCCTGGCCAACCTGGCCCTGCGCGATGGCGCCGGCCTCGATGTTGCTTCGGTCTGCATGGACGAGTTCCACTTCTACGCCGACCCCGATCGGGGATGGGCGTGGCAGGTGCCGCTGCTCCTGCTCCCCCACGCCCAGTTCCTCCTCCTGTCGGCCACGCTCGGCGA
>JAOBWJ010000039.1 GCA_025463335.1 Acidimicrobiales bacterium
GTTGCCTTCTGGCTGCGGCGCATGGCCCAGGAGACGACCATCCACCGGGTCGACGCCGAGCAGGCCACCGGCGTGGCTGGTCCGGTCGACACCGACCTCGCCGTCGACGGCATCGACGAGCTGTTCCAGCTCTTCCTCCCCCGCCGCCACGCCGGTCAGCCCACCGGCGATGGCGAGACGATCCACGTGCACACCACCGACGCCGAGGGCGAGTGGCTGCTGACCCTCACGGGGGACGGCATCCAGGTGGAACACGGCCACGCCAAGGGCGACGTCGCCGTGCGCGGCCCGGCGGCCGACCTGCTGCTGTGGCTGTGGGGGCGCCGACCGGCCGACGGCCTCGAGGTGTTCGGCGACGCCGCCCTCGCCGGCCGGTTCCGCGACCTGACTGCGATCTAGCCGGTGGACTGGGCCACCATCGTCGAACGGGAGACCCGGGCCCTCCGGGCGGCAGCGACCGACCTCACCGCTCGGGTCCCCGGCTGCCCGGATTGGGACGTGGCCGAGCTGGTGCGCCACGTGGGCTCGGCCCACCACAACGCCGCCCTCATCGTGGGTGAGCGGCTGACCACGCGCCCGACACGAGACCAGGTCCAGCCGGCCGCAGGCACCGACCCGTTGCCCTGGCTCGCAACCGGGACGGCGGCGTTGGTCGAGGTGATGGCCGCTGCCGATCCCGCCACGCCGGTGTGGACGTTCGGTCCCGACCGCACGGCCGAGTTCTGGTTCCGTCGCATGGGCCAGGAGACGCTCGTGCACCGGGTGGACGCCGAACAGGCCGCTGGCCGACCGAGCGAGCTCGACGCCAACCTGGCCGCCGACGGCGTGGCCGAGTGCCTGGAGGTCTTCCTCCCGCTCCTGGCCGGTCGCGACAACGAGTCTGCGGGCGGGGCGCTGCTGCTCCACGCCGTCGACGTCGAGGCCTCCTGGCTGCTCACGTTCGGCACCGGGTCGGTCGCGGTCGAGGTCGAGCACCGCAAGGGGGATGCCTGCGTCCAGGGCGGGGCCGCGGATCTGCTGCTGTGGCTGTGGGGCCGTGTTCCGACCGAGGACCTGACCGTCTACGGCGACGCCGGGTTGGCCGAACGCCTCCGGCGGATCTGCCGGGTCTAGAGCTCGTCCTCGACCACGCCGGGGGCAGGCTTGTAGCAGCGGTTCCGGGCCTCGACGAGCGTGTCGGGCCCGAAGCAGATGAACGTCTCGGCCTGCAGCACGTCCGCGACCGCCTCGGGGTCGGTGATGTTGTCGAGGTCGTACACCCGCTGGTTGCGCTTGTCGCCCATCCAGCGGTGGTTCTCGAACTGCTTGGGACGCGACATGGCCGGCACCGTAGTGCCGGCCATGTGCTCAGTACCTACTTCACGTACCGGTGGCCCGAGGGGCGTTTGGAGTACCGGGGGGACCAGTTCCCGGCCGCTGTTCCTCGGGGGTGGTTGGCGAGGATTCGCCAGCCGAGTCCGGCGACCGCGCTAGCGGCCAACCACCTCCAGGGTCCTACAGCTACTGTCGATCTTCAGCTGGACCACCTCCTCTCTCTGGTGGGGAAGATGGTAGCGATCAGCTTTCCGGTTCGGGTGGCATTTCCGCCTGATCGGGCATTCGGCCGGCGGCGCCGATGACCTGCAGGTACTGGGCCTGGAGATCGAGGACCCACTTGACCTGCAGCGGATCCCAGTCGAGGCCGGCCTCGGCGACCCGGTCGACCACGTAGCCGAACGTCTCCTCTTCCTCGGCCACGCGGTCCTCGAGGGCAACGGCGCTGAGGTGCTCGACCGACCAGACGAGGAGCTGTCGGACCTCGGCGTGGCTGCGCTGGGCGGCCACCTCGGGCGGCAACCGGTCGGCGACCCAGACCACGGCCTCGTCCATGTCGAAGACCGGGCGGGGCGGGGCGGCGGCGAGCCGGCCCGTCTCCCGTCCGATCACGACGGCGGCGATGACGAAGACCACGATGGCCCCGACGACGACGAAGACGATCGCCATCGGCAGGCCGGGCTAGATGCCGATGCGCTGGGCGAGGAGCTCGCGCCAGTACGCGGGATCACCGAACAGCAGCTCGGACGACTTGGCCCGCTTGAAGTAGAGGTGGGCCGGGTGCTCCCACGTAAAGCCGATGCCGCCGTGGATCTGGATGTTCTCGGCGGTGGCGTGGAAGTAGGCCTCGGAGCAGTAGGCCTTGGCCAGGGCGGCCACCGACGGCAGCTCGTCGTTCAGCTCGGCGGCACACCAACCGGCGTAGTAGGCAGCCGACTTGGCCGACTCGACCTCGAGGAGCATGTCGGCGCACTTGTGCTTGATGGCCTGGAACGAGCCGATGGGCCGGCCGAACTGGATGCGGTCCTTGGCGTACTGCACGGCCATGTCGAGCACGAACTGGGCGCCACCGACCTGCTCGGCGGCCAGGGCCACGGCAGCCAGGTCGAGCACCCGCTCGATGGTCGACCAGCCGGCCCCGTCGGTGCCCACCAGCGTGGCGGGCGTGTTCGAGAAGTCGAGCTTGGCCTGCTTGCGGGTCTGGTCCATGGTGGTGAGCAGCGTGCGGGTGAGCCCCGCGGCGTCGCTCGGCACGGCGAAGATCGACACGCCGGCGTCGGTGCGGGCGGCCACCAGGATCAGGTCGGCGATGTGGCCGTCGAGCACGTAGGACTTGGCGCCGTTGATGGTCCAGCCGTCGCCCGACTTGGTGGCGGTGGCGGTGATGCCGCCCTCGTCCCAGCGGCCCGACTCCTCGGTGAAGGCCAGGGTGGCGATGGTCTCGCCCGTGGCGATGCCGGGGAGGTGCTCCTTCTTGGCGGCGTCGTCCCCGGAGTGGAGCAGGGTGTTGGCGGCCAGCACCACGCTCGAGAAGTAGGGGGCGGCCAGCAGGCGCCGGCCCATCTCCTCGAGGATCACGATGAGCTCGATGTAGCCGTAGCCCGAGCCGCCGAACTCCTCGGGGATGGCCAGGCCCTGGAGGCCGAGCTGCTCGCCCATCTGCTTCCAGACGG
>JAOBWJ010000043.1 GCA_025463335.1 Acidimicrobiales bacterium
CAGCACGTCGAGCTCATCGACGAGGTCATGTACGACTTCCCCGAGCTGATCTTCGTGACCCGCCACGGCTGCGACCCGTGGACCGACCTGGCCGTGAAGCTCATGCTCAAGTGGCCGGGCCTGCACTACTCGACCAGCGCCTGGGCGCCGAAGTACTACCCGGAGAACATCATCAAGTTCGCCAACACCCGGGGCGCCGACAAGATCATCTACGCCGGCTACTTCCCGATGGGGCTGTCGCTCCAGCGGATCATGACCGACATGCCCGGCGTCGGTTTCAAGGACGAGGTCTGGCCCAAGTTCCTCCGAGGCAACGCCATGCGCGTCCTCGGTCTCGACAAGTAGGAGTCCCGATGGCTGTTCCGACCACCGGCCTGTTCGACGCCGACAACCACTACTACGAGGCGCTCGACGCCTTCACCCGCCACATCGACCCGGCCATGGCCAAGCGGTGCATGCAGTGGGTGGAGATGAACGGCAAGCAGCGGCTCCTCGTGGGCGGCAAGCTCAACCGCTTCATCCCGAACCCCACCTTCGACCCGGTGGCCCGGCCCGGCTCGCTCGACGAATACTTCCGGGGCCGCAACCCGGAGGCCAAGGACATCAAGTCGGCCTTCGGCGCCCTCGAGCCCATCAACCCCGGCTACCGCGACCGCGACGCCCGGCTGAAGATCATGGACGGGCAGGGCATCGCCGGGACGATCCTGTTCCCGACGCTCGCCGTCGGCATGGAGACCTCGCTCCAGCATGACCCCGAGGCCGGCGTGGCCGCCTTCCTGGCCTTCAACCGCTGGATGGAGGAGGACTGGGGCTACGCCTACAAGGAGCGCCTCTTCGCCGCCCCGGTGATCAGCCTCATGGACGTCGATGCCGCCGTGAAGGAGCTCGACCGGGTCCTCGCCCTCGACGCCCGCGTCGTGTGCATCAAGGGTGGCCCGGTGTTCGCCGGCGACATGTCCTGGTCGCCCGGCGACCCGCGCTTCGACCCGTTCTGGGCCCGCCTGAACGAGGCCGGCGTCACCGTCGGCATCCACTCGGGTGACGCCGGCTACGGCCGCTACCTCCAGGACTGGGAGGACACCCGGGCGTTCGAGGCCTTCCGCTCGACACCCCTCAGCATGATCCTCCAGAGCGACCGGGTGCCGTTCGACACCTACGCCGCCCTCGTGGCCCACGGCGTGTTCGACCGCCATCCCAACCTGCGGGTGGCGTCGATCGAGTCGGGCTCGGAGTGGGTGCCGCTGCTCATCAAGAAGTTCAAGAAGGCCTACGGCCAGAACCCGGGTGGGTTCAAGCGCGATCCGATCGAGTCGTTCGTCGAGCACGTGTGGGTGGCGCCCTTCTACGAGGACGACCTCTCGAAGCTCAAGGACCTGATCGGGGCCGACCACATCCTCTTCGGCTCCGACTGGCCTCACGCCGAGGGCCTGTTCGACCCGAAGACGTTCGCGGATGACCTCAAGCGGTTCGACTACACCGACGACGAGATCACCCGGATCATGGTCGACAACGGCTGGGGCATCGTGAAGCGGCGGGTGCTCAGCAACGCCTGATCTGTCGCGGCGTGGCCGGCCCTACTGCGGGTCGGCCACGCTGAGGCCGCCGGTCACCGATTCAACCTCGGTGGCGAGCGGGTGCTCGATCTCGACCGCGTGGGCTGGCAGGTACTTCCAGGCCACGAACATGGCGCCAAGGATGATGGCGACGGCGATCGCGTAGGTCACGCGCATCGAGCTGTGGAACGCCTCGAAGCCGGCGTCGCGCACTTGAGCGGCGAGGCCGGCGTCCCGTGTCCCCTGCGCCACCTGCAGCGTGGCGCCGATCGACTCGCGGGCCACGTCCCGGACCGAGGCGGGCAGCGTCGTCGCGTCCATCACCTGGTGGTAGCGCGACGCGAAGATCGAGCCCAGGACGGCCACCCCGAGCGCACCGCCGACCTGGCGAGTGGTGTCGTTGACCGCGGAGCCGACACCGGCCCGCTCCTTCGGGATCGACCCCATGATCGATTCGGTCACCGGCGGCCCGACGAACCCGAAGGCCAGGCCGTAGAAGAACCGGATGACGAGCCCGGCGGAGAAGCTCGACATGATCGTGTTCGAGCCGTAGCAGGCCATGCCGATCGCCACGATGGCCAGGCCGCCGACGACGACCCGCTTGGTCCCGTACCGGTCGACCAGCTTCGGCGCCTGGGGGGAGCCGACCATCAGGCCGATGGCGAGCGGCGTGATCATGACGCCTGCCTTCAACGGGCTGTAGCCGAGCGTGAACTGGAAGTACTGCGTGAGGAGGAAGGTCGACGCGTACAGGGCGAAGGTGGTGATGGTGATCGTGGCCGACGCCGCCGAGAAGCGGGGGTTGCGGAAGAACTGCACGTCGAGCATCGGGTGCGGCGTCTTGGCCTCCCACCAGGCGAACGCGCCGAGCAGGAGGACGGCGGCGACCAGCCCGGCGTCGACTCCCGGCGCCGACCACCCTCGGTCCGGCGCCTCGATGATCGCGTAGAGCAGCGCGACCAGGCCGACGATCGACAGCAGCGCGCCGAGGGGGTCGAGCGGGCGGCGCGCCTCGTTCGTCATGGGCGGGATGACGAGGGCGCTGAGCACGAACCCGACGGCGCAGACGGGGGCGTTCACCCAGAACACGGCGTGCCACCCGAAGTGCTCGACCAGGAGGCCGCCGAGCAGCGGCCCGGCGGCGATGCCGACGCCGGAAACCCCCGCCCAGATGCCGATGGCGCGGCTGCGCTCGCGCGGCTCGGTGAAGACGTTGGTCAGGATCGACAGCGTCGTCGGGAAGATGAAGGCGCCGCCGATGCCCATGAGGCCGCGGGCGAGGATGAGGTGGACCGGCGAGTTGGCGAACGACGCCAGTCCGGAGAAGATGCCGAACCAGGCGAGGCCGAGCAGCAGCGCCCGCCGCCGGCCGAACCGGTCGCCGAGCGCGCCGGCGGTCAGGAGCAGGCAGGCGAACACGATGGTGTAGGCGTCGACCATCCACTGGAGCTGCGACCCGCTGGCGTCGAGGCCCCGGACGATGGATGGCAGGGCCACGTTGAGGATCGTGTTGTCGATGCCGATGACGGTCAGCGACAGGCAGAGGACGGCAAGGATGTACCACCGCCGCCGCTGGACCAGGTCCGGCCCTGTTGTAACCATCCGGTTAGTACATCGCGCTGTGGGCCGTACTGCAACCGAGCCTAGAGTGACATCCGCCATGGTCACCCGCGACGCCGCCGCCACCAAGCGCCGGATCCTCCAGGCCGCTCGGCGCGAGTTCGCGGCCAAGGGCATCGCTGGGGCGCGCGTCGACGCCATCGCCGCCCGGGCCCGCACCAACAAGCGGATGATCTACTACTACTTCGGGTCCAAGGACGGGCTGTTCCGGGAGATCCTCCGCCAGCAGCTGGCGTCGCGACAGGGCCAGCACCCGACGCTGGACGGCCTGCCCTGGCCCGAGCGCCTGGCCGCCCGCCAGGCCGGAACCCTGGACATCACCGACTACGTGCGGCTCCTGATGTGGGAGGCCCTCGAGACCCGGACGCGGAAGCAGCCGGTCATCGCCGAGGAGGAGCGGTCGGCCCTGTACGACGAACTGCGGGAGCGGGTGGTGCTGGCCCAGGAGGCGGGGGAGCTGCGCCCCGGGTTGGATCCGGGACAGATGCTGCTCAGCGAGCTGGCCCTCACCATGTTCCCGGTGGCGTTCCCGCAGCTGACCCGCATGGCCACCGGCCGCGATGTCGACGATCCCGAGTTCCTCGCCGAGCGCCAGGCCTTCCTGGTCGAGCTGGCCGGGCAGCTGGCTGGGCGCCCGGTCGAGACCTGAGTGGCGACCGGCCGGTTCGCGCCCAGCCCGTCGGGCCGCCTCCACGTCGGCAACCTGCGCACCGCCCTGCTGGCCTGGCTGTTCGCCCGGTCGGCCGGCTCGGCGTTCCTCGTGCGCATGGAGGACCTCGACGCGGGCCGCACGCGGGAGGAGCACTACCGCACCCAGCTCGACGATCTCGCCGCCCTCGGCCTCGACTGGGACGGCGAGGTGGTGCGCCAGTCGGCGCGGTCGGCCCTCTACGACGACGCCATCGAGCGGTTGACGGCGGCCGGCCTGACGTACGAGTGCTGGTGCACGAGGAAGGAGATCCTCGATGCGTCGACCGCGCCCCACGGCGCGCCCGGCGCCTACGGCGGTCGGTGCCGCGACTTGGGCGAGCTGGAACGGGCCGAGCGGCGGGCCGGCGGTCGGGTGCCGGCCCTGCGCCTGCGGACCGACCACCAGGTGGTGGAGGTCGAGGACCGCCAGCGCGGCCACTACGCCGGCTCGGTGGACGACCTGGTGCTCCGGCGCAACGACGGCACGGCCGCCTACAACCTGGCTGTGGTGGTGGACGACGCCGAGCAGGGCGTGGAGGAGGTGGTGCGGGCCGACGACCTGCTGCCCTCCACTCCCAGGCAGGTGCTCCTGGCCCGGCTCCTCGACCTGCCTGTCCCCACCTACGCCCACGTGCCCCTGGTGCTGGCCCCCGACGGCAACCGCCTGGCCAAGCGCCACGGAGCGGTGACCCTGGCCGACCGGCTGGCGCTGGGGGAGGAGCCGGCCGACGTGGTGCGCCTGCTGGGGGCCAGCCTCGGCCTCATCGGCAGCACGCCGGTCGAGCTCCTCGACGGCTTCGCCCCCGACCGCCTGCCGCGGGAGGCGTGGGTGCTAGGCGCCGAGCTGCTTCAGGGCTGACTGGGCCGCCCACCAGCCGCACAGGCCGTGCACGCCACCCCCCGGCGGCGTCGACGCCGAGCACAGGTAGATGCCCTCGGCCCCGGCACGGTAGGGGTCGACGGCGATGACGGGCCGGAACAGGACCTGGAGCAGGTCGGGCGCGCCGGCGGCGATGTCACCGCCCACGTAGTTGGCGTTGTAGGCCTCGAGCCCCATCGGCGGGGTCACGTGGCGGGCCAGCACCAGGTCCCGCCAGCCGGGGGCGAAGCGGTCGATCTGGCGCTCGATGCGCTCGGTCATGTCGACCGTCGAACCGTTGGGCACGTGGCAGTAGACCCAGAGCGTGTGCTTGCCCTCGGGCGCCCGGCTGTCGTCGAACACCGACTGCTGGGCCACCAGCACGAACGGGCGCTCGGGGATGCGGCCGTTGCTCACGTCGTCCTCGGCGTCGAGGAGGTCGGGCACGGCCCCGCCGAGGTGGACGGTGCCGGCCCGTCGGGCCGCGTCGGCGGTCCAGGGCACGGGTCCGTCGAGGGCGTAGTCGATCTTGAACGAGCCGTTGCCCCGCCGGAAGCGGCGGTAGCGCCACTGGCGCACGGCGGGGAGGCGGTGCCCGGCGATGTCGAGCAGCTGCCACGGCGTCGTGTCGAACAGCACCGCCCGCGACCGGGGCAGCTCATCGATGGACGTCACCGGCCGTCCGCACTCGATGGTGCCGCCGTGGGCCTCGAGGTCGGCCACGAGGGCGTCGGCGATCGACTGCGAGCCGCCCCGGGCCAGTGGCCAGCCACCGGCGTGGCCGGCGGCGGCGAGGGCCAGCCCGGCCGCGCTCGACAGCGGCCGGCGCAGCGACGTGTTGGCGTGAGCGGCGGTGCCGACGAAGAGGGCGCCCGCCTTGGGGCCGAGCATCCGGGTCACCGTGCTGACGGGGGGCAGGGCGCGGAGGCCGAAGCGCAGCAGCGAGATCGGGTGGCGGGGGCCGAGGATCGGCGGGCCCATGATGGCGCCGGCCGTCTCCGGCCAGTGCTCGACCAGCGAGCCCAGGAGCCGCCGCCAGCCGTCACCCTCGTCGTTGGCGGCCACCGTGTCGTCGAGGGTCCGGTGCAGCTCGGCGGCCGTTCCGTCGTCGAAGGGGTGGACCAGCGAGAGGTCGGGGTGCACCCAGTCGATGTCGAGGTCGACCAGCGCCGGCGACGTGACGCCGATGGGGTGGATGGCCGAGCACACGTCGTGGCGGAAGCCCGGGAGGGTGAGCTCCTTGGTGCGGGTGCCGCCGCCGGGCGTGTCCGCCGCTTCGACCACCAGCACCGAATGGCCGGCCCGGGCGATGGTGCGGGCCGCGGCCAAGCCGTTGGGCCCGGAGCCGACCACCACGGCGTCGTACTCGACGCTCGGCACGATGGCGGCCCTACCCCTCGGTCACGAAGTCGATGAGCTGCTCGACGGCGCCCACCAACGGCGGCTCGAGGTCGGCGTAGCTGGTGACCCGACCGAGGAGCTGCTTCCAGAACGCACCCGGCTCACCGTCGTAGCCGAGGGCGCCGAGCACGCCCTCCTTCCACGGCTGGCCCATGGGGACCACCGGCCAGGCGGCGATGCCGGCCGCCTTGGGACGGATTCCCTGCCACACGTCGACGTAGGGGTGGCCGGTCACCAGCACGTGCCGGTGGCGCACGGTGGCGGCCAGCCGGGCCTCCTTGGTGCCGTCGACCAGGTGGTCGAGCAGGACGCCGAGGCGCCGGCCGGTCGCGGGGCCGAACTCCCGCACCACGTCGGCCAGATGGTCGGCGCCGTCGAGCCGCTCGACCACCACGCCCTCGACCCGCAGGTCGTCGCCCCACACCTTCTCGACCAGCTCGGCGTCGTGGATGCCCTCGACCAGGATGCGGCTACCGAGGGCCACCTTGGCCGTGGTCGCCACCGCGACCGAGCCGGAGGCGGTGCGGGCCGGGCCGGTGGCGGCGGCCTTCGGTCGCACCAGCGTCACCGCCTTGCGGTCGACGTCGAAGGCGCCCGGGGCCAGGCGGAACAGCCGGTCCTGGCCCGAGCGGCCGCGGATGACCACGCCGTCCTTCTCCATGCGCAGGATGACGCCGCCGAAGCGGGAACCCCGGTGCTCGACCTTGAGGCCGGGCCGGGCCTCGACCTCGGGGTACTGGGCCCGCACGCGGGCGGGGCCGTCGACCGGTCCTGAGAGCACGCCGTCCATCGGTCGAGCAACGCTACCGGGCACCCCTAGGTTGGGCGGGTGATCCTCGTCGACCTCGATCGGGTGTCGGCCGCCCGCCCGGGCCGGCCGCTCTTTACCGACCTCTCCCTCACCGTGGCCACCGGCGACCGGCTCGGAATCGTCGGCCTGAACGGCTGGGGCAAGTCCACCCTGCTGCGCATCATGGCCGGCACCGGCGAGCCAGAGTCGGGCACCGTCCGGCGGGGGCGGGACGTGCGGGTCGGGTTCCTGGAGCAGGAGCCGCAGCTCCCGCCCGGTCGGGTGCGCGACGCCGTGCCCGGCGGGTGGCAGGGCGAGGCCGCCCTCGACCGGCTGGGGCTCGGGGCCGTGCTGGACGCCGACGTCTCCGCCCTGTCGGGCGGGCAGGCCAAGCGTGTGGCCCTGGCCGCCGTGCTGTCGACGGAAACCGACTTCCTCATCCTCGACGAGCCGACCAACCACCTCGACGTGGAAGCCATCGAGTGGTTGGAGGGCCACCTGGCCTCCTACCGGGGTGGGCTGGTGCTCGTCACCCACGACCGCCACGTGCTCGACAAGGTCACCACCCGCATGGTCGAGATCGACCGCGGCAAGTCCTACGTGCACGAGGGCGGCTACGCCTCCTGGCTCGAGGCCCGCATCGAGCGGGAGGAGCAGGCGGCCGGCGCCGAGCAGAAGCGCAAGAACCTGGCCCGCACCGAGCTGGCCTGGCTACGGCGGGGGGCGCCGGCCCGCACCACCAAGGCCAAGTCCCGGGTCGATTCGGCCACTGCCCTGGTGAACGCCCGGCCGGAGCAGGCCGCCCGCGGCGGCGAGCTCGACCTGGCCCGGTTCGGTGCGACCCGGCTGGGCGACGTGGTGGCCGAGCTCCACGACGTCTCCTACGCCTGGCCGGACCAGCCGCCCCTGTTCGAGGACGTCGAGCTGCTGCTCGACCCGCGGGAACGGCTCGGCATCGTCGGCCCCAACGGCTCGGGCAAGACGACCCTCCTGGAGGTCATCGCCGGGCGCCGACCTCCCACCACGGGGACGGCTCGTCTCGGCAAGACGGTCCAGCTCGCCTACCACGACCAGCACGCCGCCGAGCTCGACCTGTCGATGCGGGTGCGTGACGCCGTGGCCGACGGGCAGCCGCCCGGGCCGGAGCACGCGTCCCTGCTCGAGCGTTTCTGGTTCGACCGCGACGCACAGTTCGCCCCCATCGGCACGCTGTCGGGCGGCGAGCGCCGCCGGCTCCAGCTCCTGCTCGTCCTGGCCCGCAAGCCCAACGTGCTGCTGCTCGACGAGCCCACCAACGACCTCGACCTCGACACCCTCCGCGCATTGGAGGACTTCCTCGAGGACTGGTCAGGAGCCCTCGTGGTGGTGTCTCACGACCGCACCTTCCTCGACCGCACCGTCGACCGGAGGCTCGTGCTCGGTTCGCCGTCCCGTCCGGGGACTCCCGCGCCCTCAACGCGTGAACGAACGGAGAAGCCCAAGGCCAATGGTGGGCGGTCGCCGTCGACCCTGCGCCGGCTGCTCGGGCAGACCGAGCGGGAGGTGGCCAAGCTCGATGCCCGGCGGGCGCAGCTGGTGGCCCAGCTGGAGACCACCGACCACGAGGTGCTGACCCGGGTCGGGGCCGAGCTGACCACGGTCGAGGCCGAGCTGGCCCAGGCCGAGGAGCAGTGGTTGGCGCTCGGCGTCGAGATGGAGGCCTCCCAGTAGCCTGACGTCATGTCGTCCGTCACCACCGAGCTCCCCATCGTCACCGTCACCGAGGCGGCCCGGACCATGGTGCTCGACATGCGCAGCGCCGAGACCGACGGCGACGGCCTGGCCCTGCGCATCGACATCACCGGCATCGGCGAGGGTGGCCGCGAGTTCGCCTACGAGCTGATGTTCGAGCCCGTGGTCGACGTGCGCGAGGGCGACGAGCTGCGCCAGTCGGGCGAGCTGCCCGTGCTCATCCCGGCCGACAGCATCGACCGGCTGCGGGGCGCGACGCTCGACTTCACCCAGGCCACCGGCCTGGTCATCCGCAACCCCAACCGGCCCAGCCCCACCATGGGCTCCGGTCTCACCGTGCTCGAGGGTTCGGTCGAGGAGAAGATCGTGGCCCTGCTCGACGGCGAGATCAACCCGTCGCTGGCCGCCCACGGCGGGTTCGCCAACCTTCAGAAGGTGGAGGGTGACACCGCGTTCATCACCATGGGCGGCGGGTGCCAGGGCTGCGGCCTGGCCGCGCTCACCCTCGGTGAGGGCATCAAGGCCCAGATCGAGGATCGGATCCCCGAGATCCGCGAGGTCATCGACGTGACCAACCACGCCGCCGGCGAGAACCCCTTCTTCGAGCCGTCGACGAAGTAGCCGCTAGACCCGGGCTGCAGCCAGGGCCTTGAGGGCGGCGGCCGCGATGCCGGCGGCGTCGAGGCCGAGGTCGGCGAGGATGCGGTCGGGCTTGCCGTGCGGGATGTACTGCGACGGCGTGCCCAGCACCACGGACGGCGGGGCCTGCCGGCTCGCGCTCAACCCGGCGATGCCCTCGACCATCTGCATGCCGATGCCCCCCACGACGATGCCGTCCTCGACCGTGACGATCAGCCGGTGGCGGGCGGCGTCGGCCAGCATGTCGACGTCGAGCGGCTTGACCACCCGGGCGTCCCACACCGTGGCCGAGACGCCCTGCTCGGCCAAGAGGCCGACGGCCGACTCGGCGTGCTCCACGAGCTTGCCGACGGCGAGGATGCAGACCTCGCCGTCGCCCTCACGCACCTTGCGGGCCGTGAGCCCCGACCCGACCTGGTCGGCCGGCACCTGACGGGCCGCGGTCTTGGGCCAGCGGATCGCCGACGGGCCGGTCTCGATGGCCAGCGCGTCGCGCAGCATGACCTCGAGCTCCTGCGACGAGGACGGGGCGAAGATCGTCATGCCTGGCACCTTCGACAGCAGCGCCATGTCGAGCACGCCGTGATGGCTGGCGCCGTCGTCGCCGGTGATGCCGGCCCGGTCGAGGCAGAACACCACGGGTTGGCCGTGGAGGCCGACGTCGAACTCGACCTGATCGAACGCCCGGGTCAGGAACGTCGAGTACAGGGCCACGACCGGGCGCAGTCCGAGCATGGCCATGCCGGTGGCCGACGTGACGGCGTGCTGTTCGGCGATGCCGACGTCGAGGAACCGATCGGGGAAGCGCTCCTGGAAGGGGAGGAGGCCGGTGGAGCCGGGCATGGCGGCGGTGATGGCCACGATCCGGTCGTCGGCCTCGCCGGCTGCGAGCAGGGCATCGCTGAACGTCCCGGTGTAGGACGGCGTCGACGACTTGGTGATGACACCCGTGATCGGGTCGAGCACGCCGGAGAGGTCATGGAGGCACTTCTCCTCGTCCTCCTCGGCCGGCCCGTAGCCCCGCCCCTTCTGGGTGAGGACGTGGACGACGATCGGACCGTCCCACTCGGCGGCGTTGCGCAGGGCCGACTCGAGGCCCTCGACGTCGTGGCCGTCGAGCGGGCCGATGTAGCGCACGCCGAGCTGCTCGAAGAACGCCGGCGGCTCCCACATCTCGCGCACCGCGGCCTCGGCCGACTCGATGCCCCGATGGAGGCGCTCGCCGAGGGGAAGCGACTGGATCACCCGCTCGAGCCGGGCCCGGTTGCGGACGAACCGGGGGTCGACCCGGAGCCGAGCGAGGCTCTCGCCCAGCTTCGACGAGGTCGGCGCGTACGAGCGGCCGTTGTCGTTGAGGACGATCACCGCTCGGCGGCCGGTGACGCCGAGGTTGTTCAGGCCCTCGAAGGCCATGCCGCCGGTCATGGACCCGTCGCCGATCACGGCCACCACCTTGCGGTCGAGCCCTTGCAGCTCGACGGCGGTGGCGATGCCATGGGCGTAGCTCAGGACGGTCGAGGCGTGACTGTTCTCGATCCAGTCGTGCTCGGACTCCTGCCGGCTCGGGTAGCCAGACAATCCGCCGGCTTGGCGCAGCGTGGTGAAGTCGTCGCGGCGACCGGTCACGATCTTGTGGACGTAGGCCTGGTGGCCGGTGTCCCACAACACGATGTCGTTCGGCGTGTCGAACACCCGGTGGAGCGCCAGCGTCAGTTCGACGGCACCGAGATTGGAGCCCAGGTGGCCGTTCCCGGCGTTGACGATCGCCTGCACGATGAAGGCTCGGATCTCCTCCGCCAACTGGTCGAGCTCGACATAGGAGAGACGGCGCAGGTCGGCCGGACCACCGATCGTCTCGAGGAGGGACATCCCCACGACGCTACCTCTGTGGCTGTTCCAACATCACCTCGGCCGGACCCGTCCGGTTGGCCCACAGCTGCCCGACCAGCGATCCCATCGCCAGGATCACCGCCCCGCCGACGGCGTCGAGCCAGTAGTGGTTGGCGGTGACGATGATGGCGAACACGGTGAGCGCCGGGTAGAGGACGGCGAGCACCTTGACCCACATGCGGCGCACCGTCGGCACCAGGACGAACGCGCACCAGGTGGACCACGCGAAGTGCAGGCTGGGCATGGCCGCGTACTGGTTGGACACCTTGGACATGGCGCCCGAGTCGAACGACCACAGCCCGCCGTAGTTCTTGAGCGTGTCGACGAAGCCGTAGGACGCGGGGAGCAGGCGTGGCGGGAGGAGCGGGAACAGGGCGAACCCGAAGAGGGCAAGTGCCGTGGTGCAGGCCAGCGCTGTGCGCCACCGGACGTAGCGCTCGGGGAATCGCCGGAACAGCCACACGATGCAGCCGGCGGTGACCACGAAGTGGAACGTGCCGTAGAAGAGGTTCCAGAACTGGATGAACCACCGCCAGCCGAGGAACCAGCGCTGGATCGCCTCCTCATGGAACAGGCCCACCGCCCGCTCGAAGCGGATGACCTCGAGGGCGTGGTCGAACGCCTCGTTGTGGCTGGCCACGGGTGAGCCGGCCGACCCGAACTGGTTCCGGACGACCGAGTAGATCCCGTAGAAGACGAGAACGAACGCCACCTCCCGCCACCACCGCAGCGTCGCGTGGGCCGGTGCCGGCATGTCGGCCGACTGCACCTCTGTGGTCATGCCAACGCCCGGCGGGAGCGGCGTCCCCCGAGAGCGAACGAGGGCGCGCCGAGCAGGCTCACGGTGAGGTTCAGGGCGTACACGAGCAGGCCGAGGGCGACGGCGCGACCCGTCGGGACCCCGAGGGGATGGAGGAAGAGCACGAGTGCACCTTCGCGGACACCAAGTCCGCCGAGGGAAATCGGCACGGTCTGGGCCATGGCCACGGCCGGGAGGAAGGCCAGCACGGCGGTGATGCCCACTTCGTCGATGTCGAGGGCGCGAGCGGCGAAGAACGCGGCGAGGACCAACAGCAGTTGGAAGGCGAAGGCGGCGGTGACCACGCCCATCACGGCTCGCGGGTGGCGCCGGAAGCGGGCGGCCCCGAGGTGCACGGCCCCGGCGAACTCCTGCCAGCGGCTCGAACCGGTGAGACGTCCGCCGATGCTGGGGTGGCTCACCATCCAGAGGATCACGACGAGCAGAGCGAGGGCCGAGACGCTCATGATGACGGCCACCACCGAGGCCGTGTCCAGCTTGCGCAGCCCCGGGTTGAGCACCAGTGCGGTGAGGGTGATGACGGGGAGGACCAGCATCCCCGAGAGCCGCTCGAGCACGACCGAGGCAAATGTGTCGGCGCCCTCCCCGTTCTCGAGGGCCAACCGGCGGACCCGCAACACGTCACCGCCGATGGTCGAGGGCAGGAAGTTCCCGACGAACAGGCCGGCGAGGTAGTGGTGCAGGAGGGTGCGGGCCCGGGTGGGCAGGCCCAGCCCGGCGAGCACGGCCTGCCACCGCAGCGCCGACGCGAAGATGCCGGCGGCGGTCGCCAGCAGGGCGCCGAACAGCCAGAGGCCGGTGGCCCGGTCCCACTCGGGGACGACCGAGCCGAAGGGGACTCGAGGCAGCAGGATGCCCAGCATCGCCAGGCTGGCGACGGTGCGGATCCACAATCCGAGCGAGCGCCGGTCGGCCACTGTCACCTCCCTGCCTCGAGCCCGATGGTCGAGCCAGTCTACGAGCGGGCATCAAGCGCGCGAGGATGCGGCCCGTGCGGGCCGGCATGTCGACGATCGAGGCAGGGGAGGGCGGGCGCCCGCTTCTGCTCGTGCACGGCTTCACCGGCGCCAAGGAAGACTTCGCTGACCACGTCGACGCCCTTGCCGCGGCCGGTTGGCACGTGGTCGCGCCAGACCTGCCCGGCCACGGCGCCAGCCACCCGGAAGGCGCCGCCTTTGGGTTCGACCCGTATGCCGCTGCGGTCCTCGACCTGGCGGACGAACTGGGCTGGGACCGGTTCGCTCTGCTCGGACACTCGATGGGCGGTGTGGTGGCCCAACACCTGGCCATCAGCGCCCCCGAGCGACTCACCGCCCTGATCCTCATGGACACCTCGCCCGACCGGGTGGTCGTCGACGCCGAGCTGGTGGAGCTGGCGTGCGGGGTGGTGAGCGACGAGGGCATGCCAGCCCTGCTGGCGATCCAGCGCGCGCTGGGCGGGCCGCTCGACACCGAGCCCAGTCGCCGGCTGCGGGCCGAACGGCCGGGCTGGGACGAGCTGCAGGACCAGAAGCTCCTCAACTGCTCGGGCGAGATGTACGTGACCATGGCCCGGCTGCTGACCTCGACGCCCAGCCGGGCCGCCGAGCTGGCGACACTGACCGTGCCCACGCTGGTGCTCGTCGGCGAGGACGACCAGTTGCTCCGGGAGCCGTCTCGCCGTCTCGCCGATGCCATCCCGGGCGCCCGCTTCGTCGTGATCCCCGGTGCCGGCCACAGCCCGCAGGTCGAGGCGCCCGCCGCCTGGTTCCAGACCATCACCGAGTTCCTTGCCTCCCCCAGGATGATCAAGCCGTAGCGAAGAGCGGCATTCGGCCCTTTCCAGCAGTCCGAGCCGGCACCAGGGGAAGCCGGCCGCACCGCTGGCCAGCGCGGGAGTCGGCGGGCCGGATGCCGCTGTTCCGAAGGCTCGCCGGAGGCGTCCGAGCCTTTGGCAACCGTGGGCTCTCAGTGAGCGGTCTCGAGGAAGCGGTCGACGTCGACGACCACGCGCGTGACGATGCCGGCGGCCACCAGCCCGTTGGCGTCGGCGACCGACACCGTGAACGTGAGCCGGCGGCCGTTCACCTTCTGCAGCGTGGCCTCGGCCGTGACCTTGGCGCCGACCTTCGATGGGGCCACGTGATCGAGCTGCACGGTGTGCCCCACGCTCGTCTGACCGACCGGGAGTTGGCCCCGAAGGGCGAGCACCGAGGCCTCTTCGCACAGGCACACGACCCGCGGGGTGGCCAGGACGTGGACGTCGCCCGAACGAAGGGCAACCGCGGTGTCGCCCTCGCCGACGGTCAGGTCGACCTGCGCGGAGAGTCCGGGCTCGACAGGCACGGCGGCTGACGTTAGATCAGCGGCCTGCCTTACGCCCTCGGCGGGTCGGCTGGGTGAGCTCGTTCCGTACCCGTTGGACGCCGGAGGTGTTGGTGGCGATGGCCACGGCCGCGTCGTGGGTCTCGGGCGACACCATGCCCCGCAGGGTCGCCACACGGTCGGCCACCTCGATCCGGAGGCCGTCGACGTTTCGGGTCCGCTTGTCGGCCGTCAGCCGAGCGCGGAGCCGCCCCTCGGCCAGCACGTCCTCGGTCTCGCCCGCAACCACCTTGGGCGCCGACCGGGCGACGTAGCTCACCCAGTTGCCGATCTCGTTGCGGTGACGCCACGCCCAGAGCGTCACGCCCACCCGGCTCACCGGGATGGCGTTGCGCATGACTCCACGAACCAAGCCCATCAGTACCTCCAGAGTCGGGAACGCGCCGGCGTAGGGAGCGCCAGCGACCCGCCGGCGGTCGAGCGGAGCCTGCGGAGCGAGACCATCAGCTCAGACGAAGTCCAATCTCGGCACCACTTCATCGAACCAGAAGCGGAAGAACCCGTCCTGGTCCTTGCCGATCTGCTGCACGTAGATCTCGGTGAAGCCGGCGTCGACGTAGGTGCGGATGTAGTCGACGTAGGGCTGGGGGTCGGGGCCGTGGGGCGTGTTGCCAACCGCCTGGTCCTCGTCCACCAGGGAGGCGGCCTGCTCGAAGTGGGCCGGCGTCTTCAGCTCCTGGGACAGCTCGCCGGGTAGTCCGGTGTTGGGCCACAGGTGGTGCAGGAGCTTGCGAGCCTCTGCGGCGTCGGCGTGCCAGCAGATCTTGGCCAGGTTCTGTATCGGTCCGGTGCCGCCGGCGTCCCTGTAGGTCTTGACCAGCTCGGCATCGAGGCTGCTGTTGACGTAGCCGTCCCCGATGCGGGCGGCCAGCTTCGTGGCCTTGGGCCCGAAGCCCGACACGAAGATCGGCGGTGGCTCGTCGGGGAGGCTGTAGATGCGAGCGTTGTCGACGGCGTAGAAGGTGCCGTCGAAGCTCTGGGTGCCGCCCTGCCACAGCAGTCGGATGACCTCGAGCGCCTCCTCCAACATGGCGTGGCGTTCATCCGTGGCCGGCCAGCGGTCGGCGAGGATGTGTTCGTTGAGGTTCTCGCCGGCACCCACGCCGAGGTAGAAGCCGCCGGGACACAGGGTGGCCGCCGTAGCCGCGGCGTGGGCGATGATCGCCGGGTGGGTCCTGATGGTCGGGCACGTCACCCCCGTGCCGATCCGCAGGTTGGTCGCCGCGCCGATGGCGCCGATCACGCCCCAGACGAACGGGCTGTTGCCCTGCGCGTCGTTCCAGGGGTGGAAGTGGTCGGAGATCATGAGGTCGCCGAAGCCGGCCCGTTCGGCGCCCTTGGCGAACTCCAGGAGCTCGGGCGCGTTGTGCTCCTCGCTGGAAAGTGCGTACCCGATGACCGTCATGCCGGTTAGCTGCCCAGCGGATCACTCTCCTACGCTCCAGCGTCCATGCCCCTCCTGCACGCCATCGTCCTCGGGATCGTGCAAGGGCTGTCGGAGTTCCTGCCGATCTCGTCCAGCGGCCACCTCCGCCTCGTTCCCTGGCTCCTCGGCTGGAACGACTTCGCAGGGCGGGCCCACCTGGAGAAGACGTTCGACGTCGCCCTCCACCTCGGCACGCTCATCGGCGCCGTGGCGTACTTCCGCACCGATCTCGTGCGTCTGGCCCGCGGCGGCCTCTCCGTACTGCGTCCGCGGCGGCTCGCGGTCGACCCCGTGGGCGCCACCGTGGAGACCGGCGTGGTGCCGGCGCCGGGACCAGAGGCGCCGTACGGCGACGAGGGCAAGTTGGCCTGGCTGCTGCTGGCCTCGGCCGTGCCCGCCGCCATCCTCGGGGCCCTCTTCAACGATCAGGTCGACAAGCTGGCCCAGCACGAGTGGCTCATCGGCGTGCTGTTGATCGCGTTCGGACTGGTGCTGCTGTGGGCCGACCGCCTCGGTGGCCGCCGCACGGCCGACACGTTCTCGCTCCGCGACGCCATGGTCATGGGCGCGGCGCAGGCCCTCGCGCTCGCGCCTGGAGTATCCCGCTCGGGCGCCACCATCACCGCCGGCCGGTGGGCGGGCCTCGACCGGGACTCGACGGCTCGCCTGTCGTTCCTGATGAGCCTGCCGATCATTGCCGGCGCCCTGCTGCTGGAGGGGGCCAAGCTGGCCAAGGACGGCATGCCCCACGGCTTCGCCGCCGCCTTCGTCGTGGGCATCGTGGCGTCGGCCATCACCGGCTATGCCGCCGTGTGGGGCACGCTGCGGCTCATCCGCACGCACACGTTCACGCCCTTCGTGGTCTACCGGGTGCTGATCGGCGCGGGCGTGTTGGTCATCGCTGCGACCTCGTTCCGCTGAGCACGAGCGTCACCGTCCCAGCCGCCAGGGCATAGGCGACCCGGGGCGCAGCGGCCCGGGTCACCGCCACGGTCACGGCGTCCTCGCCCACGTGGACCACCAGCGCCCCGGAGGCCACGGCGAACGTCGGCTCGCCGTCACCGGCGGTGGCGGGGTCGAA
>JAOBWJ010000063.1 GCA_025463335.1 Acidimicrobiales bacterium
CGGGCTGGACCATGGCGATGCGGACGTAGCCGGCGGACAGCGGCCCGTAGAAGTCGCCCGGGCTGACCAGGGCGCCGGCCTCGGTGGCCAGGCGCTCGGCGAACGCCCACGCGTCCCCGCCCGGCGACTTCACCCAGAGGTAGAGGCCGCCGCCGGGCATGGCGACATCGAGGTCGTAGGCCCGGGACAGCACGTCGCGGAACTCCTCCAACCGGTGCCGGTAGCGCGCCTCCTGCTCGTCGACGTGGTCGTCGTCGCCCAGGGCCACGGCCGCCGCGTGCTGGGCCGGGCCGGGAACCATGAAGCCGGCGTGCTTGCGGAGCTCGGATAGGTAGGTGACCAGCTCGGCATCGCCGGCGTAGAAGCCAACCCGCACGCCGGCGAGGTTCGACCGCTTCGACACCGAGTGCACGGCCAGCACGCCCTCGAGGCCGGACTGCAGCACCGTCTGCTTCGGGCCCGACCAGGTGAACTCGACGTAGCACTCGTCGGACAGGACGGGCACGCCGTGCTCGCGACCCCAGGCGGCGACGGCGGCAAGATCGTCGAGGCCGCCGGCCGGGTTGCCGGGCGAGTTCGACCACAGGCACAGGGCCCGCTCGACATCGGCCGGATCGACGGCCGACAGGTCGAGTCGCCATTGATCGTCGACCGGCACCGGCACGGCCCGGCACCCGGCGAGGATGGCGCCCATCTCGTAGGTCGGGTAGCTCACGGCCGGGTAGAGCACCGTGTCCCGGTCGGGCGTGCGCAGCTTCAGCCAGTGAGGCAGGCCGGCCACCAGCTCCTTGGTGCCGATGCACGCCGCGATCTGCTTGGGTCCGATGTCGACCCCGAGGCGGCGGCCGAACCAGTCGGCGGCGGCGGTGCGCAGCTCGAGGCTGCCGATCGACGCCGGGTAGCCCCGCTCGGCGCCGGAGGCGGCCAGCGCCTCCAGCACGAACGCCGGGGGCGGGTCGACCGGCGTGCCCACCGACAGGTCGACCATGCCGCCGTCGTGCTGCTCGCAGATGGCCTGCAGCGGCGCCAGCTTGTCGAACGGGTACTGCGGGGGAACGAAGCCCTGGGTCATCAAGAAGCGACAGTAAACGCCGCGAACTTGCCGACCGACGTCCGGTCGAGCCGAGCCCGGAGGCGGGTGGCGCCCTCCTCGTGGGATTCGACCAGCACCTCGCCCTCGCGGTGCAGGGCGGCCACGACGTCGCCCCGGTCGTACGGCACCAGCAGCTCGACCACCGTCTCCATGGCCCGCAACCGGTCGGACACGGTGAGCAGCAGATTCTCCACGCCCTCGCCGGTGACGGCGGAGATGGCCACCGAGCCGGGATGCGCATCGACCAGCCGCTTGCCTTCGGTGGTGACGTCGATCTTGTTGAACACCAGCAGCTCGGGCACGTCGGCGGCGCCGATCTCCTCGAGCACGGTGCGCACAGCATCGATCTGCGCCTGGGGGTCGAGCGCCGAGGCGTCGACCACGTGCACCAGCAGATCGGACTCGGCCACCACCTCGAGGGTGGAGCGGAACGCCTCGACCAGTTGGTGGGGCAGCTTGCGGACGAAGCCGACCGTGTCGGACAGCAGCACGGCCTCGCCGCCCGCCAGGTCGAGCCGGCGGACCCGGGGGTCGAGGGTGGCGAACAGGCGGTCCTCGACCAGCACGCCAGCGTCGGTGAGCCGGTTGAGCAGGGTCGACTTGCCGGCGTTGGTGTAGCCCACGATGGAGACGGTGCGGTTGCCGGCCCGGGCCCGGGTCTTGCGCTGGGTGCGGCGGGTGGCGGTGACCGCCTTCAGCTGGTCCTCGAGGTGGGTCATGCGCCGCAGCAGGCGCCGGCGGTCGACCTCGAGTTGGGTCTCGCCCGGACCGCGGGAGCCCATGGGCGCGCCGCCCGACGCGCCGCCGGTGCCGGCCTGACGGGACAGCTGGACGCCCCGGCCCCGCAGCCGCGGCAGCCGGTGGCGGAGCTGGGCCAACTCGACCTGGGCCCGACCCTCGGGGGTGCGGGCGTTCTGGGCGAAGATGTCGAGGATGACCTCGGTGCGGCTGATGGCCGTGCGCCCGAGGAGCTTCTCCAGGTTGCGCTGCTGCGCCGGGCTGAGGTCGTCGTCGAACACCACGGTGTCGGAGTCGACCTCGAGCGACAGCTCCTTCAGCTCCTCGACCTTGCCCTTGCCGATGAAGGTGGCCGGGTCGGGCCGGTCGCGCCGCTGATGGATGCGGGCCAGCACGTCGGCACCGGCGGTGTCGACCAGCAGGGCCAGCTCGTCGAGGTGCTCCTCGGTCTCCTCCTCGGTGGCCGGCGGCATGGTGACGCCGACGAGGATGATCTTCTCCCGGAAGGAGCGTTCGATCAGGGACAAGCGGGAACCTCGATGTCGGCGATCAGCACGGCGGGCCCGACCAGGAAGACGTCGTCGCCCAGTTCGACGGCGGCCGAGCCGCCCGGCATGTGCACGGTGACCCGCTCCCCCACCAGACCCCAGCGGTGGGCGGCCCACGCCGCGGCGCAGGCGCCGGTGCCACACGCCTGGGTCTCGCCGGCGCCCCGCTCGACGACCCGCAGGGTGAGCTCGTCGTCGCCGGGGCCGGGCACGATGAACTCGACGTTGCGGTCGGTCATGGCGAAGCCGTCGGCGGCGGCGTCGAGGGCGGCCCGGTCGGGATAGAGGGCAACCACGTGGGGGTTGCCCACGCTGGCGCCGAGCGTGTCCTTGGCGCCGAGCCCGAGCTCGGGGGCGGCGGCCTCGACGATGGCGCCCATGTCGACCCGCACCTGCACGGTGCGGTCGTCGGCCCCGGACCGGACCTCGACGTGCCGGAGGCCGGCGTCGGTGGCCACCTCGAGGTCGACCGACTGCAGGTCGCGGGAACGGGCCACGGCCTGGGCCAGGCAGCGGATGCCGTTGCCGCTCATCTCGGCCCGACTGCCATCGGCGTTGTGGAGGGTCATCGTCACGTCGGCTCCGTCGCTACCCGGTCCGCCCCACAGCAACCCGTCGGCGCCGATGCCGGTGCGGCGGTCGCACAGGGCGCGGGCCATCGCCGCGTCGACCGGCGTGGAGCCGTCGAGGTCGAGGAGCACGAGGAAGTCATTGCCGAGGCCGTGGTGCTTGGAGAGCTGCACCGTCCCAGTATGCGCGGTTACAGCCGTCGGAACGCCGGGTTTCGCAGGGGAACCACGTCGCCGCTCACCGGCGCCGGGTAGGCGTCACCATGGACGGCCAGCCACGTCTCCAGCTGGGCGGGGGCCAAGGGGCGGGTGAGGATGTAGCCCTGCACCACGTCGCACCCCAGGGCGGCCAGGTGCTGCCAGGCGGCGTCGTCCTCCACGCCCTCGGCCACGACCCGGAGGCCGAGGTTGTGGCCCAGATCGACGATGGAGCGAACGATCACCAGGTCGCTCTCGTCGGTGGCCAGGTGCTGCACGAACGACTTGTCGATCTTGATCTCGTCGACGGGCAACCGGCGCAGGTGGGAGAAGGACGAGTAGCCGGTACCGAAGTCGTCGATGGCCAGGCGCACGCCCATGGACCGCAGCCGGCCCAAGACGGCCACGGTGCGCACCGGGTCGCTCATGATCGCCGTCTCGGTGATCTCGAACGTGAGGGCCGAGGCCGGCAGCCCGAGGTCGGTGAGCAGGCGCAGGACGTCGGCCGGGAGCTCGGCGTCGAGGATGTTGCGGATCGACAGGTTGACGGCCACGTCGAACGGGCGACCGTCGCGACGCCACTGCCGACACTGCCGCAGCGCCTGGTTCAGCACCCACAGCGTCAGCGGACGGATGAGACCGGTCTGCTCGGCAATGGCGATGATCTCCTCCGGCGGCACGTCCCCGTGGCGGGGGTGGTGCCAGCGGATGAGGGCCTCCATGCCCAGGAGTTGACCGGTACCGACGTCGGCCTTGGGTTGGTAGTGCACGGCCAGCTCGCCCCGCTCGATGGCGGTGCGCAGCTCGCCCACCAGGGCCAGGCGCTCGAGGCTGTAGGTGTCCTTCTCGGCGTCGTAGACGTCGACGCCGCGCTGGCTCTCCTTGGCGGAGTACATGGCCACGTCGGCCCGCTGCAGGAGCAGGGTGGCGTCGTCGCCGTGGTCGGGCCAGATGGCGACACCGATGGAGCAGCCCACGTCGAGGTTCACCTCGGCGATGGCGAACGGGCGCTCGAGGGCGTGGCAGATCCCCTCGGCGGCGGCCATGGCCGCCTCCTCCCCGGCCAGGTCGGGCAGCAGCACGGCGAACTCGTCACCGCCCAGGCGGGCCACGGTGTCGCCGGCCCGGAGAATGCGGCGCAGGCGGTCGCCGATCTCCTGGAGCAGGAGGTCGCCGTTGTGGTGGCCGAGGGTGTCGTTGACCTCCTTGAACCGGTCGAGGTCGAGGAGCATGACGGCAACCTTGGCCTCGCCGCCGCTGACGGCCAGGGCCTGGGCCACCCGCTCCTGGAACAGCATGCGGTTCGGCAGGCCGGTGAGGGCGTCGTGCTGGGCCTGATGCTCCTTGTCGGCCGCCTCAGCCCGCAGGCGCTCGATGAGGTGGCGGTTCTCGAGCGACACGCTGGCGTGGTTGGCCAGGGCCTCGAACAGCTTGAGGTCCTCGGCGGTGAACGTGCGCTGGTCGCCCAGGCGGTTGGCGGCGATCATCATCCCGAGCACGGTGCCGTCGCCCCGCCGCAGCGGCGCCACGAGGGCGTCCTTGGCGCCGTAGGCGTCGAGCTCGTCGCGCAGGTCGTCGTCGCGGATCGGCGTGGCCGCCAGGAGCGACCGGCCGCTCTGCTCCATGCGCATCCACAGCGGGTCCTCGACGGTGGGTGCGATCTCCAAGCCGTCCTCGCCGGCGAGCACGGTCCGGATGAGGCTGCCCTCGGCGTTGGAGGAGCGCACCACGATGGCGGCCATGTCGGACCGCAGCACGGCCCGGATCTGGCCCAGCAGCTCCCGCATGGCCGAGTCGACCTGGAGGGCGCGACCGGTGCGGCGGGTGAAGTCGTAGAGCAGCTCGAGGTCGTCGTGCTTCTGCTGGAGGCGGGCGTAGGACCGATAGGCGACGAAGAGGATGGCGGCGACGACGAGCAGCAGCCACCCTGCCTTCGGGTTGACCCAGAGGACGGCCACGGCCACCAGGGCCACGCAGGAGTTGGTGGTGGCCACGATGAGGTTGGCCACGAAGAGTCGCACCAGGTGGCGCCGGTTGGGCCAGCCCTCGTAGATCGCGATGGCGATGGCGATGGCGGCGGTGACCACCACCACGGCCGTGACCACGCCGGCGGCGGCTCCGGAGAGCGTGCGCAGCGACCGGCCGTCGTTGTGCCCGGCGAGCAGGCGGAACAGCACCACGGCGATCGACGTCTCGAGGACGTTGCATGCCAGGTTGAACGCCATCTTCATGGGGCTCTGCTTGCGGTTCAGCCGCAGGGCCACGCCGGCACCAACAAGGCGGGCCAGGAGCAGGGCCGGCCACGAGGCGAAGAAGAGGCCCACCGCCAGCGGGAGCTCGGAGAGGGTGAACGTGTAGACCTGCCGCCGGAACTGGTAGTGGATGACGAAGATCTCGGACGCCGCGAAGGCGGGAACGAGCATCCACCACTCGAGGTGCAGCGGCAGGTCCTGGGTGCCCCACCACGACGGCCGTAGCTCACCCAGGGCCAGCCCGATGGCCGTGATCAGGACGGTGAGCGTCCAGACCTTGGCGGCGGGTGCCCGCGCGAGGCGCCGGGCCCGAGGGAGGAGGACGTGCTGGGTCATGGGTGCCTGGGGCGGGACGCGCCGCGTCCCCCGCCCCACCAGCGAACTACGTGGAGCGGGCTACGTCCAGGCACTCCCTGCCCAGACGTTGCCCGACCAGCTCCCGCCCGACCACGAACCACCGGACCAGCTGCCGCCCGACCAGCTGCCACCCGACCAGCTGCCACCGGCCCAGCTGCCGCCCGACCAGCTCCCGCCCGACCAGCTCCCGCCGGACCACGAACCGCCCGACCAGCTCCCGCCCGACCACGAACCACCAGACCAGCTGCCGCCCGACCAGCTCCCGCCGGACCACGAACCACCGGACCAGCTGCCACCCGACCAGCTGCCACCCGACCAGCTGCCGCCGGACCACGAGCCACCCGACCAGCTCCCGCCGGACCAGGTCCCGTGGTCGGTCGACCACGAGCCACCGCTCCAGGAACCGCCGCTCCACGAACCGCCGGACCACGAACCGCCGGACCACGAGCCGCCGGTCCAGGTGCCGTCAGCGTTCGACCACGAGCCGCCCGACCACGAACCGCCCGACCAGCTCCCGCCGGACCACGAACCGCCCGACCAGCTGCCGCCCGACCACGAACCACCGGTCGGCGCCGGGGTGCAGTCGGCCGACGTCGGCGCGTCGGGCGGGCACGGCGGAGCCGGGGGCCCGGCCGGGGGCGGGACGTCGGGGAGATGAGCCGCCTCGTGGGACTGCGTGGACCCGCTCGGGACCGGGGTGACAAGGGCGCGCTGCAGGTCGACCATGCCGGCGCCCTCGCCCGGTCCGGCGGTGCCGCGCAAGGAGTGGGCGCTCTGGCGCAGCACGGCCTTGACCTGATCGGGCGTCAGCGACGGCCGGGCCTCGAGGAGGTCGGCGACCACGCCGCTGACGACGGCCGCCGCCTGCGAAGTGCCGGTGCCCTTGAAGAGGCGGTCACCGACGCGGGCCGAGGGGAACTCGGTGTCGGCCACCGACCCGGGGTTGCGCAAGCTCAGGATCGACTGCCCAGGCGCCACCACGTCGACCCGCCGAGCGGCGGTGCCCAGCGGCGAGAACGCCTCGAGCGTGTCGTCGGCCGCGTTGTCGGTCCCCTTGGTGTCGACGGCGCCGACGGCGATGACGTAGGGATCGGTCGCCGGGCTGGTGATGGCCGAGCCGGCCTTGTCACCCTCGTTCCCGGCGGCGGCCACCACGACGATGCCTGCCTTCCACAGCCGCTCGACGGCCACGGCCAGGGGATCGCTGCGGTAATCACCGGGGTCGGGCACGCCGAACGACAGGTTGAGGACCCGGATGTTGGCGCTGCTCCTGTACTGGCGGACCCAGTCCATCCCGGCCAGCACGGTCAGGAGGTCGGTGGAGCCGTCGCGGGTGGCGGCCTTGACACTGACCAGCTTCGACGCCGACGCCACGCCCTGGAACCCACCGAGGAGGGTGCGGTCATGGCCGGAGATGATGCCGGCCATGTGCGTGCCGTGGCCGTAGCCGTCGACGTGGTTGGTCGCCGGGCTGACGGCCTCGGGCGTGATGTCGGGGCCGTGGAGCACCTGGCCGCTGCCGTCGAGGCCGGCCACCGTGGTGACGCCGGTGTCGAGGAGGGCCACGCCCACGCCCGAGCCGTCGACGCCGAGCAGGTCGGCGACGTCGGCGCCGACGACGCGGCGGACGTGGTCGAGGGTGGCCGAGCCACTCACGGCGTCGCCGGACATACGCCGGCTGTAGAGCTGGATGGCGCGGTTGGGCGCCACGTCGAAGACCCCGGGGGCCGTCTGGAGCGAGGCCACCCGGAGGGACGGCACGAGGGCGCTGAAGCCGTCGACGATGTCGAGGCGCTGGCCGATCTGGCCGCCGGCGGCCACGACGGCCCGCTCGGCGCTGCCGGCGGCGTCGGCCGTCCGGGTGACGATCACCTCGACCATGCGGTCGGCGGCGACGGCCGGTGCCGCGCCCACGCCGCCGAACGATGCCAGGAGCAGGGCGGCGAGCAGGGCGCCGGCCGCCTTCCGGGGCCACGTCGTCCCGCGGGGCCAGGTGGTGCCCCGCCCCCAGGTCGTGCCGAAGTTCCAGGTCGTGCCCCGGTTCCAGGACGCGCCACGACCTCCGCTCGAAGCGAGGCTGCCGATCAGGATGGCTGACATATGCGGCCGAACTCCTCAGATTTGACGCGTGGCGTTCGACAGAGCGCCCTCAGTGAGGAGTGTCCTGGTGCACCCGCACTAGGACAACCCCCCGAATGAGTCATCAATCGACGGCAAACCGGGCCAGTTGAGGGGTTGACAGGGTCCCGTCGAGCCAACGAATGCGTGGATCGCGGCGGAACCAGCGGAGTTGACGGCGAGCGAACCGGCGCGTGCGGAGCACGATCTGGTCGACCGCCGCTCCCAGGGGCACCCCCTGCTCGAGATGCTCGAGGAGCTCGCGGTAGCCGAGCGCCTGCCGCGCGGTTCGGGAGAGGCCCCCGCCGATGGCTCGGACCTCATCGAGGAAGCCGGCCTCCAACATGGCGTCGACCCGGGCGGCGATGCGGGCGTCGAGCTCGTCGAGCGGGACCTGGAGTCCGATCAGGCGGGTCGGCACCGGCGGGTACGCGTCGAGACCGGGGCCGAACGACGAGAACGGGCGGTCCGCTCCGAGCGTGACCTCGAGGGCTCGGACCACCCGACGCCGGTTGGTCGGCTCCATGCGTGAGCCGGCCAGCGGGTCGAGCTCGGCCAGCCGGCGGTGGAGGCCCTCGGTGTCGGGGTCGGCCTCGAGCACGGCCCGCACGTCGGGGAACTGGCCGGGCACTTCAAGCTCGTCGACCAGACCGCGCACGTAGAGCCCGGTGCCGCCGACCACCAGGGCCCGCCGGCCGCGGTGCTCGATGTCGGCGATCGCGGCGCGACCGAGCTCGACGAACCGAGCCAGCGAGAAGTCCTCGGACGGCTCGTTGATGTCGATCAGGTGGTGGGGCACCTCGGCCCGCTCGGCGACTGAGGGCTTGGCCGTACCGATGTCCATGCCCCGATAGACCTGCATGGCGTCGGCCGAGACCAGCTCCACGTCGCCGGCGGCGCGCGCCAGCTCGAGGGCCAGGGCTGACTTGCCCGACGCCGTCGGGCCCACCACCGCGAGCCACGACGCCACGCCGCTACCCGGCGGTGACGGGGATGCGAGTGCGGTGCCGGGGACGGGCGGTGACGGCCACCAGCTCGCCCGTCAGGTGGTGGGGTGCCGCGCTGGCGACCCGGACCTCGGCGAACGTGCCGACGCTGAGCGGGCCCTCGCTACGGAAGTGCACGAGCTTGTTCTGCCGGGTGCGGCCGCTGAGGACATCAGGGTCCTTGCGGCTCGGGCCCTCCACGATGACCTCTTCGGTGCGGCCGATGCGGGCCTGGTGCTTGGCCAGCCCGCTGCGCTCGATGACGATCCGCAGGCGCTCGAAGCGGTCGGCCACCACGTCGGCCGGTACGAACCGGTCGACCATGTCGAACGCCTCGGTGCCGGGCCGGGGGCTGAAGATGAACGTGTAGGCGCTGTCGTACTCGGCCGCCGCCACCACCTCGAGGGTGCGCTCGAAGTCGTCGTCGGTCTCGC
>JAOBWJ010000115.1 GCA_025463335.1 Acidimicrobiales bacterium
CAGGGCATGGCCGGCGTGCGCGACCTGCGGGCCCGGCTCGACGACCGCTGGGTGGTGGGCCTGTGGCTCCACACCCACAGCTGGGACCGGCGCTTCGACCACCCCGACTACTACCCGTACTACGCCCTCTGCTCCGAGCTCGACGTTCCCATGGCCATGCAGGCGGGCACGTCGGGCGGGCTCATGGCCAGCGAGTGCGGCCAGCCCGTCGGCATCGACCGGCCGGCCCTGTACTTCCCCGACACCCGCTTCGTGCTCTCCCACACCGGGTGGCCGTGGGTGGCCGAGGCGGTGGCGATGGCGCTCAAGTTCCCGAACGTCTACCTCGGCACCGGCGCCTACCCGCCCCGGCACTGGGACCCGGCCGTGGTGTCGTTCATCAAGGGCCCGGGTCGTGGCAAGGTGCTGTTCGGCTCGAACTTCCCGACCGTGGGCCACACCAAGGCGCTCGAGCAGGTGCCCGAGCTGGGCCTCGACGAGGCCACCACCGCAGCACTGCTCGGCGGCACCGCCCGCCGGGTGTTCACCAGATTGGGGGACCGATGACCGTTGGCGTCGTCTACACCATGCCGCCGCAGCCGCCGGAGGACGCGATGACGCAGTACCTGTCGGCCGGCGCCGTGTCGATCGGGGTCGAGTACCGCGACCTCACGCCCGAGTCGCTGGTCGAGACGTACAAGGACAACCCCAAGTACCTGGCCGAGCTGCTGGAGAAGTCGCCGCCCGGGGGCTTCGCCGACCAGGGCATCTCGCTCCACGTCGTCGGCGAGGACGGCCACGAGTACCTGCGCTTCGACGTGTTCGACGACGACCCGCACTACCACTACGTCCACAACACGCCGCCCGACGCCGACCCGTTGAACAACGTGATCATGTTCGACGTCGTGGCCCACGGCGACATGCTCCCGTGGGCCATCGGCTGCCTCCGCGACCGGCTGCCCCAGATGTTGGCCGAGGCCGGCGGCGGTGCCATCGCCGCCAAGCTCGACCCTGCCGTCCTCGGCCCCGTGGTGGACGAGGTGGCCGTCATCGCCCACGAGTCGAGGGAGCGCTTCCGGGCCTCCCGGAAGGAGAACGCATGAGCACGACGCAAGGCACGCCGCCGACCGACTCGCCCCGCATCGAGGGCAAGGAGCCGATCTTCCGGCACCTCGACGACCCCGACATGAAGTGGCAGAAGGTCCGCCGCCAGCGCAACGCCGACGGCACCGAGGGCACGTTGATCGAGAAGTGGTTCGCCTTATCGGCCGACCCACAGTACCTCTCGCTCTACGCCATCTACTCGCCGGGGATGCTCGTGCGCCGCCACGGCCACTTCTGCCCCCACGTCATCTACATCATGGCGGGGGGTGCCTGGTTCGGTGACCGCTGGTGCCCGGAGGGGACCCACATCGAGCTGCCGTTCGGCGCCGCCTTCGGCCCCATCAAGGCCGGCGACGAGGGCTGCACCATGTTCGAGGTCATGCTCGGCGACCCCCGCTCGTGGGGCGACCAGCCCGAGCTGTTCGACCAGGCCCACGCCGCCAACGGCAGCGAGCCGCTGCCCGACGAGCCCCTCGACTACCCGCCCTGGCTCCAGGACCTCCGCCAGCACTGGGCCGGCGCGGCCGAGGACTAGGGGCGCCACCGCGTGGTCTGGGCGGAGTCGACTCGCCAGACCTCGCGGCCAGAGGCGGTCACCTCCCACCCGCCAAGCGCCTGCGACGCCCGCTCGGTGCCGGGCACGAGCCGCCCGTCCTGGTCGAGCTGGCGGAATCCGGTGCTGTCGGCGAGCCAGACCCGCGTCCCCACGGCGGCCAGCCGGGTCAGCTCGTCGACGGCACCGAACGTGCGTCGCGTCCCGTCGGTCCCGTAGCGCTCGAGGCGGCCGTGGGTGACGAGCCACACGTGCCCATCGTCGGTGGCGGCGATCGCACTGGCGACGACTGGGATCTCGGTGAGCACCCGGCCGGTGTGGGCGTCGAGGGCCACGGTCTGGTCTCCGCCGGAGACCCAGAGCACCCCATGACCGACGCTGAGCCCACCAAACACGGGGACCGTCGCCACTACCTTGGCCGTGTCGGGATCGACCCGGAGCAGGCGGCGTCCGAGGGCGTCGGCCACCCAAACCGCATCGCTGGTGACCACCAAGTCGCCTGGGTCCCAGCGGCCGAGGCCCGAAGCGTCGACATGGGCTGTGACCCGGTTGGTCACCGGGTCGATCCGGGCCACGTCGCCCCCCGTGATCTGCTCGCCGTAGCCGGCGGTGCCCACCCAGACGCCGCTGGGCCCGACGTCGATCATGTGGGCGTCCTCGACCGACTCGAGGTCGATGGTCGCCGTCTCCGTGAGGGTGCTGCGGTCGAGGCGATGCACCGTGCCCGTGACCGGGGTGCTGTCGGCGACCCACACGTCGTCGCCGTCGATGGCCACGTCGCCCAGGGTGAACGGGAACACCCGCTCGGGCGTCGGGGTCGGCGCCGGCGCCGGGGGCCGGGTGATCACTCGGTGCTTCTCGGCCCCGTCGTTCCGGGCCACGAGCGCGATGGCGGCGATCACCAGCGCCACCACGGCTGCGGTGCCGACGAGGTGGCGGCGCCGCTCTCGGGTCCGCAACCGGGTGGCCCGGGCCTCGATGGCAGCGATCGGCGCCGCTGCGGCACCGTCGACCGAGTCGTGGAGCAGCTCCCGCACGTCAGGCACCGGTGTCCACCTCCACTTCGAGGGCGAGGTTGGTTCGCAGGTTGCCGATGGCCTTGGCGGTGAGCGACTTCACGGTGCCCGGAGCGCAGCGCATGGCCTCCGCCGCCTGCTCGACCGGAAGGTCGGCGTAGAAGCGCAGAACCAGCGCCAGTCGCTGGCGCGGCGGCAAGGCGGCCACGGCCGCCCGCACGGCGACCCGATCGGCGGTGTCATCGGCGCTCGGCAGGGCGGCTCGACCGTCGACGCGGGACATCGCGCGCCGCTCGGTGGCGACCCGACGGAACCGGGAGGTGGCCAGGTTGAGCGCCACCCGGAACACCCAGGCGTCGGGGGAGTCGGCTCGCCCGACCCGGTCCCAGCGCTGCCAGGCCCGGGCCAGGGACTCCTGGGTGATCTCCTCGGCAAGCCCGCGGTCGCCGGTGTGCAGCTGCATGGCGCCGACCAGCCGCGGGTGAAGGCGGCGGCAGAAGTCGGCAGCGGACTCGTCCATGTCGTGGTGGAGACGCACCAGCCGACACTTTGGTTCACCTCGGCCCTACGGTGCCGAGCCATGGACGAACAGGTCGCCGCCTGGCTCACGGACAACATCGGGCCGGTGCGCCGCCTGGAGCGTCAGGCCCGATGGCGGCCGGTGTGGTTCGCCGATGTCGAGCGGGACGGCGAGGTGCTCGAGCTGTGCGTGCGGGGCGACCGCACCGACTTCCCCGGCATCTATCCGCTCGAGCACGAGATGCTCGTGGAGCAGCTGCTCGACGAGCGGGACATCCCAGTGGCATCGGTGCACGGGTGGATCGACGAGCCCCGGGCGTTCGTGATCGATCGGGTCGGCGGCCAGCCCGACTTCGCCGGCTGCACCGAGGCCCAACGCGACGCGGTGATGGACGACTACCTCCGCATCCTCGCCGAGCTCCACGCCCTCGACGTGGCGCCGCTGGAGGCGGCTGGCGTGCAGCGCGATGGGATGGGCGGCTACGAGCGCTGGTACCGGTCGTCGAAGAAGCGGCCCGACCCGTTCCTCGAGTTCTGCCTCGGCTGGCTGCGGCGCCACCCGCTCGACATCAAGAGTCGTGAGTCCCTGGTCGTGTGGGACTCGGGGCAGTTCCACCACGACGGCGAGCGGATCGTCGCCGTGCTCGACCTCGAGTTGGCGCACATCGGCGACCCGCTGATGGATCTCGCCGCATTCCGCATGCGGGACACGATCGTGGGCTACGGCGACTTCAAGCGGATGTACGCCAAGTACGAGGAGCTGTCCGGGACCGAGGTCGACCTCGAGGCCATCCAGCACCACCACTTCGCGTTCACGCTCTCGAACCAGCTCGCCTTCCACTCGGCGCTGGCCGAGCCGCCGCCGGGGTCGGACTACATGACCAACCTCCAGTGGTGCAACGAGACCAACCTCTTCGCCGTCGAGGCACTGGCCGATCTCCTCGGCCTGGATCTGGCGCCGGTCGATCTC
This sequence comes from Acidimicrobiales bacterium, assembly GCA_025463335.1. GTDB lineage: Bacteria > Actinomycetota > Acidimicrobiia > Acidimicrobiales > CADCSY01 > RYN-34. Next base: position 4,142 of record JAOBWJ010000115.1, read on the forward strand.
CCGGAACCGGAGGTGTCACCGGCCGCCGTGCCCGCTGCCCACTTGGTGCAGGCGCTGCGCTCGGGCGACTACGAGCAACGCACGCTGTTCCGCCTGGCCCGCCACCTCCAGCGCGTCGACGAGATCGGCCGCCAGTGCGTGGCCGCCGACCTCGACGACCTGGACGCGTTGCTCGGCCACCGCCCGGCCACCTGGCAGCAGGGCGACCAAGCCCTGGAGGACTACGTCCTGGCCGACGACGGCGCCCACGACGAGGCGCTCGTGCACCTCTTCCACCGCCGCCTCTGGCGGGCCCACCAGCTCATGGGCCCGGCCGGCTCGGCCATGACAACCCACCACCCCATCCAGCGCTTCTGACCCCGGGTCAGTTGGGTGGAGTGAAGCCGGGGGGAGCGCCGCCGCCGCCGGGGAAGGGGTTGCCGTTCAGGCCCGGCGGTCGACCGCCCCCACCCGGACCACGCTCGTTGCCGGCCGAGGCGGAGCTGATGACGCCGGTGCCGACCAGCGCGGCGAGGACGATGGCGACGATGCCGATGCCGACGCCGATCCAGTTGCGGACCTGGGAGGTGTCCATGGTTGCTCCTTGGGGTGGGGGTGACGGAACTCCACCTCGATCGCCGCCGCGGACCCGCTCGCCAAGGTGTTGGTGAGGGGGCCACGGTCGGCGACCTGCTCGAACGACCGGTCGTACCCGGCTCGGATGACGTCACCGAGCACCGTCGGATCGAACGAGCCGCCGCTCAACCAGTGGCATCGATGGCGGCGGCGGTGAGGCGGGACACCTCGCTGGTGGCCAGGAAACGGCTCCATCGGGCCAACGTTGCGCCCACTTCCTCAGCGAACCCTGGGAGGCCCCTTGGACCTCCCGCCGATCTACTTGTCGGGCGGCAACCGGAGGGTGTAGCCCACGCCTCGCACGGTGTGGATCAGCGGCGGGTCGACGTCGTCGATCTTGTGGCGGAGGTAGCTGATGTAGGTCTCCAGGACGCTGGCGTTGCCGCTGAACGTGTAGTCCCACACGTGCTCGAGGATCTGCTCCCGGGTCAGCACCCGTCGAGCGTTCGACATCAGGTAGTGCAGCAGCTTGTACTCGGTCGGCGTGAGCTCGATGAACCGGCCCGAACGCCAGACCTCCCGCGTGTCCTCGTCGAGCTCCAGGTCGGCGTAGCTGAGCTTTCGCTCGCCCGGACCGGCACCGGATGACCGCCGCAGCACGGCCTTCACCCGTTCGATGAGCTCCTCGATGCTGAACGGCTTGGTGACGTAGTCGTCGCTGCCGAGCCGCAAACCCTCGATCTTGTCCTGGGTGGTGTCACGGGCCGTGAGGAAGATGATCGGCACCCGGGTTCCAGCGCCCTCGCCCTGGCGAAGCCGACGGGCCACCTCGAAGCCGTCGAGGTCGGGGAGCATGACGTCGAGCACGATGAGTTGGGGCCGGCGCTGCTCGATGGCGTCGAGGGCGGCTCGGCCGCTGGCCACCCGCTCGACCTCGAACCCGTTGTAGGTGAGACCCATCGACACGAGCTCGGTGATGTGCTCCTCGTCATCGACAACCAGGACGCGAATGGGAGCACGTTCGGGCACGGCGGTCATCGTACGGGTGCGCCCCGCGTCCGTTCGTGAGTCGGAGGGAACTCCAAGCAAGTCCGGAGGGGCCACCAAGTGGTGGTGTGGACGATGTGGTCCATGACCGACGTGACCGACCTCCTCACTGTGGAGCGCCCGCACCCCGATGATCGCCGCCCCGCCGTCGACATCGTCATCCCCGTCTACAACGAACAGGACGACCTCGAGGCGTCGGTGAAGCGGTTGGCCGCCTACTTGCGCGACCGGGTCCCGTTGACCTGGGTCGTGACCATCGCCGACAACGCCAGCACCGATCGAACCTGGGGCATCGCCTGCCGGTTGGCGAACGAGGTCCAGGGCGTCCGGGCCGTGCATCTCGAGCGCAAGGGACGGGGCCTGGCGCTCCGGGCGGCGTGGTCGGCCAGCGAGGCACCGGTGGTCGCCTACATGGACGTCGACCTGTCGACCGACCTCGACGCCCTGCTCCCGCTCGTGGCCCCGCTGCTGTCGGGCC
>JAOBWJ010000126.1 GCA_025463335.1 Acidimicrobiales bacterium
ATGGGCGACGCCGGCGGATCGTGCCCGACAAGATGCGCCTACGCCTCCGCCAGCGCGACCGCCACTGCGCCTGGCCCGGCTGTGACCGCACCCGCGCCGTCAAGGCGCATCACCTCACGCACTGGACGGCCGAGGGCGAAACCGAGGAGGACAACTGCGTCCTGCTCTGCCCCCGGCACCACGCGCTGGCCCACGAAGGCGGTTGGACCATCACCGGCAGCGCCACCGAACGCACCCTGCGCTTTGAACGACCAACGTGCGGGACGGCCATCCCCACCGCCCCGACCGCCACCCCAACCGACCTCCTCACCCGTTTCGGCCTCTACGCCGCCTGATCAGCCGGGCGTGGTCGGGTGGAGCGCGTCCTGGGTGCTCGAGATGCGGAACAGGTTGCCTTCGGGGTCCTCGAGCACGACTTGGCGGGCGTCGTAGTAGGTCGTGAAGGGTGCCTTCACGACAGTGGCGCCGAGTCGCACCAACGGCTCGACGGCGGCGTCGACGTCGGTGAAGGTGCCGACCTCGATCGTCAGGTGCATGCGGCTGCCGCCCTCGTCGCGTCGGGCGCCGATGTCGAGCAGGTCGTGGGCGTCGTCGTGGTGGAAGCCGACGGCGAACCGCCCGCTGTCAAGGGCGGTGAAGATTGGACTCTCCACCGCCTCGATGCTCGGCCAGCCGAACGCCGAGGCGTAGAACCCGGCCAGCCCCACGTGGTCGCGACACAGGTAGCTGGCCAGGACAGCGGCGCCGTTCACAGCACGAGCATGGCGGACGTCGGTTCCACGACTGCCATTCAACGTTCTGTCAACCGTCGGTGGGTTTCGGGACGATGAACGCTCAGCCGGTCGTGTTGGCCAGGCGCTCGTCGACCGACGCGACGTGGCCGTCGGCGCTGGCGGTGAACAGCACGTCGTTGTAGCCCTGCCCGGGCCCGATGACGTCGAACAGGTCGGGCGAGACGAACCCGACGTAGAGCGCCCGCCGGCCGGCGGTGGGCGACAGCGGTGGGGGAGCGGCGTGCAGCACGTGGCCGAAGTGCACGGTGACGTCGCCGGGCCGGGTGTCGACGGCGAGCACGGGCAGCGAGTCGTCGCCGCGCGCCGGCGGGCCGCACGACGAGAGGTGCGAGCCGGCGAGGAAGTGCAGCTGGCCGTTCTCGGCCGTGGCCTCGTCGAGCTGGACGCCCATGTTGAGGGCCGGGCAGAGGACAGGGTGGCCGCCGAGGCCGCAGTCGCGGTGCCAGGGCAGATCCGAGAGTCCCTCGACCACGGCCGGGTGCTTGATGACCACGCTCACGCCGTCGAGCCGGTCGACCACGGGCGTCAACGGCGTGCCGGCCAGCGCGGCGAGGCGATGGAGCTGGTCGGCTCCGGCCAGGCGGCCGAGGGTGGCCGACTCGAGACTGGTGTAGATGAGCCGGCAGCAGACATCCTCGCCGTCGGCGTTCCTGGCCCACCAGGAGTGCCCGTCGTCGGGCGTGGCCTGACGGCGGAATCGCTCGACCTCGGCGGACACGGTGGCGATCTCCTCGGCGGTGAACACCTCGCGCACGTGGAGGAAGCCGGTGGTGCCGAGGAACGATGCCAGCTCGGCCGGGTCGTCATCGAGGGTGAACGTGCGGGCCAGCTCGACGTCGGCCACCGCGGCCGGGTCGTACAGCGGCCGGCCGTGGAACACGGCCCGCAGCACCGGCTCCCACGCGTCGAGGGCGCCGAAGTCGCCGCGGGGAAAGCGCACGGCGCCGGCGTACAGGAGCCCGAACGCGGTGTGGGCCTCTTGCACGAAGTCAGACCACGCGGCGGCATCGAGCTCGACCACCGTGGGGGCGTCGTCGCCCGGCCGCACCTCGATGTCACCGTCCAGCGCGGCGAACGTGTAGGCCCGGCCGTCGGTCAGGCGGAAAGCGATGGGGTGGAGTGTGGAGCGCCCGGCGAGCCTTCCGTTTCCGGCGGCGAGCTGGGCCGGCACGTGCGACCGATGGAACTCGTCGAAGTCCATCCGCTGGAACATGGGTGCACGCTAGACCTGGACCATCTAACTCAGGTGGGTTAACGTGGCCGGCGTGGAAGCGGACACCCGCACCCGGCTCATCGAGGTCGCCGAGCGCCTCTGGGCCGAGCGCGGCGTGAATGGCGTGTCGCTCCGGGAGATCGGCGCTGCCGCCGGGCAGCGCAACACCGGCGCCGCTCGCTACCACTTCGGGTCGAAGGAGGGGCTGGTCAACGCCGTGTTCGAGCACCGCATGGTGCCGGTCAACGAGCGGCGTGAGGCGATGCTCGCCGAGCTCGAGGACAACGACCTGCGGGGCTTGGCCGAGGCGTTCCTCTACCCGCTGAGCGAGCAGCTCGGCCAGCCCGGTCGCCCGAGCTGGTACCTGCGCTTCAGCATGCAGGCCGCCTACGTCGACGGTGCCGCCCCCACCGACCTGAGCGCTCAGCCGTGGACCAAGGGCGTGCTCGAGCTGCGGCGCCGCTTCGACGCCGCCCTGGCCGAGCTCGGGATCCCCGCTGCCCTGCGGCGCGACCGCTGGGAGCTGTTCACCGGTCACCTCGCTGGCGCCCTGGCCAACCGCGAGCGGCAGGTCGAGCACCTGCCCCGCAAGCAGCTCTCCGATCGCACCCTCTTCCTCGCCGGCCTGGTCGACACCGCTGTCGCCCTCGCCGCCGCACCCGTGTCCGCCGAGACCGCCCGACTGGCCAGGAGGCCCGCATGACCATCAGCACGACGATCGACGTCCGTCCCCAGTCCGGCCACATCGGCGCCGAGATCCACGGTGTCGACCTACGCCAGCCGCTCGACCCGGCGGTGGTGGCCGAGATCCGCCAGACGCTCCTGCAGTGGAAGGTCGTGTTCTTCCGCGACCAGCACCTCACCCAGGAGCAGCACATCGCCTTCGGCCGCCAGTTCGGCGAGGTCACCCCGGCCCACCCGACGCTGCCGGCCGCCTTCCCCGAGCACCCCGAGATCCTGCTGCTCGACAACCAGGCCTATGCCGCGGCCGAGGGCACCGGCAAGGGCCCGAGCATCGAGAACCGCTGGCACACCGACGTGACCTTCGTGCCCAACCCGCCGATGGGGTCGATCCTGCGCGGCCTCGTGGTCCCGCCCTACGGCGGCGACACCCAGTTCACGAATCTGGTCACCGCCTACGAGACGCTGTCCGAGCCGCTGCGGCGACTGTGCGACGAGCTCCACGCCGTGCACCACAACTTCCTGCCGATCGGGCGGGGGGAGATGCCGGCCAAGCTCAAGGAGCAGTTCCAGTCGAAGGACATCCGCTCCGTCCACCCGGTGGTGCGGGTCCACCCCGAGTCCGGGGAGAAGGCACTGTTCGTGAACCCCAACTTCACGAGCCACGTGCAGGAGCTCTCCCGCAAGGAGGGCGCCCACCTCCTCGCCATGCTCTACGAGCACATCGCCAGCCCGACCTTCACCTGCCGCTTCCGGTGGGAGCCGGGCAGCATCGCCTTCTGGGACAACCGGGCCACGTGCCACCTGGTGCCGACCGACGTCCCGCCCGGCATGCACCGCTCGATGCAGCGCATCACCGTCGCCGGCGACGTGCCGGTAGGCCCGGACGGGAAGGCGTCCTACTCGCTGTCGGGCGAGGCCTTCAACTGAGCTCGTCGATGCGGCGGGCCAGGAAGCGGCGGTCGGGCTCGGTGGTGGCCAGCCCGAGCGCTCGCCGGTAGGCGATGAGCGCCTCCTCGGGGCGGTCGAGCCGGCGGAGCAGGTCGGCGCGGACCAGATGGGGCTGGTGGCTGGTCCGGCCGATGGCCTCGCCGGTCGCGGTGGTGAGCAACGAGTCGACCATGGCCAGGCCGGCCGCCGGTCCTTCGACCTCGGCCACGGCGACGGCCCGGTTGAGGGTGACGGCGGGAGAGGGGTCGATGCGGGCCAGGCGGTCGTAGAGCCCGGCGATGGCCCGCCAGTCGACCTCGGCCTCGGCGTGGCAGGCCGCGATGCCGGCCTGCAGGGCATAGGGGCCGGGCGCCCGCCGGAGGGCGCGGGCGGCCAGCAGCGTGCCCTCGGCGATGGCGTCGCGATCCCACCGCTGCCGGTCCTGATCGGCGAGCAGCACCACGTCGCCGTCCTCGTCGGTGCGGGTCAGTCGCCGGCTGTGGTGCAGGAGCAGCAGGCCGAGCAGCGCGAGGACCTCCGGCTCATCCGGCAGCAGGTCGGCGAGGAGCCGGGCCAGGCGGATGGCCTCGTCGCACACGTCGATCCGCACCACGTCGGCGCCGCCGCTGGGGGCGTAGCCCTCCCGGAAGATCAGGTAGACGACCCGCAGCACGCCGGCCAGTCGCTCGGGCAGCTCGTCTCGCTCGGGCACCCGGTAGGGGATGCCAGCGGCGGCGATCTTCTTCTTGGCCCGGACCAGGCGCTGGGCCATGGTGGCCTCGGGGACGAAGAAGGCCCGGGCCACCTCGGGCGTGCCGAGCCCGGCGATGAGCCGGAGGGTCAGGGCGATCTGGGCCTCGAGGGCGAGGGCCGGGTGGCAGCAGGTGAACACCAGGCGAAGCACGTCGTCGTCGACGTCGGCCCGCACGGTGGGCTCGGCCCGGACGACCAGTCGCTCGTGGCCGGCGGCCTGGCGCTCGGACCGAGTGCGCTCCCGCCGAGCCCGGTCGATGGCCCGGTTGCGAGCCGCGGTGACCAGCCACGCCCCCGGGTTGTCGGGCACGCCGGTCTCGGGCCATCGCTCGATGGCGGTCACGAACGCCTCGGCGGCGGCATCCTCAGCGGTGTCCAGGTCGAACGAGCGGGCGAGGGTGGCGACCACCCTCGCCCACTCCCGACGGTGCAGCTCGTCGAGGTCGATCACGCGTGCTCGATCACAGGCACTCGATCATGCCGACACCGGGCGGACCTCGACGCTCCCGGACCTGGCCGCCGGCCACCGCCGGGCGATGGCGATGGCCGCGTCGAGATCGGCGGCCTCGACCAGCAGGAAACCACCGAGCACCTCGGCCGTCTCGGCGAACGGGCCGTCGGTCACCGCCACCTCGCCGCCGCGGACGCGGACGGTGGTGGCGGTGTCGACGTCGGCGAGGACCTCGCGGGCGAGCAACTCGTCGCCGAGACCGGCTTCGAGGGCGACCGTGTCGGCGACCTGGGCCGCCCAACCTTCGTCGGACAGCTCGCCCGCTGTCGCCGGCTCGTACGCCAGCAACACGTATCTCATCGGTCGCCACCTGAGCCGGGTGACACCGACGACCCGGTGAACCGCGAGTTCGACCGATGAGACCTCGCTTCGCTCGGAAGACCTGTGCTCATCGGTTCGCTCGCAAGCTCGCTCACATCCAGGGCTGCACGGGCCGGACCTCGATGCGGTCGATGCCCCGGCTCACGCCCGGCAGCTTGCCGGCCCAGGCCACGGCCTCGTCCTGGGAGGGCACCTCGAGCAGGTAGTAGCCGCCGAGCACCTCGGTGATCTCGGCGAACGGGCCGTCGGTGACGACGCCACCCTGGCCGACCGTCTTCGCGGTGTCCGCGCCCTGGAGCGGTGCGCCCCCGAGGTTGACGCCGGCGGTGTTCATGGCCTCGGTGATGGCCACGTAGTCGCCGTGGATGGCATCCCAGTCGGCGGGTGTGAGATCCGCGTACTTGGACTGGTCGCCGTAGATGAGCAGCATGAACTGGGACATCGGGTCCTCCTGGGTTTGTGTTCCGACACCCCTACGACGAACGGTGGGGCTCCCGATCGACAGGTTCGTAGAACTTCCTCCTAGGGTGCGTTCCCTGATGGGGGATGAGGAGCGGCGGTGGCGCACGGCGCCCCGAGACGAGCGCCACGACGCACTGGAGACGTTGACCGTATCGGTGCGTCGGTTGATCGAGGCCACGGTGAGCACCGGCCATCAGGCCGACGCGCTGCGGGCCGTGGCTGCCGAGGTCGACGACCTGGCCGACCGGCTGGAGGAGCTCAAGGACGACGACCCGTGGCCGGCTCGCTCCTGGGGACCGGGCATCACCGATCCGGCGGCGCTGATGGGCATCAACCCGGCCATCGGTCGGGCCAACCCGATCGCTCCCATCGCCGAGCTCAAGATCGGTGAGGACGCATCGGTGGCGGGAACCGTGCGCTTCGACCTGCAGCACGTGGGCCCGCCCTACCGGGCCCACGGTGGCGTCATCGCCTCGGTGTTCGACCAGGTCCTCGGCATCGCCACCATCGCCGCCGGCTCGCCTGGCATGACCGGCAGCATGACGGTGAAGTACCGGCGGGCCACGCCGTTGCACGCCGATCTCCGGATCGAGGCGCGCTTCGTCGGTGGCGAGGGCCGGACCAGCCACGCCACCGGTGAGATCTACGACAACGAGGGACGGGTCACGGCCGAGGCCGAGGCCATGTTCGTACAACCCAGGGGGGAGATCCGATGACAGCACAGGTGGAAGAGGTCGCCAACTCGCCGAAGTTCCACAAGGATCGCAGCGCCTACGTCGAGGCCCTGCGCTCGTGGTTCGCCCGCCAGCACCCCGAGGCCAGCGAGGTGAAGGTCGGCGACATCGACATCCCCGCTGCCACCGGCTTCTCCAACGAGACGGTGTTCTTCGACGTCGACTGGTCCGAGGATGGCCAGGCCCGCCACGAGCGGTTCGTGGGCCGCATCGAGCCGCCGACCGGCGCCCTGTTCCCTGCCCAGACGGCCGAGTGCGCCGTCTCGGTCGGCGTGCAGCACCGGGCCATGGTCACCGTCGCCGAGCACGGCAACGTCCCGATGTGCCCGTTGGTCGGCTACGAGGCCGACTCGTCGGTCCTCGGCCAGCCGTTCTTCGTCATGGGCTTCGTCGAGGGCGTCATCCCGGCCGACGTGCCCCGCTACTCGGAGGCCGGCTTCCTCGTCGACGAGGCCACGCCCGAGGAGCGTCACCGCATGGTGCGCAGCGGTCTCGAGGCCATGGCCAAGATCCACGCCATCGACTGGAAGACGGCCGGGTTGGAGTGGCTCGACGCCAGCGGCACGGGCGAGCCCACCCAGGCCGTGCAGCTGCGCCTCTACCGCGAGTTCGTCACCAAGCAGCTCGCCGGTCGAGAGGACCCGGTGATGTTCGCCGCGCTCGACTGGCTCGACGCCAACGATCCGCACGACGAGCGCATCGGCCTGTCGTGGGGCGACGCTCGCCTTGGCAACGTCATCTGGCAGGACTACCGGCCGGCCGTGGTGTGCGACTGGGAGGCGTGCGCCCTCAGCCCCACCGAGGCCGACCTCGGCTGGTGGCTGATGTTCGACCGCATGTCGTTCGACGACATGGGCGCCACTCGCATGGAGGGCTTCCCGACCCGCGACGAGATGATCCAGATCTACGAGGAGGTCTCCGGGCGGGAGGTGCGGGACCCGCACTACTGGGAGGTCTTCGGCGCCATGCGCTTCGCCGCCATCATGATCCCGCTCTCCGACCGCATGGTCAGCGCCGGACTGGTGCCGGCCGAGCTCAACATGGCCGTGGCCAACGCCGTGACCGACGCCGTGGCCAAGCTCATCGGCATCGAGAACCCCACCCCGCCGGCGTTCTGATGGTCGAGGCTGTCCTCTACGACTTCGGCGGCGTGTTCACGCTGTCGCCTTTCGGTGCGGTGCGGAAGGCGGCCGAGGCGCTGGGGATCGACGGCGACGTCGGCTTGTCCCTGTGCTTCGGGCCGTACGACGAGGACACCGACCACGCGTGGCATCGGCTCGAGCGGGGCGAGCTCACCCTGGCCGAGACCCGTAGCGAGCTGGCCGCGCTCGCGGCGGCCGCCGGCCACGACATCGACCCGTTCTCGTTGCTGGCCGGCATGGGCGCGATCGAGGACGAGCAGCGTGAGCCCATGATCGAGCGGGCGTTGGCCCTCAAGGCCACCGGCGTGAAGACCGCGGTCGTGACCAACAACATCAAGGAGTTCGGCGAGGGCTGGCGCAAGATGGTGCCGGTCGACGAGCTGTTCGACACCGTCATCGATTCCTCGGCCGTGGGTGTGCGCAAGCCCGACCCTCGCATCTACCGCATGGCCCTCGATGCCCTCGGCGGCGTGGCGCCGGCGGACGCGGTGCTCGTCGACGACGCCCTCGGCAACATCACCGCGGCCAAGGCCCTCGGCATCCACGGCGTCCTGGTCGGGCCCGACCGGCTGGCGGCGATGGACGAGCTCGAAGCGCTGGTCCGCCAAAGCGCCTGAAGGGATCGCTGACGGGACCTTGCGCCGCCCTGCGGTCGGGGCGGCGAACGTTGTCTCGTTCTGCGTTTCCCGCACGCTGACTCGCTGAAGCCTTCCTGCTTCTAGTCACGCTGAGCCCGGCTCTGACGGGCTGAGCGTGACCAGAACGGGGGAGCGATCGGAGGCTTGACAGGTCTTCCTGCTCGGTCTATGTTCAACCCAACGGTTGATAAACCAAAGGGGTGAGCATGCCTCGTGGCCCGATCTGGGACCAATGCTTCGACCGCCTCGATGACCACCTTCGAATCATCCAGACAAGGAGCACGACGATGACCGAGAGCACCAGCACCGTGACCGCCGATGGCCTCACCATCACCCGGGTGTTCGACGCACCCCGCCAGCTCGTCTGGAACGCCTGGACCGATCCCGCCCAGTTCGCCAAGTGGTTCGGCGGCGCCGAGGCCACCGTCCCGCTCGAGACACTCTCGTTCGACGTCCGCCCCGGCGGCCGGTGGAACGCGGTGATGCACACCCAGGGGATGGAGATCCCGTGGCTGGGCGAGTTCCGCGAGGTCGTCGAGCCCGAGCGCCTCGTCCTGACCATGGAGGACCCGGAGGGCAGCGGCAACTCCGAGGTGCTGACGGTCGAGCTGCTCGACCGCGACGGCAAGACCGAGATGCACTTCAGCCAGCTCGGCGGCAACCTCAGCGAGGAGCAGTACCACGAGACCGTCGAGGGCTACGCCACCTTCTTCGACGCCATGGACGAGGTCCTGGCCCAGGCCTAGCCCTCGGCCGTCACCAGCAGCGAGGCGCGGCCGCGGAACGCCAGCCGGGGCCGCCACGTCGAGGGCCCGGCCAGCGTGAGGCCGGGGAACCGCTCCGCCATGGCCCGGAGGGAGGTCGAAACCTCCAGCCGGGCCACGGGCGCGCCCAGGCACAGGTGGGCACCGCCGCCGAAGGCCACGTGCCGGCGGTCGTCCCGTTCGACCTCGAAGCGATCGGCGTCGGTGAAGACCTCGGGGTCGCGGTTGGCGGCGCCCAGGCCGAGCAGCAGGCCACGACCTTCGGGGATGACCGTCCCGCCCACCTCCACCGGACCGATCGTGCGACGCATGGAGACCTGCACGGGGCTGTCGAACCGGGCGGCCTCCTCCACGGCCATCGGCGCCACCCGCTCGGGATCAGCCACCAGCGTGTCCCATGCCCCGGGCGTATCCAGCAGGAGGCCGAGGGCGTTGGCCACCAGGTCGCCCGAGGTGTCGAGACCAGCGTTGAGGAACAGCACGGCGTTGTGGAGCTGCTCGTCGGGCGTGAGGTCGGGAGACGTGGCCAGGGCGCTGAGCAGGTCGTCGGTCGGGTCGACCCGCCGCTCGTCCAGGAACCGCTCGAGGTAGGGGCAGACCTCGGCCAGCGCGGCGCCGGCCCGGGCGGCGGCGTCGAGACCGGCCCACGGGTCGATCCCGTCGATGAGGTCGGTGGTCCACCGGCGCAGGCGGCTCTCGTCGTCCAGCGGCAGGCCGAGCAGGCTGCAGAGGGTGTCCATGGGGATGCGGGCGCAGAACGTCGGCACCAGGTCGACGACCCCGCCAGCCGCCAGCCGCGCGGCGACCTCGTCGAGGCGGTGCTCGACGTGGGCCTCGATCGCCGGCCGGAGGGCGTGCACCGGGTGGACGGTGAACTGGGGGGCGACGGCACCCCGGCGGCGGGTGTGCACCGGCGGGTCGGAGGCGATCATGAGGTTGCGGCCGTTGACCTCCAGCTCGGCCACCGGCGCCCCCGGGTTGCCGCCCACCTGGGCCGAGCTGATCGATCGGTTGCGGAGAAGGGCACTCACATCGGCGTGGCGGGTGACCAGCCAGGTGCCGTCGTCCAGCTCGATGACGGGCGCCTCCTCCCGCAGCCGGCGGTAGAGCGGGAAGGGATCGGCCTGGAGGGCGGGGTCGGCGGCGTTCAGCAGCACGGGATGACCGCCCGGGCGCGGGCCGCCACCGCGGCCACGTCGAACGTGGGGACCCCGGCCTCGACCAGGATGCGCCCGCCCACGGCGACCAGCGAGGCGTGGCTCGACAGCCCGGTGAGCACGAGGCCGGCCAGCGGGTCGTGCACGCCGATTCGGTCGACGGTGCGCAGGTCCCACGCCGCCAGGTCGGCCCGCCGGCCGGGGGCCAAGACGCCGAGGTCGTGGCGTCCCAGGCACTCGGCCGAGCCGCGGGTGGCAGCGCGCAGCAACTCCCGAGCGGTGGGCCATCGCTCCGGGTCGGGCTCGCCGGTGCGGTGGGCGAGGGCGGCCAGGCGCAGGTCGCCCAGCAGGTTGGCCCCGTCGTTCGACGACGAGCCGGTGGTGCCCATGCCGACGGTGAGTCCGGCGTCGAGGAACTTGCGGAAGGGCGCCGTGCCCCAGCCCATCTTCAGGTCCGGCGCCGGGAGGTGGGCCACGGCCACGCCGGCCGCCGCCATCTCGCCGAGCTCGGGGTGGGGCACGTCGACCATGTGAGCCAGCCACGTGCGCTCCTGCGCCCACCCGTGCTCGACCAGCAGCTCCCACGGCGACTTGCCGTACCGGTGGAAGGCGGCCTCGGTGTCGACGTGCTCGTACAGGTGGGTGTGGAGGCGGACGCCATCGTGGTCGGCGGCCAACGCGGCCAGCTCGTCGAAGAGCTCGAGGTGATCGACGTGCACGCCGCACGGAGCGAGGGCGACCTGGACCATCGAGCCCGGCGCCGGGTCGTGGTGGTCGGCGATGAGCTGCTCGCAGTGGCGAAGCACCTCGTCGATGGACTGGACCACGTCCGGGTCGGGCCCGTCGGTGATCGTGCCCCGGCAGGCGTGGAGGCGGACCCCGACCTCGGCGGCGGCGGCGATGGTGGCCTCCACGTAGGGGAGCGTGGTCCCAGCCGGGTGGAAGTAGTGCTGGTCGGCCACGGTGGTGACGCCGCCGAGCAGCGACTCGGTGAGCACGGCGGCGGCGATGGCCTGCACGGCGTCGGGCTCGAAGTCGCCGGCCGCCCACCAGCCCTTGACGATGGCGCCCAGCCGCCCCAGCCACGGCCCGATGAGGGCCCGCTCCAGCTCGGGCACGGCTCGCACCCCGCCCTGGTAGAGGTGCTGGTGGGCGTTGACCAACCCGGGCAGCACCACCAGGCCCGAGCCGTCGACCACCTGGTCGCACCCGTCGGTGGGAAGGTCGGTGCCCACGGCCTCGATGACGTCGCCGTCGACCAGGACGTCACCGCCACGCAGCTCAGTGCCGTCGTCGTTGAACGTGGCGACCAGGTCGCAGCCCCGCAGGAGCCAGCGCGTCACTCGACCGCCAGCTTGGCCCGCCGCTCGAAGAGCTCCTCGGCCGCGGCCTGGGCCGTGGCCCGCACGGTGGCGATGTCGAACGTGAGCGGCTTCGAACCGGCCACCAGCCGCTGGCCGTCGACCCACACGTCGCGGACGTCGCGGCCCGAGGCCGAGAACACCAGGTGGGCCGCGGCGTTGAAGTCGTCGCCGTGCAGCAGCGGCGTGGTGTGCAGGCCGCCGAGGTCGATGACGACCACGTCGGCCCGCTTGCCGGGCTCCAGCGAACCGGTCACGCCGTCGAGGCCGAGGGCGCGGGCCCCCTCGATGGTGGCCATGGGCAGGATGTCCCAGGGGTCGCCGGTGGTCGGGTCGAGGGTGGTGAGCTTCTGGAGCAGCGAGGCGAACTTCATCTCCTCGACCAGGTCGAGGTTGTTGTTCTCCTTCTCGCCGTCGGAACCAAGGCCGACGGCCACGCCGGCCTTGCGCAGGTCGCCGATGCGGGCGGCGCCGGAGGACAGCTTCATGTTCGAGCACGGGCAGTGGGCCACACCGGTGCCGGTCTTGGCCAGAAGCTCGATCTCGATGTCCGACAGCCAGACGCAGTGGGCCACGACCGTGTTGGGCCCGAGGATGCCGCGGTTGTAGAAGACCTCGATGGGCCGCCGCCCCCACCGCTTCAGCGACTCGTCCACCTCCCAGATCGACTCCGAGCTGTGGGTGTGCAGGCCGGTGTCGAACTCCTCCATGAGGGCCACCGCTTCGGCGAAGCACTGCTCCGAGCAGTACATGAGGTGCTCGAGGCCGACCCAGGTGCGGACGCGTCCATCGGACGCCGTGCGATGCGTCTCGAGCAGGCGCCGGTTGGTCTCGATGGTCTCGAAGTAGTCGAACTCGCCGTCGGCGACGTAGGGCACGAGCGTGGCCCGGATGCCGAGGGCGGCGGCGGCGTCGGCCGAGCCCTCCATGTACCGCCACATGTCCATGACCGACGTGGTGCCGGCCAGCAGCCCCTCGGCGTAGCAGTGGAGCGAGGCGGCGGCCGCGATCTCGGGCGTGAGGGCCCTGTGAGCGGGATCGACGTAGGTCTTCAGCCAGTCCCACAGCGACAGCGACTCGGCCGTGCCCCGGAGCAGGCCGGAATGGAGGTGGCAGTTGTGGAGACCGGGGAGCACCACGCAGTTGGTGGCGTCGACGATCTCGGCGCCCGCCGCTCGGGGGTCGGCGTCGAGCTCGGCGACGCTCCCCACAGCGAGGATGTCGGTGCCGTCGAGCAGCACCGAGCCGGGGTCGAAGGTGGTCGTGCCGGTCATCGGCAGCACGATGCCGTTGCGCACCAGGGTCGTCACCGGCTCACCATCGAGCCCGGTCGGCGGCCGGTCAAGGGCATCCAGCACCTGTTCACGGCTTGGCAACGACCGGGTAACACGCCGTTTCTACAGTTTGTCAATGTCATTCGAGGGCGTGCGCGACGACGGTTTCTCCACCCTGGCGGCCCGGTTCTGGCACCCCGTCGCCCGGGCCGTCGATGTGGCCCCCGGCCAGGTGACCATGGCCACCCTGCTCGACCGTGACCTGGTCGTGTGGCGCGACCACCAGGGCATGGCCCACGTGGTTGACGACCTGTGCTCGCACCGGGGCACCCGACTGTCGGCCGGCGACGTGGCCGACGACGGCTGCGTGCGCTGCCCGTACCACGGCTGGCGGTTCGACGGCGGCGGCACGTGCACGCAGATCCCCCAGCTCGGCACCAGTCGGCCCATCCCGCGGCAGGCCGACGTCATCGCCTTCCGGACCTCCGAGCACGCCGGGTTGATCTGGACGTGCCTGGTGGGCGAGGACGAGGAGCTGCGCCCTCGCCCCACGTGGGACGTGACCGAGGCCGGCACGCACTGGCTCCACGTCGGCGCGACCTACGACTGGGACGCCCAGGTGTTCCGTCAGGTCGAGAACTTCTGCGACGTGGCGCACTTCTCGGTGCTGCACGTGGACACGTTCGGCAACGCCGACCTCCAAGAGATGGACGCCATCCACGTCGACGTGTCGGACGACGGCTGGCACCTGTCGTTCGACTACCCGTACGCCTCGTTCAACCCGTCGGATGGCAGCGGGCCGTTCGACATGGTGTTCGAGTACCGACTCGAGCTGCCGTTCACGGTGGCCCTCACTGGCGCCAGCGGACCGGGCAGCGTGATGTGCATCGCCCCGTCCCCGATGTCGGCCGACCGCACCCGGCTGTTCTGGGTGTGCGCCTTCCCTCTCGGCACCGACGTCGATGCGGACGAGTACGAGGAGATCGAGCGCCGCATCTGGGAGCCCGACCGAGCCATCGTGGGCGGCCAGCGACCCGACCGGCTGCCGCTCGACCTGCTCGAGGAGCTCCACCTGCCGTTCGACCGGCTGGCGGTGGCGTACCGGCGAGGGCTGGCTGCCCTCGGTTTCACGGTGCCGGGGGCCCGTCGCGTCGATGGCGCTCCAGCCCCAGGGCCGCGTGGGTGATCTGCTCCGAGCTCCGACGGCGGCCGAGGGCCAAGGCTCCGGCGACCACGGCGGTGAGCACGGCCACCTCGACGTAGAGGTTGCCGAGCAGCGATTGCCCCAGATCCCAATGGCGCTCGACACCGTGCCTGGCGGGCACGAGCCAGAGGAGCCCGAGGGGCGAGCGACCGGGGACGCCGGGGACGGCGATCCACCAGGCGGCGAAGGTGGCCAACACGACGAGGGGCACGGCGCGGACCGTGATGGCATGTGAGCGCCGGGCTGCCTCCCAGGCCAGCACCAGGGCCGGGACGATCCACACCCAGTGGTGCGACCACGAGATCGGGGAAGCCAGCAGGCCGGCGCCGGCGGCGACGACCGCCCCGGCCAGGTCGCGGTCCCGTCGGTGGAGCCGGGCCGCCCAGGTCAGCCCGACGACGAGGATCCCTGCCGCCAGCACCGCCCAGACGAGGTCGGTGACCAGTCCGGGGCCGAGCAGGCGGACGAGGACGCCCTTGACCGACTGGTTGGCCACGTAGAGGGGGTTCCCGATGCGCCGGGCACCGAACACGTCGTGCGTCCAGTAGGCCCACGACGCTTGGGGCAGGAACACGGCGCCGAGCACGGCGGTGGTGGCCACTGCAGCCGCGGCTCGGAGCGCAGCGGCCCGTCGCCCGGTCACGAACAGGTAGGCGATCAGGACCGCAGGGGTGAGCTTGATGGCTGCGGCGATGCCGATGAGCACGCCTTTGGCCCGGGACCCGTCCGGCAGGTTGAGATCGGTCAGCATGAGGAGCAGCAGCACGAGATTGACCTGGCCGAAGCCAAGCGTCTGTTGCACCGGCTCGGTCCACAAGCAGGCGGCGCCCAGCAGCAGGGTCGTGGCCAGCCGTGACTGCCATTCGGTGCGGCCGCCGGCCAGGCGCACCGACAGCGCCACGCTCCCGAACAGTGCCGCCACGTTGACGAGGCCCACCACCAGCCGGAGCCGATCCCAGCTCAGCCAGGTGAGCGGGACGAAGAGCAGGGCCGCGAACGGCGTGTACGTGAAGGGCAGGTGGATGGGCGGGAAGCGCACGTCGTAGAGCCGGTGGCCGTGGGCGGCGGCGGCCGCTGCCGCCCGGTAGACGCCCAGGTCGAACATGGCGGACATGTGCGGCGCGCGCAGCCGAAGGGCGGTGATGTAGGCCAGGAGCGAGCACCCGGCCGCCAGTACGGAACCCGCCAGCCAGGACCATCGTCGACTCACGGAGCATGACCTGCCCACATCGGCGGCCCGGCTCCCAACCCGCTCAGATCGGGCCGGGCTCCTCCGATGAGGCGCGGTGGATGCCTTCTCGGACCTCGAGCTGCTACGAGCCATCATCGAGACCCAGCAGCTCGTCAACGCCGAGATCGGTGACGTCGACCGTGTCCTGCAGATCGTCACCGAGCGCAGCCAGGCGCTGACCGGCGCCACGGGCGCGATGGTCGAGCTGGTCGAGGGCGGCGACATGGTCTATCGGGCGGCATCGGGCTCGGCCACCGGCATGCTCGGCACGCGGCTCGAGGCCGCCACCAGCCTGTCCGGTCGATGCCTGCTCGAGGCCCGACCGCTGCGGTGCGACGACTCGCAGACCGACCCCCGGGTCGAGCCGGAGGTCTACCGCCAGGTGGGGGTCCGGTCGTCGATCCTCGTGCCGCTGCTCCTCGCGGACGACGAGTGCGTCGGTGTGCTGACGGTGTTGGCTCCCGAGCCGTACCACTTCGGCGCGGACGCCATCGAGCTGCTCGACGCCATGGCCGACGTCATCGCCACCTCCCTGCACCACGCCCGCGAGTCGGCCGAGCGGGACGAAATGGGTCTCCGCGACAGCCTCACGGGGCTGGCCAACCGCCGGCTGCTGCTCGACCGGGTGGCCGTGGCGCTGGCCCGGACCAGCCGTTCGGCTCTCCCGATCTCGGTGTTCTTCGTCAACCTCGATGGGTTCGGGACGGTCAACGACAACCTGGGTCACGATGCCGGAGATCAGGTGTTGCGGTCGGTGGCCCGGTCCCTGGCCGCGACCGTCCGCCCGGCCGACACCGTTGCCCGCCTTGGCGGCGACGAGTTCGTGGTCGTGTGCGAGGGCGTCGACGCCGCCCACGTGGACGAGCTGACCGAGCGCCTGCGCCGGTCGGTGGCATCCGCCGGGCACGGTCAACTTCCCGTGACGGGGAGCGTGGGCGTGGCCCGCTCGTACCCGGATGAGTCGGCCGAGGCCGTACTGGCCCGGGCCGACGAGGACATGTTCTTGACGAAGCGGGCCACGGTCCGCTCCATCGCTAGCTGACCAGGCGCTCGGCTGCGGCTCGGTGGCGGGTCAGCATCGAGTCGACGTCCGGATGCACGAGCTGCCCCTCGGTGACGATGCTCTTGCCGGCCACGATCGTGTGGCGGGCCGACACCGGGCCGCACCGCAGCCACGCCTCGACCGGGTCGGACAGGGCGCCGGCAAAGCGCACGCCGTCGAGCGGCCACGCCACCAGGTCGCCGCAGGCTCCGGGGGCGAGCACACCGATCTCGCCCTCCCGGCCCAGGCAGCGGGCGCCCTCGGTCGTGGCCAGGCTCAGGGCGTCACGGGCGCCGAACGACTGTGGCCCGTGGCGGAGCTTGGCCTGGAGAAGGGCGTTGCGGGCCTCCATCCACATCGATGCCGAGTCGGCCGAGGCTGAGCCGTCGCAACCGAGTCCGACCGGGACGCCGGCGGCCCGCAGCTCGCGCACGGGAGCGAGGCCCACGCCGAGGATCATGTTGGAGCTCGGGCAGTGGGCGGCTCCGGTGCCCCAGCGACCGAGCCGCTCGACCTCCTCCTGGTTGGGCTGCACGCAATGCGCCACCCACGAGCGGCTCGTGCCCCAGCCGACCTCCTCGAAGTACTCCACCGGCCTCTGGCCGAACTGCTCGAGGCAGAAGACGTCCTCGTCCTTGTCCTCACACAGATGGGTGTGCAGGCGCACGTCGAGACGCTCGGCCAGCTCGGCCGTCTGGCGCATGAGGTCCTTGGTGACCGTGAACGGAGAGCACGGGGCCAGGGCGATGCGCACCATGGCGCCGGGGGAGCGGTCGTGGTGCTTGGCCACCGCCGCCTCGGACTCGGCGAGGATCGTGTCGTCGTCCTGCACCACCGAGTCGGGCGGGAGGCCGCCGTCCTTCTCTGACAGGCTCATCGACCCACGGGTCGGGTGGAAGCGCATGCCCAGGTCGACGGCCGCCGCGATCTCGGCCGACAGCAGGTCGCCGCCACCGGCCGGGTGCACGTAGAGGTGATCGGTCGACGTCGTGCAGCCGCCGAGGGCGAGCTCGGCCAGCCCCACCCAGGCGGACACGTGAGCGGCTTCCTCGTCGAGTCGGGCCCACAGGGGATAGAGGGTCTGGAGCCACTGGAAGAGCGTGCCGGTGATGGCCGGGGC
>JAOBWJ010000195.1 GCA_025463335.1 Acidimicrobiales bacterium
GTCCTCCTTCGCGCTCTGTAAAGCGACCAACAGAGTCCTGGGAGGACCGAAATGAACCTCTTTACACTTCGCACCGCGGTCACAGCTGCCGCAGCCCTGGCCGCCGTATGGGTGGCCGCCGGCGCTCCCGTCACCCTCGGCGGATAGCGGTGCGGTGCTCGCCCATCACACGCGAGCCCATCACGTTGGGCGGCTGAATGGGCGATATCGCCCACGCGCCCGCAAACTCGCCGGGGGCCGGCCCCCGCGGCCTCCGGCGACCCGTTCTGGCGTTCGTCGCCGTCGGGTTCCAGGCCGCGCCGGGTCTCCCGGGCGGCCATCTTCTCGCGCTCCGGCCCTGGTTCGTCGCGGCGAGCGGGGTCCTGATGGTGGCGTGGTTCCTCGTCAACCTGCGGGCCTCCACCGGCGTGCTCCGATGGGGCCTGGGCATCGCCCTCGTGGGGTCGGCCATGAACCTGGTGGTCATGGTCCCGAACGGCGGGATGCCCGTATCGAAGGCGGCGCTCGAGGCCCTCGGCGGCGGCCACGTCGATGTCGCCGACGGTCATCTGTACAAGCACCGACTGGCCGGCGAGGGCACGATCCTCGCCCCGCTGGGCGACGTCATCCCCGTGCGACCCCTGAACATGGCGGCCAGTGCGGGCGACGCCGTGCTGCTGGTCGGGATACTCGCAGTGGCGGCGTCGCTGGCGCTGCCCCGTAGGCGAGTGGCGTGACGGCGGTGCGCGCCTCGGCCGCCGACCACGAGGTCGGTCGACGTCACGACTTCGATCGGGTGGACGACGAGGGCGACGTGTTCGTTCTGTGCTGCATGTGCGGCTGGAAAACCCCGCCCAGCCGATCGGCCGAGGTGGTGGGCACTGCCTGGGATCGACATCGAAAGGACGTCAGGGCCGTCGACGAGAACCAATAACACCGCGAAACGTCGTAAACGAACAGTTGAGGCTTGTTCTTTTGGCGCGCCATTCGTCATAGTCCTCCCATGACGCAGCGGCCGCCCGCGCACCGGAGTTTCCGGATCGAGCTGTCGGGTGAGCTCGCGTACGCGGTGTGCACCTGCGGGTGGCGCAGCGACAACGCCATGAACGCCGGCATGGCGGGCGCCATGTGGGACAAGCACCTCGAAGAGGTCCCCCAAGAGGGCTGAGTCGATCGACCGGCAACGCTCTACCGGGAAGTTGGGTCCAGCGGCTCGAGTAGCAGCAGGCACGTCGCCACCAGTGCCTTCTCCAGCTCCGCGTACGTCGAGCGGCCGTGCACGCACTCGAACAGGCCGCCCACCCAGGCGTGGCCGACCGTGGTGCGCACATCGGAGGCCACCTCGGGATCGATGTCCTCGAGCGCAGTGCGCATGCCGCCGCCGATGAGCTCACTGATGCGACCCATGCAGGCCACGGCGTGCGGGTCGCGCGACGCGGCCGTCTCGAGGAACAGCTCGGCGTACTGGGGCGAGCGCCGGTAGGCCCGGATGCCCCGGCGGACGATGGTGGCGAACCGCTCGGCCACCGACCCCGACGGCGGGCGCCGGTCGTGGGCCCGGCCTCGATCCTCGACCCAGTCGACGAGGGCCTCGGCCAGCAGGTGGTCCTTGGAGGCGAAGTAGCGGTAGATCGCAGCCAGCGACACCTGGGCCCGGTCGGCGATGTCCTTCACCTGGATCTCGTGCAGGGGGCGGGTGACGAGGAGGTCGTGCACGGCGTCCAGCACCCGCCGGCGCCGGTCGAGCTGGCGCGGCGTCATGGTCTCCGGGCGCTGCGGAACGGCGATCACCTCGCTCACAGGAGAGACGCTACCGCGGGTCCGGATTGACAAACCGAAATCCGGTTCTGAAAACTGGGGGGACCGTCGACCAGGGGGAAGCACGTGGGCATGCCGTCCGACATTGGGATCATCGACACCATGATCGGGTTCCCGCACAAGGACATGAAGGAGACGTACGCCTTCATCACCCGCCAGACGAAGGACCGGGAGTCGAAGGAGGACTTCGCCTTCCCGGCCCAGTACATGTTCAAGAACGTGCCCGAGGGTGAGCTCGACTCGGACGACCCGATCGGCACGACCCTCCGCGAGATGGACCTGTACGGCATCGAGAAGGGGATGATCGGTGTCGGCGAGCCCGGCTCGGTGGGCGAGCTGGCCCTCAAGCAGCACCCCGACCGCTTCATCCCGTCGCTGGGCATCGACCCCAACGAGGGCATGAACTCGGTCAACAACATGGTGCGGGCGTACGAGACCTACGGCATCCGCGCCGTCAGCGCCTTCCCGTCGGGCTACTTCCCGCAGGTGCCGATCAACGACAAGAAGATGTACCCCTTCTACGCCAAGTGCTGCGAGCTGAAGATCCCGATCTTCTGCTGCGCCGGCGTGCCCGGCCCCCGGCTGAAGTTCGCGCCGCAGCACGTCGAGCTCATCGACGAGGTCATGTACGACTTCCCCGAGCTGATCTTCGTGACCCGCCACGGCTGCGACCCGTGGACCGACCTGGCCGTGAAGCTCATGCTCAAGTGGCCGGGCCTGCACT
>JAOBWJ010000276.1 GCA_025463335.1 Acidimicrobiales bacterium
GCCAACGCCAGCGTGACCCCGAGTCGGAGGGCGAGAAGGGTGGCGCCGTGCACGGCGATGTCGGTCCCCGGACGGGTGGCGGTGATGACCGGCCAGTGCCACAGGTACACGGCGTACGAACGGGTGCCCAGCCACACCAGCGGGCGCCACGACAGCACCCGACCGACACCAGCACCCGGGTGCACGGTGGTGGCCACCAGCACGGCAGCCAGTACCGCCGCGAGAAGCAGCCCACCGCGGTAGGCGAAGGCCGAGGCCCCGCCCATCCGCAGGGCCAGGGCCGCCAACCCGCCGAGGGCGGCGGCACCGGCGGCGTCGACGGCCAGGCTGGCCCGGGGCTCGATGTCGGGGCGGAGGCGACCACCGGGCCACAGCACGGCGAGCAGGGCACCGATCAGGAGGGTGCCGGCCCGGAAGCCGGTCCCGTAGTACAGCCACGAGGGATCGTGCCCAGGCCGGAACAGGATGGCCATGGCCAAGAACGACACGAGCACCCCGACGCCGGCGACCCGGGCCAGCGATCGCCGGCCCCCACGGCGCAGCGCGACGACCGCCACCAGCGGCCACACCGCATAGAACTGGGCCTCCACCCCCAGGGACCACAGGTGCCGGAGGGGCGACGGACGGCCGATGGCCTCGAAGTACGAGCGGCCTGCCGCCGCTTCGAACCAGTTGCTTCCCTGGGCCAGGGCGGCGACCAGCTCGCCCCGGATACGGCCGGCCACGTCGTCGTAGAGCAACGGCGTCAGGACGGCGACGGCGACCAGCGTCAACACCAAGGGCGGGACGAGCCGCCGGGCTCGTCGCCGCCAAAAGGCGCCGAGGGCAATCGAGCCATCGGCATCCCGCTCGTCGAGCAGCAGGGACGTGATGAGGTAGCCCGACAGGACGAAGAAGACGTCGACGCCGAGGAACCCGCCGGGCACGAGCCGCTCGTCGAGGTGGTAGGCCACCACGGCGGCCACCGCCAGGGCCCGCACGCCGTCGAGGCCGTGGATCCGGTGGGGCAGCCGGCGGGCGGCAGGCGAGGCGCGCAACGGCCGAGGCCGTGCTGCGTCCGTCGCCGTCATCCTTCATCCCTCCGGTCTGGGCTGGAAGCGCCCGACCCTACGACGTCCGTCGAGCGGGGGACGTTCCGGAGGATTGCGCTCCTACGTCTGGTTGGCGTCCGCCTCGACGTGGGCGTCCCAGACGCTGCCGGCCAGCCCGGCCGACGGGTAGAAGCCGGATTGCCAACCGCAGGAGCAAGCCGCCATGCACCCCGCGCCCGGAGGGCAGGTGATCTCGACGAGCTCGTGGACCTTCACGTTCCCGGATCGGCCCGGTCGCGCCGAACCGTAGGCGTTTGTCCGAACCACGGTTCTCGGGATCACCCGCCGAACCGCTTCCGCAGCTCGGCTTTGGTGACCTTGCCCATGGCGTTGCGGGGCAGGGCCTCGACCAGCTCCACCCGCTTCGGGACCTTGAAGGCGGCCAATCGCTCCCGGGCCGCCGCCCGCACCTCGGCCGGGTCGACCACCCGGCCGGCCACGGGAACGACGACCGCCAGCACGGCTTCGCCGAGGTCGGGGTCGGGCACGCCGACCACGGCGCACTCGAGCACCCCGTCGATGGCGTCGACCACGTCCTCCACCTCCTTGGGGTAGACGTTCAGGCCGCCCGAGATCACCAGGTCCTTGGCTCGACCCACGATCCGCAGGTAGCCGTCGTCGTCGAACTCACCGATGTCGCCGGTGCGGAACCAGCCGTCGGCGGTGAACTCGGTGGCCACCAACTCGGGCCGCCGCCAGTAGCCGGAGAACACGTTCGGTCCACGCACCTCGATGGTCTCGTCCTCGGCCAGGCGCACGTCGGTGCCCGGGAGCGGGAAGCCCACCGTGCCGGGCCGCCGCTCCCCCGCCAGCGGGTTCGAGGCGATCATCGAGGTCTCCGTCATCCCGTAGCGCTCCAGGATGGGGTGGCCGGTGCGGGCGGCGAACGCTCCGTGGGTCGCTGCCAGCAGCGGCGCCGACCCCGAGATGAACAGACGCACGTCGGCGCACACCCCCACGTCGAATCGAGGGTCGTCGAGCAGACGGGTGTAGTGGGTGGGCACGCCCATGAGCACGGTGCACCGAGGCAGGGCGGCGAGCACGTCGTCGACGTCGAAGCGCGGGAGGAAGACCATCCCGCTGCCGTTGGCCAGCACGCAGTTGATGGCCACGAACAGCCCGTGGGTGTGGAAGATCGGCAACACGTGGAGCAGCACGTCGTCGGGGCCGAAGCCCCAGAGCTCGTGGAGCACAGCGGCGTTGCTGGCCAGGTTGCGGTGGCTGAGCATGGCGCCCTTGGGCCGACCGGTGGTGCCGCTGGTGTAGAGCACGGCGGCCAGATCGTCGGGACCGATGTCGACGTCGTCGAACCGCTCTGGGTTGCTGGCCGCGCCGGCCACCAGCGCGGCCAGCCCGGCGTCGTCGAGGTGGAGGGCCGGTTCGGCGTCGGCGACCAGGTGGGCAACCTCGTCGGCCGTGTAGGCCGGGTTCATCGGAAGCAGGGCGGCGCCGACCCGCACGCACGCCAGGTAGAGCAGCACGGCGTCGGGCGACTTCTCCACCCGGAGGGCCACACGGTCGCCCGGTCGGACACCGGCTAGTACGAGGGCGTGAGCCAGCTGAGCCGACCGTCGGTCGGCTTCGCCGTAGGTGACCGGCGCCGCGCCGGGCAGGTCGAGGAGAACGGTGTCAGGAGCGGCCGGCCGCCCCCGACGGAACAGCTCCGGGAGCGTTCCCGGGAGATCGTTCAGGCGACGACCACGTTGGGGCGGGGCAGGCCCTGGGCCTCGCACAGCGCGTAGTAGGAGGCGAGGGTGCCGGCGCCGTCGGAGACGCTGTCGATGTTGCCGTCCTCGTCGAGGTTGAGGTTGGAGCCGTACATCTGGAACCACACCCGGGTCTCGTCCTCGATGCACGTGAGGGTGTGGATGGAGCCGGCCGGCTCGAACAGGAACGACCCGGCCCGGTTCACGTAGTCGTATTCGACGTACTTCCACGCGCCGGACGTCGTGTAGCCGTAGATGGGGCCGGTGTGCTTGTGGGTCTGCACGGTGAAGCCCGCCATGAAGATGTTCTCGAGGATCCAGAGGCCCTGGCGCTCGTCGACCTGGATCACCTTGAGCTTGTTGCCCCCGCCGATGTCGACGAACGGCAGGTCATCGACCCCGATGTGGATGGCCTCGGGCGCATTCTGGATGGCGGTCATGGTGTCTCCCCCTCAGGAAGCGGAACCCCACGAGCGTAGGCCAGCTTCTACTGTGACGAACGATCAGGACGAGGGGGAGCACCATGACCACGGTTGCGTCGGAGCACGTCGACATCTACGACCCTGACTGGTACGTGCACGGCGACGTCCACGCCACGCTCGCCGACCTGCGCGAGACCGACCCCGTGCACTGGCAGGAGATGCCGAGCGGGCCGGGCTACTGGGCCGTGCTCCGCCACGCGGACGTGGTCCATGTGGCCCGCCACCCCGAGGTGTTCTCGGCGTGGTTGGGCAGCGTCGTCCTCGAAGACCTCGACGAGGCGACCCTCGACCAGATGCGCCACATGCTCCTGGTGATGGACCCGCCCCAGCACACCCAGTACCGCCAACCGCTGGCGCCCCACTTCGGCGCCCGGGTGATCGGGCGCATGGAGGAGCAGATCCGCAACCGGTGCCGGGCCATCCTGGAGGCCGCCGGCGAGAGGGGCGAGGTCGACTACTGCCACGACGTGGCCGGCCCCCTCCCCGCCCAGATCATCGGGGAGATCATGGGCCTCCCGCCGGAGGACACGGACCAGATCCAGCGCTGGGCCGAGGTCCAGACCAGCGGCCAGGACGACGAGGTCACGGGCGGCTACGAGGGCAACGCTGCCGTCGAGATGGCCATGTACGGCATCGCCCTGGCCGCCGAACGCCGGGGCCAGCCGCCCCGCGAGGACATCACCTCGCTCATCCTCGAGTCGACGTTCGAGGATGGCGAGAAGATGAGCGACCTCGATTTCGGGTCGTTCTTCGTGCAGCTCGTCACCGCCGGCAACGACACGACCAAGACCATGATGAGCTCCGGCACCTACGAGCTCGTCCGGCACCCCGACCAGCTCCAGGCCCTGCGCGACGACTACTCGCTCATCCCCGCCGCCGTCGAGGAGATGCTGCGGTACTGCAACCCCCTGCACTACTTCCGTCGCACCGCCACCCAGGACGTCGAGCTCGGCGGCAAGCAGATCAAGGCCGGCGACAAGATCGCCATGATGTACACCTCGGCCAACCGCGACCCCGCGACGTTCGCCGACCCGGAGCGGTTCGACATCACCCGCAGCCCGAACCCGCACCTGAGCTTCGGGATCGGCGCCCACTTCTGCCTGGGCGCCCATCTGGCCCGGCTCGAGGCCAAGATCTTCTTCGAGGAACTGCTCTCGACGTTCCGGACCATCGAGTTGGCCGGCGAGCCGGCCCGGGTCCGCTCCAACCTCAACAACGGCTTCAAGCGCATGCCTGTCCGGCTCGCGCACTGACAAGGGAGAACGCATGCCCAAGGCCATCATGGCCGTCTGGTCCGACCCGTCCGATCCCAGCCGGGAGGACGAGTACAACACGTGGTACGACTCGACCCACGTCCCCGACGTGCTCAAGGTTCCGGGCTTCATCGCCGCGACCCGCTACAAGGTGGCCGACACCCAGTTCGCTCCCGTCGAGACCCCCGGCCGCTACATCGCCCTCTACGAGGTCGAGGTCGACGACCTGGCCGAGATCCCAGCCGGCATGATGAACGCCTTCGCCGCCAACGAGCTGCCGATGAGCGACTCGATCGCGCCCGGCCCGATCACGATCTTCGAGCAGGTGTCCGACCGGCTCACCTAGGTGATGTGGCGGGCGCCGATTGACCAGTGCCCCGACCCCAAATATTGGGGGTTTTCCGCCTAGCCGCGAGCGAGGAACATTGCGGGGCAACACAACGTCAACCAGCGGCGAAAGCGTCGCGGGCGGGCGTCCATCGCAGCCCCAGGCGGAGGTTCGAATTGGCGCCGTTCGAAGTGCGCATCAGCTTTGACGCTGGTGTCGTCGTAGTCGCGTTGAAGGGCAGACTCACCGCCGAAACGGCCCCCACGTTGAATCTGGTGATGGAAACACTCGTCGACGTCGTGGGGGGGATCGACTTCGACTTTGCGGGCCTCCACACCGTTGACCACCAAGGCATGGACGGTGTGCAGCGCTGCATGAAGGATGCGCGGAAGGCTGGCTACCGGGTGGGCATCCGCAACACGCAACGAAACCCGGTCCAGATCGCTGAAGCGTTCTAAGCCGTCACCAGCCGCTCGGGCTACCGGATGAAGCGGGTGACCGCTTCCACATGGGCGGTGTGCGGGAAGAGGTCGACCAGCTCGGTGCCGTCGTGGACGAACCCGTGACCAGCCAGCAGCCCGGCGTCCCGCCCCAGCGAGGCGGGGTCGCAGCTGACGAGCACCAGGTGGGAGGCGCCGGTGCCGGCCAGCACGCTGGCGGCCGCCTTGCCCAACCCGGTGCGGGCTGGATCGGCCACCACCACGGCCGCTGGTGAGGGCCGCCACTTGGCCACGTCGAGGCGCAAGACCCGGGCGTCGGGCAGGTTCACCCGGGCGTCGGCCACCGACGAGGCCGACCACTCGACCAGGGTCACCGGGCGATCGGCGCCGACGGTGGCGCCGAACAGGCCCACGCCCCCGTACGCGTCGACCAGCCGGCCCTCGGGAGCGCCGGTCAGACCGGCTCGGACGGCGTCGACCAGCGCATCGGCCCCGTCGGGGCGAGCCTGGAAGAACGACCGGGCCGACACCCGCAGGCGGCGACCGGCCACCTCCTCGTGGAACCAGGCCCGGTGGCCGGCAGCCAGCTCGTCGTCACCGACGACGGTCACGCCGGCAGGCACGGTGACGCCCTCGGCCCTCGGGGACACCACGACCAGGCGCTCGCCCGTCCGGACCCCGCACCGCAGCGTGACCTCGGTGGCGTCGCCGAAGCGCCCTTCGGCCATCACCGCGACCAGGAGTGGGTGGGCGACGAGGCAATCGTCCACATCGACGACGTCGTGGCTGTGGCGGCGGCGAAACCCCAGCCGCCCGTCCCTGACGGCCATGCGCAACGTGGTGCGGTGGGCCCAGTCCGACAGGACCGGACCGGCGTCGACGACCGGGTCGGCCACCTTGCCGAGTCGCTCGAGCGCCTCGCGAACGATGTCGACCTTGAGCCGGCGCTGGGCGTCGGGGGTGACGTGCTGCCACGTGCAGCCCCCGCAGCCCCGCTCCACGTGTGGGCAGGGCGGGACGGCCCGATCGGGCGACGCCTCGAGAACCTCGACCACCTCACCGCGCGCGAAGCGGGCCTTCTCCTCGGTCAGCGCCACCGCCACCGACTCGTCGGGGAGGGCACCGGTCACGAACACGACCCGCCCGTTGTCACCCCGCGCCACCGCGTCACCGCCGGCGGCGACCGCAGTGGTTCGGAGCACGACCGGAGGCATGGCATGAGGGTACGGCCCACGTATCGTCGGAGGGTGCGCCCGATCGAGATCGCCCCCTCCGTGCTCCCGGCCGACTTCTCCCGCTTGGGCGAGGAAGTTGCCGCCCTGGAAGAGGCAGGGGTCGACCGCATCCAGTGGGACGTCATGGACGGCCGGTTCGTGCCCAACCTCACGTTCGGGCCCGACGTCATCGCCGCCTGCCGGCCCTACGCCTCGGTGCTGTTCGAAGCCCACCTCATGGTGGAGGAGCCGGTGCTGTTGGCCGAGCGCTACGTCGAGGCGGGGTGCGGCCTGCTCATCGTCCATGCCGAGGCCGACCGCCACCTCCATCGCACGCTCGGGGCCATCAAGGCCATGGGCGCCGGGGCCGGGGTGGCGCTGAACCCCTCGACACCGGTCGATGCCGTGCGACACGTGGTCGACCTGTGCGACCTCATCCTCGTCATGACCGTGAACCCCGGCTTCGGCGGCCAGAAGTACATCGCCACCATGGAGGAAAAGGTGGCCGAGGTGGCCGCCCTGGTCGAGGACTTCGACTGCGACGTGGAGGTCGACGGCGGCATCGGGCCGGACACGGTCGGCGGCGCGGCTGCCGCCGGCGCCAACGTGCTCGTGGCCGGCAGCGCCCTGTACCGCGATCCCGAGGGATTGAAGCACGCAGTGGCCGACCTTCGGGCTCGCGCCGAGGCCGTGCGCGCCGGCAGCAGCGCCTGACCGCGCCGGTGACCTGCCCCTGCGGCCTCGGCGCGGACTACGAGGCCTGCTGCGGCCGGTTCCATCGGCGCCACGCCCATGCGCCCACGGCCGAGCGGCTCATGCGTGCCCGGTTCAGCGCCTTCGCCGTGCAGGACGAGCCGTACCTCCTCGACTCCTGGCACCCGTCGACCCGCCCCCAGACCCTCGGGCTCGACCCGCTCCAGCGTTGGGTCCGGCTCGATGTGCTGGCCACCGAGCGGGGCGCCCTGCTCGACACCGAGGGGACGGTCGAGTTCGAGGCCCATCACGAGGGCGGGGTGCTCCACGAGGTCAGCCGCTTCGTCCGCCACGAGCGACTCTGGGTCTACCTCGGCCCGCTGGAGTTCACTCGAACGTAGGAGCGGGGACGAGGTGGGCGTCCTCCACGAACCGGCACAGGGCGTTGACCCGGCGAAGCTGGCCGACCGTCCGCGGCTCGACCCGGAGCAGCTCGGGGCTGCCCACCAACACGGCCAGGGCTCGCGCCCGGGACACGGCCACGTTGAGCCGGTTGATGCTGAGCAGGAAGTCGACGCCCCGGGGGACGCCGTCGGACGACGATGCCGTGAGCGAGTAGATGACGACCGGTGCCTCCTGACCCTGGAACCGGTCGACGGTGCCCACGCGGGCGCCCACCGGCAGCCGCTCGGTGAGCTCGACCACCTGGGCGTTGTAGGGCGCGATGACGAGGATGTCCTGGAGCGTCAGCCACGACTGCTGGCCCTGGGCGTCGACCCACGTGCGCCCGACGAGGGAGCCCACCAGCTCGGCCACCACGGCCGCCTCCTCGGAGGACCGGTTGCGGCTGCCGTCGTGGGCGACGGGCACCCACCGCAGTCCGGCGCCACCCAGGTCGTCGCCGTCGGCCACGACCTGGCGTTCGCACTCGGGCACCGAGTGGAGCCGGTCCTCGTAGGCGATGGCTGACACGAAGGCGCACACGTCGGGGTGCATGCGGTACGAGCGGTCGAGGAACACGCCCCGGTCGGCCGGCACCGTGGGGTGGCCGTCGAGCACGTGCTGCAGCGCCGACCGGCCGGCGCCGGGCGGGTGGGTCCCCTTGGACACCTGGGCCAGCTGTTGCGGATCACCGAGCAGCACCAGGTCGACGGCGGCCCCGCTCACGGCCAGCACGTCGGCCAAGGAACGCTGGCCGGCCTCGTCGACCACCAGCACGTCGAGCGTGCCGTCGAGCTCGGGCCGGGCGAACAGCCAGGCCGTGCCGGCGACCACGTCGACCGCCTGGAGGGCGAGGGCGGCGTCGATCTCTTCGTTCTTGTCGGTGCAGATGACGCCGTCGACCGTGCACCGCTGCTGCTCGTTGGCCTTCTGGAGGATGCGGACCGGCTGGCCCTCGGCCGCCGCGCGCTTCGCGATCTCGGCCAGCAGGTTGCCGATGGCGCTGTGGCTCTGGGCGGTGATGCCCACCCGCTTGCCCCGGCGGACGGCGTCGACGACCAGCGCCGCGCCGGCGAACGTCTTGCCCGCCCCGGGCGGGCCCTGCACGGCCAGGCAGGCGCCCAGCAGGTCGGGCACCAGCCGGCGCACGGCGTCGGTGCCGTCCTCCCCCTCCCGCTGCAGCGGTGCCCCGGTCTCGAGACCGAACACCCGGGGCGGCCTGCGCCGGAGCAGGTCGAGCGCCGCCCGGTGCTGGGGCGGGTCGCCGGCCGGGTGTTCGACGACCGCCGCGGCCAGCCGCTCGACCGCCTCCCGGGGCACCCGGCTGTCGATCGGCGGGGCCGGCACGAGCGACGTCGGGTGGTCCCACGATCCCTTGCCCCGCTTCAGGTCGACGAGGCCGGCACCGAGATCGAGGGCCACGATCTCGCCTGCCCCCTTCTCGGTGCGGGGGTCGCGGGGCTTGTCGCCGACCTTCCACTTGTGCTCCTGGGCCGGGTCGAACGCGTAGCGGTAGATCGCCGAGCGACCCAACTCCTCGACCATGTCGACGAACCGGATCTCGCCGAGCGACTCGCGGTCGTTGACCAGCTCCTCGTCGGTGCGCTCGAGCCGGTCGAACCAGGCCCACCACTCGGGCCGGGCCTCTCGCCGGTGCCAGCCCAGGAGCTGGGCCAGGAGCCAGCGGCCCTGCTGGTCGTCGTCACGCTCCTCGGGGTGGTCGGGCACGCCGGCCAGAAGGGCCGTGGCCAGGGCCAGGCTCCGGGCGTCGGCCTCGGCCACACCCTCGGACGGCTGACTCTCGACCTCCTCGGGCCGCGGCAGCTCGGCCAGCTCGACCCGGCGCTCCTCCAGCCACTCGCGCAGGCCGAGGGTGGAGACGCAGTCGAGCTCGTTGTAGGCCCGGATCGACTCGAGCACGGCGGCGTCGCCCGACTCGATCCACTCCTCGTAGGCCACGATGCTCGAGCCGCCGTCGGTGATGCCTCCCTCACGAGCAGGGAGGTAGAGCGGCTCCAGCTTCTTGAGGCCGTAGCCCTCCTGCGACACCCGCACGCCCTGGCGGACCACCCGGTAGAGGTCGACCAGGACATCGCCCCGGAGCAGACGGTCGACCTCGGTCTCGCGGGTGGCGTGGCGCCCGGCCAACTTCTTCAGGGCGGTGGCCTCGTAGGGGGCGTAGTGGTACACGTGCATGCCCGGGTCGGCGTCGAGCCGCTCGACCAGCAGGTCGACGAGACCCTCGAACGCCCGACGCTCGGCTACCGGGTCATGGGCCCAGAAGGCGTGGTAGCGGGTGCCGTCGCCCTCGCGCTCGATGACACCGAACAGGTACTCGAGGCCGCCCTCGCCGGCCCACGGGTCGCCCTCCATGTCGAAGAACAGGTCGCCGGGCGACGGCGGCGGCAGCGCGGCCAGACCCCGGCCGGGCT
>JAOBWJ010000316.1 GCA_025463335.1 Acidimicrobiales bacterium
GTCGTCGACGGCGAACATGACGCGCAGGTAGCCGAGAGCGTTCACCGGGGCGTTTCGGTGATCGGAGACCACAGGCGGCGCGAGGAAGCGCGAGAGCTCGAGCCGGCTGTGGCCGTCGGGCGTGCGCATCATGGCGATCTCGACGCGCTGGTCGCCGAGGCCGGTGACGCGTCCAGCCCACTCTCCTTCCATGACGGCCTGGCCCTCGAGCTCGAGGCCGAGCTCGCGAAAGAACGTGATCGTCGCCGGTAGGTCGTCGACGACGATGCCGACATTGTCCATCCTCTGAACTGTCATCCGGTCGCGTTTCTCCTTGATCATCGGGACGTCGACCGGCCAGCGAGAAGGCGTCGGTGTTGGTGCTGGGGGCGTGGCGCCGCCGGCAGTGCGACCGTAACGCGGGTCCACCGGCAACGAGCCGTGGGTGGGATCACCAGCCACGGTGGGCGCCCACGCGGAGCTCCGCGATCGACGGCTCCGCTCGACTCCTCGTCTGTGCTTGGCGGAGTCGGTCCTGCGGGCCGCGCGAATCACCACGTCAATCACCACTTGATGTGATGCGCGCTCACCATGTCCGTTCGTACGGTCGGTGAGTGCCCACCGACGAACACAAGACGCGAGCAACGAGCGACCGCTCTGTCGCCGAGCACACGGGCATCCCGCAGTACGAGATCCGCGTCGACGGGCACCTCGCGTCCCGTTGGGTGGATTGGTTCGACGGTCTGGACCTCACGAGCGAGGACGACGGCACCACCGTCCTCCGCGGTCCCGTGGTCGACCAGTCGGGCCTCCACGGCCTCCTCCAAAAGCTCCGAGACCTGGGCATCCCGTTGCTCTCGCTCACGCAGCTGCCCTACGGCGAGCGTGCCGACGGTCCAGACATCCCCACGCAGCCCTCCCACCACAACCGATCAGGAGCAACGTCATGATCAACGTCTCAGGAGTCACGAAGCGCTACGGCAACCGCACTGCAGTTGATGACCTCACCTTCACCGTGGCGGCTGGTCGGGTCACGGGCTTCGTCGGCCCAAACGGGGCAGGCAAGTCGACCACGATGCGCATGATGGTCGGGCTCACCCCGCCCGATGCCGGCGAAGTGCGCTTCGACGGGGTCCGCTACACCGACCTCCGCCACCCGGCTCGGATGGTCGGCGCCGTCCTCGACGACCGCTGCATGCACCCCGGTCGCACCGCTCGGAACCATCTGCGAGCCATGGCCGCCATGAGCGGCATCCCGGCCGGCCGCGTCGAGCAGGTTCTGGCCGAAGTCGGCCTCGAGTCGGCCACCGAGCAGCGCGCCGGCGGGTTCTCACTGGGCATGCGGCAGCGTCTGGCCCTGGCCGGCGCGCTGCTCGGTGATCCGCAGATGCTGTTGCTGGACGAGCCGTCCAACGGCCTCGATCCGGACGGCATCCGCTGGCTCCGCAACCACTTGACCGACTTCGCCCAGCGGGGAGGCACCGTGTTCGTCTCGAGTCACCTCATCGGCGAGCTCAGCCTGTTTGCCGACGACCTCGTCGTGGTCGGCGGGGGCAAGCTCCTCGCGGCCGAGACCGTTGCGGCGATCACCGCCCGCCAAGCCGTGACCGTCGTCGTCGAAACGCCCCAACCAGCCGATCTCGTTCGCGTTCTCGCCAGCCCCGACGTCACCGTGGAAGCCAACGGTGACTGCCTGGTCATTCGAGGCACGACGAAGGCGACGGTGTCCCAGGTCGCGTTCGAGAACGGCATCCGCCTTACCGAGCTCAGCGAGACCTCGCAGTCACTTGAGGAGAGCCTCCTCGACATGACCGCCGCTGCCGCCGAGTTCACCGCCGCCTGATCATCCGCCCTCCACCCCGACCACGACGCGAACGAAGGACCCGACATGACCACCACAAGCCCGCTCCTGACCGACCCGACCCCCCACCTCACGATCCCTTGGACCACCGTGAGCGCCTCGGCTCTCCGTAGCCGCCGCGACGACGTGCGAACGGTTCCGGCCGCTTTGAAGAGCGAGTGGATCAAGCTCACGTCCCTCCGGGCCAACAAGGCGATCCTTGCCCTCACGGCGGTGATCGGCGGCCTCATCGCCTGGGCGCTGGCATCGTCGGAGACGCAAAGCAGCGTGAGCGCCTCGGAGCTGTTCATCTTCCCGCTCCCGCTCGTCGCCATGCTGGCCACCGTCACCGGGATCCTGATGTTCACCTCGGAGGCCCAGCACGGCACATTGGCGGTAGCGCTGACTGCCCGGCCGAGCCGCTGGGTCATCGTGACGGCGAAGGCAACGATGGTGACGACGGTCGGCCTGGTGCTGGGCGCCATCGCGATGATTGCCGGATTCGGGGGGGCGGTGCTCGGCGGGGTTGACGTCGGCAACGGGTCGGCCATTGCCTCCCGGGCGGCGTGGGCCCTGCTGTACATCTCCCTGGCCGGAGTGATCGGGCTGGGCGTGGGCATGATCGCCCGCAACAGCGCCGGGGCAATCACCGGACTCCTGATGTGGTCATTCGTCATCGAGAGCTTGTTCGCCCCAGCCTTGCCGGACGGGGTCGTCCACTTCCTGCCCTTCAGTGCCGGCTACCGCCTCCTGGACGCCGGTCCGACCTTCAAGCCGCCCGTGGCAATCGCCCACGAGCTCGCTCGCCCGCAGTACGCCCTCATCTTCGGGGGGTACGCCCTTGTGAGCCTTGCCATCGGGACGCTCCTCCTCTACCGGCGTGACACCAACTGAGCCAGTCTCCGATCTGACCAGACGACGAAGCCCGGGCTGATGGCCCGGGCTTCAGCTGTACGCGTGATGTGTCGGCCAGGGCGCTCGGTGACTCCGTTGCCGTACAGCGCGGGGTCGAGCCGACGCAGCAATCCGCCGGTCGCGTGCCCAGGCGTTCGATACGCGCCGTGCTTGTCGTCAGCGTTGTGAGCCTCGTCGGCCGTCAGCTACCAGACCACGCCGAGCCGTGGGAACGACGCACCAGGCGGAGCCAGCCATCGACGATGAGGCCAAACTTGAGGAAGTCCCCAAGATCGCCGGCGCACCGATCCTGCACCTCCTCAGGGCGTGCGGCCGGTGAAGGCGATGAGCCGGGTCTGCTCGTCGGCGTCGGCCGCAACGACGACCCTCGGGCCGTACTGCCCGCTGGCCCGGAGCATGTCGTCGAGAGGCTCCATGGCGACGAGCATGTTGTGGACCTCGTCGGGGTCGAGGG
Source organism: Acidimicrobiales bacterium (assembly GCA_025463335.1). GTDB lineage: Bacteria > Actinomycetota > Acidimicrobiia > Acidimicrobiales > CADCSY01 > RYN-34. Next base: position 3,189 of record JAOBWJ010000316.1, read on the forward strand.
TCTCGTCGAGGCCGGCGGCCCTGGCGATGTCCCACGTGTGCACGACGACGTCGCCGAGGAAGAAGGTGCCGATGGCGTCGTCGAGCCGGTGGGTGCCCGCCACCGGGTGGCTGATCTCGGAGGCCGACGCAACAGGATCGTCGATGAGCGCTTGGATGCCGCCGTTCAACGTTGCCCACGCCCCGACCGGGTCGTCGTCGACCGATGGGCCCTCGGGCAGCAACGGTCCTCCCGCGGAGCTGAGGAAGGCAGGGATCCACTCGACGAGGTGTCGCACGACGTCGCGGGCGACCCACCCCTCGCACGGCGCCGGGTTCTCCCAGGCCGCATCGGGGACCTCGCCCACCCGTTCGGTGAACCGACTGGCGGCGCGGCGGTACCGCTCGGCGATCTCGCTCATGAGAAGGCCGCATTCGGCGGGAGGGTCATGACCGACTCCTAGCTTCGCTGGCTCATGACGACACCTCGATCTTGAGCTCGGCGAGGAGCTCCTCGATCCGGTTGAGTGAGATCTGGAGGCCGCCCTCCATGCCCGAGGCGACGTGGCCGTCGCGGTTCCCCTTGCTCTGGTGCACGACCGTGACGGTGAGCACCGTGGTGGCGTCGTGCCTGGCGAGGGCGAGGGTGCTCTGCGCCTCACCCTCGGGGTGTGGCTCGAACACCTCGGTCGACACCAACCGCACCGGGGCGTCGACCTCGAGGTAGGTGCCGTGCCAGGCGAGCGAGGTGCCGTCGGGCTCGCGGGTGACGTAGCGCCACCCGCCGCCGGGCCGGAGGTCGATGTCGCACACCACCAACGGGGATGACTCGTGGCCCCACCAACGCCGCACGAGCTCGGGTGTCGTCCACGCCTTGAAGACGAGATCCGGCGGGGCGTCGAAGACCCGGGTGATGACGATCTCCCGATCCGACGGGAGGGTCACCACGGCGGAGCCGTGGCGGGTACGGGCGGGAGTCATCAGGTCTCCTCCTGTGGGGGCTCGGCGAGCAGGTCATCGAGCAAGTCATCGAGCCGGTCGAGCCGCTCGTTCCAGTGCGCCTCGAAGGTGCGGACCCAGTCGTGCACGGGCCGCAGGGCGGCGCCGTTGACGCGGTACAGGTGGCGCCGGCCGACCGTCCGGCACCGCACCAGATCGACGGTGCGCAGCACGCCGAGGTGCTTGGAGACCTGCGGCTGGGTCAGCCGGAGCCGCTCGACGATGTCGCCGACCGCCGCCTCACCGTCGGTGAGGACCTCGAGGATTTCCCTCCGGCTCACCTCGGCGATGGCGTTGAAGGCATCGGTCGTCGTCGCTGCTCGGGCCACCGCCACATCATATGTTGATATAGGCATGTGTCAAGCGGCGGGCTCTGCGACCGGCGGCTACATCGACTGGAAGGGCGTGAAGAGACGGACCTCGCTGTCGGCCATCTTGGCCCTGAGCCCTGCGCTCGGCTCACCGAGGAGCTCGCCGGAGACGGAGCCCGTCGCAACGATCGCCTCCATGAGGTCGCCCACCTCCCGACTCCTGCGTGAACAGGTGCTCGGCCATGGTGTTCTCCTTGTGTGACGGCGGCCCCGCTGGCCGCATTCACACTGGGACGGAGCCGAGATCCGATCCTCGACACGGTCGGCGGAGATCTCTTCACTCCCGCGCCCATCAGCGGTGTTGCAGGTGCTGGTTGAGTCGCGCCGCTTGGCGCGTCTGGTGGTCGCGTTCTGCGAGGTTGGGTGCATTGCGAGCTGCGTTGGCATAGAGGCGGGCGGCGAGTTCGAGATCGCCGTTCTTCTCGTGGAGGTACGCGGCGACCGCTTCGCGCCGCGGGACGTGTTCGTCGACCTCGGCCAGTGCCGCCAGTCCTGCGGGCGCGCCGTCGGCCTCGCCGACGGCGACCGCACGGTTGAGCCGGACGATCGGAGTGTCGGCGAACCGGAGCAGCTCGTCGTACCACTCCACGATCTGGACCCAGTCGGTCTCCTCGACGCGCGGCGCGTCGGCATGGAGCGCGGCGATCGCCGCTTGCGCCTGGTATTCGCCGAGCTGATCGCGCGCGAGCGCAGCTTGTGCGATGTCGACACCTTCGGCGATGAGCCCGGTGTCCCACTGGCTGCGGTCCTGATCGGCGAGCGGCACGATGCTGCCGTCCGATCGGGTGCGGCTGCGGCGGCGGGCATGGTGGAGGAGCATCAGGGCGAGCAACCCGTGGACCTCGGGGTCGTCCACCAAGGCAGCCAGATGCCGGGTCAGTCGGATCGCCTCGGCCGCGAGATCGACGTCGCCGGAATAGCCCTCGTTGAAGACGAGGTACAGCACCCGCATCACCGTGCGCACGTCGCCGGGACGATCGACACCGGCCCGACTGACCATGCGCTTGGCGCGGCTGATGCGCTGCGCCATGGTGCGCTCGGGCACGAGGTAGGCCTGAGCGATCTGGCGTGTGGTGAGGCCACCCACGGCTCGGAGGGTCAACGCAACCGCCGACGACGACGTCAGATCGGGGTGCGCGCACAGGAAGTAGAGGCGCAGCGTGTCATCCGCGCTCGGGATCGCGCCGGCCGGCGGTTCGGTGTCGAGTCGGAGCTCTCGGTGGCGGCGCGCTGCGTCTGACCGCGTCATGTCGAGGAAGGCCCGCCACGCGACCGTGATGAGCCACCCCGTTTGGTCGGCGGGCAGCTCGTCCCCCCACGCGGGGAGCGCTCGGATGAGCGCCTCCTGCACGGCGTCCTCGGCCGTCGCGAAGTCCGCTCCGCGACGGACGAGGACGCTCAACACCCGTGGGACGAGCTCGCGCAGCTCGACGTCGTCCACCGTCACTGCGTGACGGTGGGCGGCTCGGCCAGGAAGGGTCGGACCTCCAGCCACTCGTGGATCGGTGCGCCGCCGGCCCCAGGTGCTGCCGACAGCTCACCGGCGAGCTCGATCGCTCGCTCGTAGCTGTCGACGTCGATCACATACCAGCCCGCGATCAGATCCTTCGTTTCGGCGAACGGGCCATCGGTCACCGGCGGGCGCCCCTCGCCGTCGGAGCGGACCCACACGCCGTCGGGCGACAGCGCCTGTCCGTCGATCAACTCGCCGCTGCTCTCGAGCCGACCTGCGAAGTCGTTCATGAACCGGATGTGGGCCTCGACCTCGTCGGGCCTCCACTGGTCCATCGGGACATCGTTGACGGCCGCCGGCGCGCCTCGGTAGTGCTTGAGCAACAGGTACTTGGCCATGGTGTTCTCCTTGTGTGACTTCGGCCCTGCCGGCCGGATGCACCCTGGGACGGAGCAGGCCACGAGTTCTCGACATCGTCGCCGGAATTCGGCACGAAAGCTCTGAGGACGAGTTCAAAGGGCATCGACCGCAGTCACGCCTCACGGGAAACGTCCACTCGGGCCTGGTGCCATCGAGGGATAGGGGTCAGGTCAGCTCGTGTAGCCGACCTCCGACCAGTCGACCCCCTCGCCGGCATACCAGTTGATCCCGGTCACATCGCGACGCGCGCTCACCTGGAAGCCGGGCTGCGCGATCCAGAGCCAAGGCGCGTCCTTCACGATGATCTCGGCACAGCGGTTGTGCGCCTCGACCCGCTCGTCCCAGCTGAGCTCGGGGCGCCCGGCCTCGGCCAAGCAAGCGTCGACCTCGGCGCTCTTGTATCCCCCCCAGTTGTTGGAGCTCGTCGACTGGTAGAAGACCGACAGCGCGTAGGCGGGGTCGGGCGAATCACCCCCGAACGTCTGGAAGAACATCGGCCGCTTGCCCGTGAACAGCGCGTCCGTGAACGTCGAGGGCGGGAGGGCTTCGAGTTCGAGGGTCACGCCGACGTCCCGGTAGGCGCTCCGGAGCTGAGCGCCCACCGGCGCACCGAGCGGCTCCGCTGCGCTGTACGCCAACGTCGTCGTGAACCCGTTCCCGTGGCCGGCCTCTCGCAGCAGCTGGCGCGCCCGTTCGGGGTCGTAGGTGTACGGGCGCAGGTACGGGTCGAAGCCCGCGACGTGGTCCGAAAGCGGACCGTTGGCGAGGCCGGCGAACCCTCGGTACACCTGATCGACGATCTGCTGATAGGGCGTGGCGTAGGAGAGCGCTTGTCGCACGCGGACGTCGTCGAGCGGCGGGTACTTCGGGTTCATCGGGGCCGACGCGATGACGTAACCCTGAAACTTCCAGAGGCGTACGTCCTCGCTGTTCGCCACCCGTTGCATGTCGGTGGGCGACAAGTACTGAGCGACCTGCGCCTCTCCGGACTGCAGCATGGCGAGCCGGTCGGACGACTCCGGCACCTCCCTGAACGTGATCTGGTCGAGCTGGGGAGGAAAGGGATGCTCGTTGTGGGCCACCCAGTCGACATGGTGCCCCGGGCTGAGGTCGTTGAGCTTGAACGGACCGAATCCTGCCTCGTGGTTCTTCAGCCAGACCCTGGCCCAGGGATCATTGGGAGTCGCGTGCCTCTTCGCCAGCTGGGAGTCGACCATCGCACGCCAGAACGTGCTCAACGTGAGGAGCAGGTTCGGCCCGGGCTCAGCCAGCTCGATGCGGACCGTGTACTTGTCCAGGACCTTCACGTCGTCGGGTCGTTCGATGGTGGAGATGGTGTTGTAGAAGCTCGTGATGCCCTGAAGCGCGAAGCTCCGGTCGAAGGTCCACTTCACGTCGGCGGCGGTGAACTCGTTCCCGGCGTGGCTTGGCCAGCCCTTTCGGAGCGAGAAGGTGTAGGTCCTCCCGTCGTTGGTGACCTCCCAGCCTTCGGCCATACGCGGCTCGGTGATGTCCTCGAAGCTCGAGGCTTGCCACGCGATGTCGAAGCCGCCTTCCTCGTCGGGCGCCGGAATCTGCTTCCAGCGGGTCAGACGGTCGTTCAA
>JAOBWJ010000332.1 GCA_025463335.1 Acidimicrobiales bacterium
GGACCCGTTCGGGGGGTTTCTGCCGCCGGGCCCCTCACCCAGGTCCCGCTGCGCGGCAGTGCTGCCACGTTCCGTGAGCTCTGTGCCGCCGGCGTTCACGCGAAGGTGAAGCGGTTCTTCGCGAACGTCGGATGCTGCCCCCAGGTGGTGCCGACGTGACCATCCGGCCGCCTCTGGTAGAGCGCTCGACTCGACACCAGCCCCGGACGCGAACGAACCCCCTGCTGGGCAGGGGGTTCGAGTGAGCGGACGACGGGATTCGAACCCGCGACCCCAACCTTGGCAAGGTTGTGCTCTACCAGCTGAGCCACGTCCGCGTACCGGCACTTGCGTACCGGGTTAGAGAGCATACCAAGCTCCGCCGGGGACGCGAACCCGGCCCTACACCGCCTCCAGGGCGCGGCCGACGATGCGGAGCGCCTCGTCGTCGAGCGGCAGGCCCAGGGCGGCCTCCCGGCCGGCGGGCGACATCTTGCGGAGCGTCTTGACCACCACCGCGACCATGTGGTCCTCGCCGAGCTGGTCGGTCAGGTCGCCGAACTGGGTCTCCACGAAGACCAGGCACAGCGCGTCCTCGAGCGCCTGGACATCCGGGTCCGATCGGAGCCGCTCCTTCTTCACGATGGCCTGGACGCGCTCGATGGTCTCCGGGTCGACGCCAACCTCGCCCAGCACCTGGGCGGCCACCTCGGCGTGGTGCTGCTGGAGCCGGCGCTTCCACTTGAGGTAGCCGGCCCGACCGTCGGGCTCGTCGGACCGGGGGATGTCCCACCGGCGCACGTGGTGGGCTCGGGCGGCCAGCAGCAGCGAGTCGGACGGATCGTCGACCAGCCGGCGGACCCACTCGACGGCGAGCTCGGCGTGCGCCTGCTCCTTGGGCCGCCGCTCGCCCCGCACCATGATGGTGTGGGGGTCCCCCGCGTTGGCGGCGTCGATGGCGGCGAACGCCTCGTCGATCACGACGTGAGGTCCACCCGCAACGTCAGCACGCCGTCCTCCAGCGTCCAGGTGGCGTCGCCGATGATGGCGTAGTCCATGTGGTCGAGCTCGGCCTGGCGGATGAAGCGTTGCCGCTCCTCGCCGGCGATCGGCGGCAACGGCCGCTCCCGCACCGCGTGTGCCCGCTCACGGAAGCGCTGGACCATGGCATCGACGTCGAGCGTGTCACCCATGGCGGGGAACCGTACCGCCCGCCGAAGCAGACGCGGCCGGGGCCGTCGAGCGCCAGAACCTGTACGTGAACAACGCCAGCACGAAGGCGATCAGCACGAGCGCGGTGATCACCAGGAGCACCACCGTCCCGATGCTCCGCCCCCGGTCGACCTTCCCGGTGGGGGCCGGCAGCGAGGTCGTGGTCGGGAGCTGCGACGGCCCGGTGGGCTCGCTCAACGCCGTAGTCGTGGTCGTGGGCGGCAGGGTGATGGCGGGCCCGGCCAGGGCGGTCGTGGTGGTGGTGGTCGCTCGGCGCACGGTGGTGGTCGCCTGCTGCGAGGTCGACGTGGTCGAGGGCAGCAGCGTCGAGGAGGTGCTCGGCAAGAGGGTGATCGTCGACTCCGACGTGGTCGTGGACTCCGTCGTGGTCGTCGTCGAGTCGGGCGTCTGGGCCGCGGCCGGGAGCGCGGCGAGGCCGACGGCCAGCAGGGCGGCCGCGACCACCAGACGCTCACGCCGGCCACGCACGGCCCGCACGATACGTGGCGGTCGACTCAGCGCTGGTGGCGGGGGCAGGACCAGGTCGTTCGGCCGCCCACGGTCCGCCGGATCATCGGCGTGCCGTCCTTGGGACACGTGCCGCCGGCGGCCCGCGAGTGGTACACGTCGCCGGTGTGGGACCCGCCCCGCAGCATGAGCTCGTCGACCGTGGTGCGCAGGTGCTTGTGCAGGCGACGCACCTCGGCCGCCGTCAACGAGCCCGCGGGCCGCGCCGGGTCGACCCCGGCCCGCCACAGGGCCTCATCCGCGATGAGGTTGCCCACGCCGGCCACCCGGGCCTGGTCGAGCAGCCGAGCCTTCACCGGTGCCGTGCTGCCGGCCAGCGCGTCCCGCAGGGCGGCCGGGGCGATCGACAGCACGTCCGGCCCGAGTCGGCCCTCGTCGGGGTCGAGCTGGACGCCGCCGAGCCGGCGCGGGTCACGGATGCGCAGGTCGCCTCCACCTTCGAGCCGGAACGTCACTCGGTCCCACGCCGGCTCGTCGCGCATGCTCGAGTACTGGAGGTCGTCGATGCCGGCCACGCCGTCGACCAGCAGGCGACCGGTCATGCCGAAGCGCAGCCCCACCGTCGGGCCGCCGCCTTCCTGCCCCGGCAAGGCCGTGTCGAGCAGCAACAGCTTCCCGATGCGGCGGGCGTCGGTGAAGCGCCGGCCGACCACGGCGTGGGCCAACCCCTCGCCGGTGAGGCCGCCCTTCAGGAACCAGGCGTCGGGTGCGTCCACCTCCACCACGCGCCGGTCGAGCGCGCGCTCGGCCAGCCGCCGATAGAGCTCGATCTCGATTGACTCAGGCATGCCGGCGTGTGTCTAACGCTTCGCTCGCCGCCGGGCCGCCGTCGGGAGCGGGTGGGCCCCGGGAGCCCAGGCGGCAATCGAGCGGAGCCTGCGGAGCGAGATCAATGTTGTTGCAGGACCCCGTCGTCGGCGAAGTCGGCGAAGACGCTGCGGGCGACGGGCTGGGCGAACACGACCGACAGCTTGCCCTGCATCCCCACCCGCGCCGGCATGGCGAAGTTGCGGACGTTGCCGGGCGGGATGGCCAGCGCCGCCCGCCCGAGGCGGAACAGATCGGTCGGGCCGATCCCGACGGTGCGCACGTTGCGGTAGAGGATGTCGAGGTAGCGCAGCGTGTCGGTGCCCGAGGTGCCCTTGGCCCGTAGGTCGGTCAAGGCGTGGATGATGAGCTGACCCTGGTGGGCGGTGCGCATCAGGTCGCCGTCGGGGATGTGACGGTTGCGGGAGAACGCCAGGGCCTGGCTGCCGTTCAGCCGCTGCAGGCCGGGACCGAACGCGGCACCGGAGTTCTTGTCATCCATGGGGTACGGGATCTGGACGTTCACCCCGCCGATCGCGTCGACCATGGCCTTGAACCCGGCAAACGTGGTGTTGATCACGTACGAGATCGGCGCCCCCGTGAACCGGCGCACGGTCTCGGCCTGCAGCTGCGGGCCACCGAACTGGTACGCCGTGTTGATGCGGCCCTGCCCGTGGCCGGGGACGTCGACCCACGTGTCGCGCGGGATGTCGATGATCGTGGCCCGGTTGAGCCCGGGGTTGAGGCCGATGACGTGAAGGGCATCGCCCCGGGCGCCTTCGAGTCCGGCCCGCTCGTCGCTTCCGACGAGCAGCACGAACACGGTGCGGTTCCACGTGCCCGGCTCGTAGGACGCCATGGCGTCGCCGCCGGCCGGCTGCTGCACGGCGGTGATGGTGATGCCCGCCCGGTCGTGGGCGCGGCGGGCGTCGGCCGCCACGATCCCGGCGACGCCCGTGCACAGCGCCAGCACGGCGACGAAGGCGGTGGCGATCCGGCGCATCACTTGGCCGCCGTGGTCGTGGTGGTGGAGCCGCCGACGGTCCGGCTGGTGGTCACCGTGTAGGCGCCGATCAGCCACGTGCCGAGGACCGGCACCATCGACAGCTCGCCGATGCGACGCACCCGCACCTTGCCATCGGCGCTGCGGACGTCCCAGTCGATCTTGGCCACGATCAGCGCCGGCTTTCCGTCGTCGCCGCCCAACGCCGTCAGCCGCACGTTGGCCTTGTCGGCCACCAGGTCGCGCACGCGTGGCAGACCCTCGTCGAACAGCGCCGCTCGGTCCTGACCGGCGGCCCGGGCGGCGGCGTCGGCGGTGAACACGGTGTCGATCGAGCCGGCCTTGCCCGTCGTCACCGGTCGCACCACGGTGGCGTCGAACGTGCGCTGGAGCGACGTCATGGCCGCCGTCCGGTTCACCTCATCGAGCGGGCCCAGGGCGTGCTGAGGGCTGACCTCGTCCGAGGCCACCACGTCGAGCGCCAGGTCGCCCTGGTCAGCCTGGGCGGCGTGCTGCTCGGTGATCCCCGGTTGGGCCTGGGCCTCCTTCGATCCCGAGGAGCAGGCGCTGGCCAGGAGGCAGACCATGAGCGCGGCAATGACAGACCTTGGAAAACGCACGATCTGACCATTGTGGCCCAATCCGGGCGTCAGCCGGAAGCGACAGCCAAGGCCTGTTCGAGATCGGCGACCAGGTCATCGGCGTGCTCGAGTCCGATCGACATGCGGATCAGGCCGTCGCCGATGCCCATGGCGGCCCGGTCCTCATCGGGCAGATTGGCCGCGGTTGTCGTGGCCACATGGGTCACGAGCGTCTCCGGGCCGCCGAGCGAGGGCGCCATGCGGGCCAGCCGGCAGGCCTCGACGAAGCGCTGCCCGGCCTCTCGCCCGCCGACCACGTCGAACGACAGGCTGCCGCCGCCGAGCTTCATCTGACGCTTGGCCAGGTCGCGCTGGGGGTGGGAGTCGAGGCCCGGGTAGTTGACCCGCGCGACGCCGGAATGGCCTTCGAGGAACTCGGCGATGCGCTGGGCCGACTCGCACTGCTGGCGGGTGCGCACGCCGAGCGTGCGGATGCCGCGAAGGCCGTTGAGGGCGTCGAACGGGGAGGCCACCGCGCCATGGATGGTGTGGTAGCCCCAGACGTGCCAGATCAGGTCGCGCTCCCCCGCCACCACGCCGAGGGTGGCGTCGTTGTGGCCGGCCAGGCTCTTGGTGGCCGAGTGCACGACCAGGTCGATCCCATGCTCCAAGGGCCGGGTCACCAGCGGCCCGGCGAACGTGGAGTCGCACACCGTGAACGGGCCCTGGATGGCACCGATGGCGTCGAGGTCGACGAGCTGGATCACGGGGTTGGCCGGCGTCTCCACGAACACCAGGCGGGTGCGGCCCGGCTCGACGGCATCGACGAAGCCCTGAGTGTCCTCGGCATCCACGAACGTGACGTCGATCCCGAAGCGCGGGCACACCATCTGGAACAGCAACGACGACGACGAGAACGTCTGGCGCTGGGCCACGACGTGGTCGCCGGAGGAGCACATCGCAAGGACGATCGAGGAGATGGCGCCCATGCCCGAACCGAAGGCCTGCGCCGCCTCGGCCCCCTCGAGCTGGGCCACGGCGTCCTCGAAGGCGTTGACCGTGGGATTGCCGTAGCGGCTGTAGAACGTGTCGCCCTTGACCTTGGTGGCCTGCTTCTGGCCGTCGAGCACCGACTCCATCTCGAACGCGGTCGACGCCCACAGCGGCGGGGCCAGGGAGCGGCCCCCGTAGTTGCGACCGGCCGTGATGGCGGTGGTCTCCGGGTGCTGGGGATCAGTCATCAGATTTCTCCACCTCGAGGAGGAAGTCGTGCAGCTGCTCGCCGACCTGGTCGTGCTCCAGCAGGAAGCCGTCGTGGCCGTGGGGGCTGTTGATCTCGACGTAGCGGACATCGACGCCGTTGCCGAGGAGGGCGCCGGCGATCGTCTCCTGCTGGTAGGTCGGGTACAGGAAGTCGGAGTCGACGCCCATCACGAGCGATGGCGCAGTGATGCGGCGCACGGCGTTGTCCATGCCGCCCCGAGCCCGGCCCAGGTCGTGCAGGTCCATGGCCTTGGTGAGCAGCAGGTAGGAGTTGGCGTCGAACCGGCGGGCCAGCTTGTCGCCGTGGTACTCGAGGTAGCGCTCGACCTCGAACCGCTGCCACAGCTCGAAGCCCTCGATGGGCTCGACGACCTCCCGGCCGAAGCGGTCGGTGAACAGGTCCTCGGAACGGAACGTGATCTGGCTGACCATGCGGGCCATGGCCAGACCCTCGCTCGGGCCCGCGCCCGGCTCGGCGTCGTAGTAGTCGCCGCCGTTCCAGCGGGGGTCGAGGCGGATCGTGCGCCGGCCCGTGCTCCACCAGGCGATCTGTTGGGCGCTGGCGGCCAGGGTGGTGGCGATGGGCACGAGCGAGCGGACGCGCTCGGGGAACATCACGCCCCACTCGAGCACCTGCATCCCACCCATGGAGCCGCCGACCACGGCCAGCCAGCGCTGGACGCCGACGTGGTTGGCCACCACCGCCTCGGCCCGCACCATGTCGCGGATGGTGACGACCGGGTGACGCGAGCCGTAGGGCTTGTGGTCGTCGGGATGGGGAGAGGCGGGGCCGGTGGTGCCCTGGCACCCGCCGAGCACGTTCACGCACACCACGAACCAACGATTGGTGTCGATGGCCTTGCCGGGGCCGATGATCGTGTCCCACCAGCCCGGCGTGGCGTGGCCGCCCCCGAGCTCGCCGGCCGCGTGGCTGTCACCGGTCAGTGCGTGGCAGACGAGCACGGCGTTGTCGCCGGTGGGCGACAGCTCGCCCCAGGTCTCGTAGGCGAGCTCGACGTCGCGCAGCATGCCGCCGCCCTCGAGCACGAAAGGCCGGTCGGTGGCCAGGCGCGCGAACTGCCGCCGCCCCGGCGGGTCACCGGGGCGCCACGCACCGGTGACCGGGAGCTGCGGACGCACGGGCCCAAGGCTACGCCCGCCTCCCCCCGACCCCGGGGCCATTCAGACCAGCCGGAGGACGGGCACGTCGACGTCGAGAGTCTCGCCGTCGCGCCGCACGGTGAGGCGCTTGCGGTCGCCGGGCGTACCGCGGAGCAGGTCGAGCACGTCGGGCAGGGCCTGATCGGCCACCTGGTTGCCGCCCACGGCGACGAGCACGTCGCCGGGTCGGACGTCGTCGAGTCCCGAAACGGTGGCCACCACCTGGTAGCCGTCGTCGCCCAGCGCGAGGACGACGCCCACCAGTTCGGCGTCGTGCTCGGCGAACGGCGCACCCTGCTCGACGAGCACCGAGCCCGCGGAGTAGTCGAGCTCGACGCGGAACAGCTTCAACACGTTGCCGCCGAGGGCGCCGTCGCCGAGCACGTCTCCCTCGCCCCGCCAGGCGAACGCGACCTCCGGCACCTGGAACGGCCCCCACTGCACGAGCGGCACCCGCAGCATCGGCACCTTGGCCTCGAGCGGGAGCCCGACCATGTTGCCGGGACCGACGGCCGAGATCGATGCCGGCCACTCGGGATGATCGCCCTGCCACGCCCGCTGGAGGCCATCGACGGCGAGGCTGGACGTGATGGCCGTGTCGAGCACGAAGTCGAACGCCTCGCCGTCGACCTCCACGCTCGTGAGGATCAGGCCCGAGTCGGGGTCGATCATGGTCGGCACGGCCACACCACGACGGTCGAGCGACGCGGGCGGCCCAACGGTGAGCACCCCGGCCGGATCGTCGAGGACCACGTGGTGGCGGCGCAGCACGGTGGCCGGCAGGAGCAGGTCGGCCCGGCGGGCCGCCAGGCCCAGCGGCCGCACGTCCTCGAAGCCGTAGGCGACCAGACCCTCGGTGTCGAGCACGGCGTCGCCGACACGCAGCTCGGGCGGCTCGACCACCGAGACGGGCACGCCCTGGTCGTCGAGCCATTCGTGGATCTCCAGTCCGAGCTCGTCGACCAGCGACTGACGCAGGCACAGAGCGGTGCCGGCGGTGTCGACCAGGGCCCGCACCGGCTGGCCGTCGGCCGTCAGCTCGGCGATGCCGTGGCGATAGAAGGCGTTCCCGGTGGGCTCAGTCACGGTCGCCACGGTACGGCAGGCGGGCCGACCACCAACCCAGGACGTCGACGCCGTAGGCCCGACCCATGGCGGCCCCGGCGGCGAGCACGTCACCGGTCCGGAGGGCGGCGGCGGCGGCGTCCCACTCGGGGCCGTCGGCCGGCAGGGGAATGGCCCGGAGCTGGGTGGCCGACAGCTTCACGGCGTCGCCCGACAGCGCCGCACCACCGGCCTCCCGGAGCGCCCAGGCCGAGACGGGCGGCGCCAGCAGCACGGCCAACACCTGCCATGGGTCGAGGTCGACCGGCACCACGGTCAGGACCGGTGTGCAGGGGAGCCAGGCGCCGGCTTCATCGACCACAGCCTCGATCACCCGGGTCTGGGTGGCGACCAGCACCTTCGGAACCAGTTGACGCTCGGCCCAGCCGGCCAGCGGCGAGGATGCCAGGCCGGCGAGGTCGACCGCTGGTGCGGTCCAGCGTTGGCGCCCGTAGCGGGCCGGCTCGGCGCCCCACCGACACACGGCGGGATCGATCAGGCCGGAGGTGATGAGGGGCGCGCCGTCGCGCTCGCGGACGAAGGGGGCCAGGCCGTAGTACTCGTCGCGGAAGCCGGCGTTGATCTCGCACCGCTCCCCCAACGTGCCCTGGGCATCGATGTCGACGGCCGGCACCCCTCGGGCATCGGCGAGGACCGACGACCAGCGTTCGATGCCTGCGGCCCGGCGGTCGAGGACCACACCGACGACTCGCACGGCGGCGTCGAACAGGGGCCGGTCGGGCACCCAGATCCGCTCGACCAGGGGGCCGACCTCGGCCCGCACCGGCGCCGCGCTGGCCGCCGACACCACCGATTCGGGCTGCAACAGCGCGACCCGGTCGGCATGACGCGCCGCCGCCAACAGGAACAGGGCGGCGTCGTCGACGTAGCCCTTGGCGCCGAGGGCCACGGCCCGGTCCCGGGAGCGAGCCGTGCCGCCCCGGAGCTGGCTCAGGAACGGGGGGTTGCCGACGACGACGTCGGCCGCCGGCCACTCGTCGACCAGGGCGTCGCCGACGTGGGTGACCGGACGCCGGCCGGTGGCGAGGAGCAACGCCGCCTCCGTGACGGCCACGGCCAGCGGGTCGATGTCGACGGCGACCAGCCGGTCGGTGTGGCGGGCCGCTTCGAGCAGGAACGCGCCGCCCCCGCACGCCGGGTCGAGCACGACCGGACGGTCGAGGCCGTCGACGGCCCAACCCACCAGGCGGGCGGCCACGTCGGCGGGCGTGTAGTACGCACCCCGTCGCCGCCGGGTCGGCCGGCCGAGCAGCGACTCGTGCAAGGTCCCGAGCAGCTCGGGGCCGGCCCCGCCCGGCAGCGCGAACGGCGCCGGCTCGTGGGCCAGCAGGGCCAGGTCACCCGGCAGCCGGATGCCATCGCGTCGGGCCAGCGCGAGCGCCGCCCCGGCGAGCACCGACCACGGGTTCTGGACGGTCTCCGTCGCAGAACGACGAGCACCGTCCACCTCCCGGACGGTCAGGCGGCATCCTCTTCGTCCGGCCAGTCGGCCAGGTTCTCCAGGCGGGCGTCGTTCGAGAAGATCTCGACGAGCGGAAGCTGCAGACCGAGGCGCTTCTGGAGCATGCGGACCTCGTTCTCCTGGTCCCACAACACGAGGGTGGCCACCACACCGGAGGTGCCGGCGCGAGCCGTGCGTCCCGAGCGGTGCAGGTAGGTCTTGTGGTCCTCGGGCGGGTCGAAGTGCACGACGATGCCGATCTCGTCGACGTGGATGCCCCGGGCGGCCACGTCGGTGGCCACCAGGACCCGCAGCTTGCCGGCGGTGAAGTCCTTGAGCGCCTTCTCCCGGGCCGACTGGCGGAGGTCGCCGTGGATGGGCATGGCGTCGACGCCCTCGCGCTCGAGCTGCTCGGCCAGGCGATCGGCGCCCCGCTTGGTGCGCACGAAGATCAGGCAGCGCTCGGTGCTGTTGGCGATGGCGGCGGCCACCTTCACCTTGTCCATCTGGTGGACGCTGAGGAAGCGGTGCTGCATGTCGTCGACCGTGACCGAGTCGGACTCGACCTCGTGACGGGCCGGGTCGTTCATGTGGACCCGGATGACGTGGTCGACCTCACCGTCGAGCGTGGCCGAGAACAGCATCGCCTGACGCCCGGCCGGCACCTTCCGCAGGAGCCACTCGACCTGGGGCAGGAAGCCCATGTCGGCCATGCGGTCGGCCTCGTCGAGCACCACCACCTCGACGGCGTCGAGCCGGATCTCCTTGCGGTCGACGAGGTCGATCAGGCGGCCGGGGGTGGCCACCACGACATCGGCGCGCTTCTGGAGGTTGCGGATCTGCTTGTCCATGTCGGTGCCGCCGTAGACGGCCTGCACGGCGCGGTCGCGGGCGACGGCGAGCACCTCCAGCTCGGCGGCCACCTGGACAGCGAGCTCACGGGTGGGCACCAGCACGAGCGCCCGGGGGGCGCCGGGCTCGGCGATGCCGACCCGCTCGACGATCGGGATGCCGAAGGCCAGCGTCTTGCCCGACCCGGTCTTGGCCTTGCCACAGACGTCGCGGCCCGTGAGGGCGTCGGGGATGGTGAGCGCCTGGACGGCGAAGGGCTCGGTGATGCCGCGGTCGGCAAGGGCGCCGACGATGTCGTCGGATACGCCAAGCGCGGCGAACGTGTTGGGACTCATGCGGTGTGATGCTCCTGGTTGTCTGCGTCGTAGGGGGGCCGTCTCGGCGACCCTCGAACAGCAGACGAGGAGCATTGAGTCGACCCGCGAGGCCACCCAGCCGGGGCGCCGCCTCGCACCAACCACCCTATCGGTGCGGGCGTCAATACAGCATCGGTGGTCCAGTTCGTCCCCCTGATGCCCATCTCATGTTACGGAGCGGTTACGATGCCGCTCGCATGCGACGCCGACCCCAAGCTGCCGCTCGTACCCGCGCGGCACTTCTCGTGGCGGTCCTGGTGGCGTCGGTGGTCGCCTTCAGCCAGCCGGCCGACGCCGCCTCTTCGGTCGACAAGCTCCGCCAGCAGCGGCGCGCCGTCCAGCAGAAGCGCGCTGCCCAGGCCTCCCAGCTGAACGTGCTGCAGGCCACCAACAAGCAGGTGGGCCAGGCCCTCGCCGCCCTCGATGCCAACCGGCGGACCCAGGAAGCTGCCGCCCAGGCCGCCCGCCAGAAGGCGGCGGCCGAGACGGCCCGAGCCGCCGAGGCCAAGGCGGCCGAAGCCCACACCCAGGCCCGGCTCGAGGAGCTGCGCACGGCCGTGCGCCGGCTCGCCGTCGACGAGTACATGCGCGGGCACCGGCCCGAGCTCGACGTGAGCGCCGATCCGTCGTCTCCCATGGTGACGGCCCGAAAGCGCTCGCTCCTGTCGGCCGCCGTGGGGCAAAGCTCCGACGTCGCCGACCGCCTTCGCTCCACCCAGGCCGATCTCGAGGTCGAGCGCAAGGCTGCCGAGGCCGCGGCCCAGAGCGCCGCCGCCGAGCAGCGCCAGGCCGAGCAGCGTCTGGCCGACGTCAAGGCCGCCAGCGAGCAGCAGCAGGCGCTGGCCGACCAGGCGGAGGCCCGCCTCGAGCGCGCCTTGTCCGAGATCGACGGCCTGGCTGCCCTCGACAGCACCCTCGCCGCGCAGCTGGCACGCGAGCAGGCGGCGCTGGCCCAGCAGCTCCGGTCCACGCCGCGGGTCGGCCGCAGCACCGCACCCGGCCCCATCCGGCGTTCGGGCTCGATCTCGCTCACCACCGTGCGCGGCATCACCGTCGCCAGCTCGATCGGCAGCAAGCTCGCCGCCCTGCTCAACGCCGCCGACGCTGCCGGCCTGTCACTCAGCGGCGGCGGCTACCGAGACTCGGCGCAGCAGATCGCCACCCGGCGAAACAACTGCGGCACCAGTGACTACGACGTCTACAGCAAGCCGGCATCGCAGTGCAGCCCACCGACGGCCAGGCCCGGGTCCTCGATGCACGAGCAAGGCTTGGCCATCGACTTCACCAACAACGGCAGCATCCTCACCCGCGGCAGCCGCGCCTACACGTGGCTCAAGGCAAATGCCAGCGGCTTCGGCCTCTACAACCTGCCGAGCGAACCCTGGCACTGGTCGGTCAACGGGGACTGACGAGAGCTACCTAGTGACCTGAGCGGAAGTCCGTTCAGCTAGCCGCGAGGTCCTCGTCCGTTGCCGCGACCACGGCGGTGATGGCCTGGACGGTCACGGCCGGGAAGGCCTCGACCGACGTGAGACAGGCGTCGTGGTCGGCGGCCAGCTCGAAGGTCAGCGCCCCGGGCACGGCCTTGGCCAGCGCCCGCTGCTTGCTCGGGCGCACCAGCCGATCTTCGCTGGTGACCACCACGGCGGTCGGCACGCCCA
>JAOBWJ010000353.1 GCA_025463335.1 Acidimicrobiales bacterium
AGTGGCGAGTGGTCGGCGAGCACGGCGAGGTAGGGCTCGACGTCTCCGCTCAGCGGCAGGGCCCGGATCTCGTCGGCCGTGCGCCGGCTCTGCAGGACGCGGATGGCCTCCCACGGGTCGACCCGCAACGTGCAGCCGGGGCGGACGAACTGGCTGGCCCACCGGACCTCGCCGCTGTCGACGACCAACGCGCCCAGGCCGGCTTCGGTGATGGCCGGTGCCAGCAGATCGAGCAGGAGCTGGACCGTGGCCCGTACCTCAGGCGTGCCCCGAGCCCCGCCGCGGCCCACCGCCCCCCGGAGGTCGTGCTCGTGGGACACCACGTCGATGAACATGAGGCTGGCGCCACCGTCGACCAGGCTCGACGTGCCCGACTCGCACGCCTCCCACCGCTCGAGCAACTCGGGCACCGGCACGTCCTGGCGCTCCTTGACCACGGCGTCGAGCCAGGCCTGCAGGTCACCCGCCGGGAAGCTGCCCGAGGTGAGAGCTTCGGGGATGCCGGCCATGTGGGCCACCAGCTGATGCACCGTCCAGTCGGGGCAGGCCGGCACCCGCACGCTCAGGGCAGCGGCGTCGAGGGACGTCACCAGTTCGGACACCCGTCGGCGCGTGTTGTGGTAGCCGTCGGAGAGGTCGGGCACGAGCAGCGACCGTAGCGAACGCTGACCCGTCTGGCTCTAGGCGCGGACCCGGGTGCCGGCGGGGTCGTACACGGGATCCTTGACCACCTCCCCCCCGATCCACTGGCCGAACACCTCCACGTCGACGCGGCGCCCGAGGCCAGCTCGGTCGGCGGGCAGGTAGGCGAAGGCGATGGCCCGTTCCACGCGGTAGCCCTGGTTGCCGCTGGTGACCCGGCCGACGATGTCCCCGTCGACCCGCACGGGCTCGGAGCCGAGGGGAACGGCGAGAGGATCGTCGAGCACCAGGCATCGAAGCCGCCGGCTCGGCCCTCGCTCCTTGGCTTCGGCCAGGGCATCCCGTCCCACGAACCCACCGGGCTTGTCCAACTGCACCGCGAACCCGAGACCGGCCTCGTAGGGGTTCTCCTCGGGCGTGATGTCCACGCCCCACACCCGGTAGCCCTTCTCGACCCGGAGGGCGTCGATGGCCCGATAGCCGCCGGCGACCAGGCCATGGGCGTCGCCCGCGGACCAGAGTTGGTCCCACAGCGTCGCGCCGTACTCGGTCGGGCAGTAGAGCTCCCAGCCCAGCTCGCCGACGAAGGTGACCCGCACGGCCACGACGGGCACGGCGCCGACCGACAGCGAGCGGGCGGTCAGGTACGGGAAGGCCTCGTTCGCCAGCGACGTCCGGGTCAGGGGCTGGAGCAGCTCGCGGGCGGCCGGCCCCCACAGCCCGAGGCAGGACCAGGCGGCGGTGACGTCACGGGCCGCGCACGCGTCACCCTCGGGGAGGGAGGCCTGCTGCTTGTGGATCCAGGCCAGGTCGTGGTTCCCGAACGCCGTGCCGGTGACCAGCAGGAAGCGGTCATCGGCCAGGCGGGTGACGGTGAGGTCGCACTCGATCCCGCCCCGGTCGTTCAACAGTTGCGTGTAGGTGACGGAACCGATGTCGCGGTCCACGTGGTTGGCGCAGATCCGGCTCAGGAACCTCGCCGCCCCGGCCCCGGTCACCTCCAGCTTGGAGAAGCTGGTCTCGTCGAACAGGGCCACGGTGTCGCGGCAGGCCAGGGCCTCGACTCCGATGGCCGGGCTCCAGTGCTCACCGGCCCAGCCCCGGGGACGGACCGACTCGTCCCCGGCGACCTCGTTGGGCCGGAACCAGTTGGGCCGCTCCCACCCGCTCTTCTCGCCGAACTCGCAGCCGAGCTGTACCAGGGCGGCGTAGGCCGGCGACCGGCGCAGCGGTCGCCCGGCCCGGCGCTCCTCGTTCGGGTAGTGGATGTCGTAGTAGGTGGCGTAGACCTCGACGGTGCGGGCCACGGCGTGGTCACGACTGCGGTACGCCGGGCCGAACCGGCGGATGTCCATCTTCCAGGTGTCGAACCCGGGCTCGCCGTCGAGGATCCATTCGGCCATCACCCGTCCGACCCCACCGGCGCCGGCGATGCCGTGGGCGCAGAACCCGGCGGCCACGAAGAATCCGGCCACGTCGCTCTCGCCCAGCACGAACTCGTTGTCCGGGGTGAACCCTTCTGGCCCGTTGACGAGCTGGACGACGTCGGCCTCCTCCGCCACCGGCACCCGCTGGCAGGCCAACGTCATGAGCGGGGCGAAGCGGTCCCAGTCCTCGGGCAGCAGGCGGGTGTTGAAGTCGTCGGGGACACCATCGACCGACCACGGCGCCGGGTCCCGCTCGTAGCCGCCCAGGAGCAGGCCTCGTCCCTCCCGGCGGAAGTAGACGAGGTTGTCGGGGTCCCGGAGCTGCGGCAGGTCGTCGGTGACGCCGTCGATGTCACGGGTGATCAGGTACTGGTGGGCCATCGGCACGATCGGCACGTTCACCCCGGCCAACGCCGCGACCTGTGGCGTGTACATGCCGCAGGCGGCCACCACCGTCTCGGCGACGATGTCTCCGTGGTCCGTGACCACGCGCCGGATGCGGCCCCGCTCGACGACGAGATCGGTGACCCGCACACGCGCCTCCACCGTCACCCCCTTCGCCTTCGCCGCGCCGAGCAGGGCGTGGGTGAGGCCGCTCGGGTCGAGGTACCCGTCGGTCGGCAGCCAGGCGGCGCCGAGCACCCCCGTGGGATCCATGAGGGGGAACAGCTCATGGGCCTCGGAGGGCGACACCAGCTCCATGGGGAGCCCGAAGGTCTTGGCCCACCCGTTCTGGCGGCGCAGCTCGTCGAGCCGCTCGGGCGTGGAGGCCAGGCGCAGGGAGCCAACCTCCCGCCAGCCGGGCGAACGGCCGGTCTGCGGCGAGGTGGCCTCGAGTCGGCGGTACACGTCGACGCTGTGCATCATCATCCGGGTCAGCGGCAACGAGCCTCGGAGCTGGCCCACCAGGCCCGCCGAATGGAACGTGCTGCCGCTGGTCGGCTCGGCCCGGTCGAGCACCACGATGTCGGTGCAACCCGCCTCGGCGAGGTGGAAGGCGATGGAGGCGCCCCCCACCCCGGCCCCGACGATCACCACCCGTGCGTGATCACGCATGGGCGCTCGCGTCCTCCAGCAGGCGGTCGAACCCGGCACGCGAGGCGTTCCTGAGCGACCGCGCGAAATGCTCGTCGGCGTAGTCCAGGAAGTCGACCTCCAGCGAGCTCACGCCGGCCTGGACCACTCCCCACATCGCCTCGCGCAGGTCGCTGATCACCTTCATCAGTTGCAGCCGGGCCAGGCGGCGGGCGGTCACCTCCCCGAAGTACGCCTCCACCAGGGCGACGTCGCCGTCGAGGTCGAGCTCGTTGTTGACCGCGAAGTTGCCGAGGTCGAAGTACCGGTCGTTCATGCCCGCGTACTCCCAGTCGACCAGCCGCAACCCGTCGACCGAGAGGAGGAAGTTGGCCTCGAGCAGGTCGTTGTGGCACGGGCAGACCGCCTCCGGCGAAGCGGCGAAGGCGGTCGCGACCTGGCCGGCGACGTCCATGACCTGGTCGTAGGCCGCCGGGACGTCGACCCCGTGGGCCCGGGCCGTGGCGGCGTAGGCCTGCGGCACCCGGTACCAGTCGAACACCGCGGCCAAGGCCGGCCCCCCGTGGACCACCCGGAGAAGGGTCGCGACCTCACCCAACAAGGGCCGGCTGCGCAAGCCCGCCGCCCCCGGGGCGGTACCGATGACGAATCGGGTGACCAACGATCCCTCGGGCTCGACGAAGGCCACGACCTCGGGGCCGACACCGAGCGCCGCAGCCTGGCGGGCGGCCTCCTCCTCGTGGTTCCGATCGATGCCGAGCAGGTGGGAGTTCTCGCCCGGGGCGCGCACGACGAAGCTCTCGCCATCCACCGTCACCCGGTAGTTGTGGTTGGTGATGCCGCCCTCGAGGGGCTCGACCTTGCGTGCCCTGCCTGCCCAGCCGGGCACGCAATCGAGCAGGTCGTCCAGACTCAAGTCCCGCCGGCCGCTTCGAGGTCGAGCTCGATGGCTCGCAGCTCTTCGGTGGAGCCCTGGATCTTGGGGCCGGTGAACCACTTGCGGGCCGACAGGAACCAATAGCCGAACACGAAGACCAAGAGGATGAGCAGGGCCACCGGCGCGTAGTTGAAGCTGGCGTAGGTGATCGGGCTGAACTGAGGCAACAGGAAGTAGATGCTGATGAAGACGACCCACGTCACGGCGGTCCACCCGATCAGGTAGGTCCACCGGCCGAGGTGCCACGGTCCTCGCTGGAAGCTCTCGCCCTGTCGCAGCCGCAGGAAGACCGGGATGATGTAGGCGATGTACAGCCCGATCACGCCGATGGACACGATGGCGAAGAACGTCGCCGGGAAGCCGCCGGCCTCGCGCAGCGAGGGCACGCCGGCGAGGAAGGCGAGGGCGACGCAGATCCAGATGGCGTTCGTGGGCGTCCGGGTGCGGGGGTTGATGTGGTGCCACAGCTTGTGGCCGGGCACGGCCCCGTCTCGGGAGAAGGCGTAGAGCATCCGGGAGTTGGCCGTGAGCGAGGCGTTGCCGCAGAAGAACTGGGCGACGCAAGCGATGCCGACGAGGACCTTCGTGCCGTCTTCGCCGATGGCATCGACGAGGATCGGGATCGGTGCGGTGATGAGGTTGCCGGCAGCGGCGACGGTGTCGAAGCCGGGACGGATGGCGAACGTCACGGCCAGGAGCAGCAGGTAGCCGGCGATGCCGGAGAGCCACACCGAGGTGACCATCCCCTTGGGGCCGGCCACCGCCGCGTTCTCGGTCTCCTCGGTCATGTGGGCCGAGGCGTCGAACCCGGTGATCGTGTACTGGGCCAGCAGCAGCCCGATGAAGAACACGTAGATCCCCGAGCCCGCGCCGTTCCAGCCGGTGTTGTTCTGGAAGTCGCTGAACACGAACTTCGCCGAGGCGTGCTGGTCCGGCAGGACGATCAGGAACCCGACGAAGACGGCGACGCCGATCAGGTGCCACCACACGCTGATGTCGTTCAGCAGCGCGGTGATCCGGATCCCCAGCGAGTTGAGGATGCCGTGGAGCACGAGCACCACGCCGTAGATGAACAGCAGCGAGCCGGGGCTGGGCACGTAGCTGCTGGTGAGGGCGAGGAAGCCCCCGATGAAGTTCGCCAGGGCGAAGTCGATGCTGGCGGTGATGGCGATCTGGCCGATGAGGTTGAACCAGCCGGTCGTCCAGCTCCAGAACGGCGCGTTGCGCTTGGCCAGCTTGGCCGACCAGTAGTAGAGCCCGCCCGCCGTCGGGTAGCTGGAGCACACCTCCCCCATCGACATGGCAACCGTGAGGGCCGCTGCCGTCACGAGCGGCCAGCCGTAGGCGATGGCCGGGCCGCCGCCGGCGTACAGGGCCAGGTAGTAGGTGGTCAGGCACCCGGCCAGGATCGAGATGATCGAGAACGAGACCGCCATGTTCGAGAAGCCCTGCATCTTGCGCCCGAGTTCCTGGGCGTAGCCGAGCTCGTGGAGCCGTTCGGTGTCGGACGTCTGGGACGCCAGGCCGGGGCCAGCTTCGGGACCAGTCCGGCGGCCAGGAGTGTCGATGGACATGCATCCACCTCCTCAACGCCCGACGCACGTCGAGCGCTGTTCCCGAGTTCTAACAAATCGTGGGGTTTCGCGCTCCCCCCTATGTGGTTGACTACGCGCGTGCCTGCATCCCTGAATGTGGAGCAGCTACGGGCGCTGGTCACCGACGGGGACATCGACACCGTCCTCGTCGCCTTCACCGACATGCAGGGCCGCCTCCAGGGGAAGCGCTGCCACGCCGGGTACTTCCTCGACGAAGTGCTGCCGCACGCCGCCGAGGCCTGCAACTACCTGCTGGCCGTCGACGTCGAGATGAACACCGTCGCCGGCTACGCGATGTCGTCGTGGGACACCGGTTATGGCGACTTCGTCATGCGCCCCGACCTGGCCACACTGCGCCTGGCGCCGTGGCATCCGGCCACCGCCGTCGTGCTCTGCGACCTCGAGTGGCTCGACGGCGCCCCGGTGGTGGCCTCGCCCCGCCAGATCCTGCGCCGCCAGCTCGATCGGCTCGCCCAACGGGGGCTGGTCGCCTACGCCGGCACCGAGCTCGAGTTCATCGTCTTCCGGGACACCTACGAGGACGCCTGGCGGGGCGGCTACCGGGGCCTGACCCCGTCGAACCAGTACAACGTCGACTACTCGCTGCAAGGCACCGCTCGCGTCGAGCCGCTGCTCCGCCGCATCCGCAACGAGATGACCGGCGCCGGGCTCGTGGTCGAGTCAGCCAAGGGCGAGTGCAACCTCGGCCAGCACGAGATCGCCTTCCGGTACGACGA
>JAOBWJ010000002.1 GCA_025463335.1 Acidimicrobiales bacterium
CCGCTGGTGTCGTCGACCCGCAGCTCGACGAGCCGCTTGCCGGGCTCGACGCCGCCCTTCTCGAAGTGCCCGAGCTCGGGCTTGGTCAGGCTCTTGACCCGCTTGGTGCCGTAGGTCACCTGCAGAGCGCTGTATCCGTCGGTGTCCGGGTGCTTGACCTGTACCACCCGGCACGGGGTCACCCGGAGGACGGTGACGGGCACGATCCGGTTCTGGTCATCCCAGACCTGGGTCATGCCCACCTTTTCGCCCACGATCGCTTTGGTCGCCATGGCGGCTGCCGTTCCTTCTTCACGCGAGCGCTCCGCACCGGAGGTTTCCGGGCGGAGCGCTGGTCAGGTTGTGCCGTGTGGTATCCCGTGAAGGACGCACCCGGACGTCGATTGCCCTCGCCCCAGGGGGATCCCCCAGGGCACGGAGAGAAGATGGTAGCGGGCGCGGCACCCTGCGGCAATCCGGCCCCCTCCGTGTCGGATCTTGGCGCCGGTGTGGCCACGATCCGACAGAGTTCACCGCATGGGAGACGTTGCCAGCATCCGGGCCGAGCTCGACCATCCTGTCATCGACGCCGACGGGCACGTCGTCGAGGCGCTGCCGGTCGTCGTCGACTACATCCGCAGGGTCGCTGGTGATGCCGCCGCCGACCGCTTCCTCCCGTCGTCGGTCACGTTCTCGACCGAGGATGCCCCCACGCAAGGCTCGGTCATGGCGCCGTGGTGGACGGTGCCCACCAACGCCCGTGACCGCGCCACCAGCTTCCTGCCCAGCCTGCTCCACGAGCGCATGGACGAGATCGGCATCGACTTCGGGATCCTCTACTCGAGCGTGGGCCTCATCGCCTTCAGCCATGGCGACGACGCCACCCGTCGGGGGGCCTGCCGTGGCCTCAACACCTACCTGGCCGACCTGCTCGACGGGCTCGGCGACCGGCTGACCTCGGCCGCCGTGATCCCCACCCACACCCCGGAGGAGGCCATCGCCGAGCTCGAGCACGCGGTCCACCAGCTCGGGTTCAAGGCGGTGATGTTGAACGACGTCGTCGCCCGCGGCGGTTGGTACGACGTGCTCGCCCTCGACAGCGCCCACGACTACGACCCGGTGTGGCAGGCCTGCATCGAGCTGGGCGTGGCCGTGACCGTCCACTCCCCCAGCTGGGGCATCGGGCTGCGGCAGTCGTCGAGCCGCTACATGTACAACCACGTCGGCAACTTCGCGGCGTCCGCCGACGCATTCGCCAAGGCCCTGTTCTTCGGCGGGGTGACCAACCGCTTCCCCGACCTGCACGTGGCGTTCCTCGAGTGCGGCGTGTCGTGGGCCGTGCAGCTCGTCGGCGACCTCGTCGACCGGTGGCAGAAGCGGGGGCCGGACCGCATCGACCGGCTCGACCCGCGGCACCTCGACCCGGTCGAGTGGAACGAGCTGCTCGACCGCTACGGCCGCGGGCTGTTCGACGATCCCGCCGTGCGGGCCACCATGGCCGCCCAGTCGGGCCAGCCGCCGGCCAGCACCGACGACTTCCGGGCCACCGGTGTGACCTCGCCGACCGACATCATCCGCCAGTTCGACGGGCTGTTCTTCGGATGCGAGGCCGACGACGCCACCATCCCCTGGGCGTTCGGGGAGCCGACGCTCCAGCCCATCCTCGGCTCCGACATCGGCCACTGGGACGTCACCGACGCCACCGAGGTCGTGCCCGAGGCATGGGAGCTGGTCGAGGACGGGAAGCTCACCCGCGACCAGTTCCGGGCCTTCGCCTGCGACAACGCCATCCGCCTCCACGGCGGCATGAACCCGGCGTTCTTCGACGGCACGCGGGTGGAGGCATATGCCCGGGAGCTGCTCTCGGGGTGATCCCGCAGGGCGGACCAGGCCTTCGGCGCCTACGGGACGAGCACGACCTTGCCGGTCGTGGCCCGACCCTCGAGGGCGGCGTGAGCGGCCGCCGCCTCGGCCAGCGGGAAGCGGGTCACCAGCGGGTGCAGCGTGCCGGACGCGAGCGCGGCCAGGGCGGCTTCTTCCAACGGCCGCAGGTCGGCCGGGCGCTCGAGCGTCTTCACCGAGATGCCCTTGGCATCGATGCCCTCGAGCGGCGTCGGGGTACCCGAGGACCAACCGAAGACCACCACCCGACCGCCCGGCCCGAGCAGGTCGATGGCGGCCCGGCCGGCATCGCCGCCCACGCCGTCGAGCACCAGCGTCGGCGTCCGTTCGACGAGCTTCGGCCAGCGAGGGTCGGTGTAGTCGACGGGGACGGCGCCGAGGGCCTCGACCTGGGCCAACTTGGCCGGGCCGGCCAAGCCAATGGCCGTGGCCCCGGCGTTGCGGACGGCCTGGACGAACAGGCTGCCGAGCCCCCCGGCCGCCGAGGTCACCAGCACCACGTCGTCCGGCTGCACCTCGGCCAGCCCGAGGAGGAGCATGGCCGTGCGCCCGGTGCCGATCATGGCCACCGCCTCCGCCGCGTCCACGTCCTCGGTGAGCTCGTGGAGCGAGGACACCTGGGCCACGGCCCGCTCGGCGTAGCCGCCGTTGGCGACGCCGAGGTGGGCGACGACCCGCTTGCCCAGCCAGGCCGGATCGCCGGCTTCGACCCGGCCCGCGACCTCGCGCCCGGGCGTCATCGGCAGCTCGGCCACGCCCACCGGACCAAACGGCTCGCCCTTGCGGATCGTGGTGTCGACCAGGTGCACGCCGGCCGCCTCCACGGCGATGGCCACCCGCCCCTCGCCCAGTTCGGGATCGGGCACCTCTTCGTACCGCAGCACCTCGGGCCCGCCGAACTCGTACTGCCGGATGGCTCGCATCACGCCGACCGCCGCTGGCGAGCGGTCGGGAGCTCCCCCTCGGCCCGGGCTCGGCGGAGAGCGTCACCCCACCAGACCAGGTCGTCGAGGAGGATCGTGAGGGCCGCGTCGGTGGCCAGGTCCACCGGCCGCCCTTCGGCGAAGGCCTGGTGGAACTGGGCGAGGAGGACGGCGTTGCGCAGCGGCACCAACTCGGCCTCGATGGCGATGGTGGCCAGGTGCTCGACGGCGCGTGAGCCGCCGACGATGCCACCGCTGTAACCAACGAAGCCGGCCGGCTTGTTGCGGAAACCGTTGCTCACGAACACCGAGTCGATGGCGTTCTTCAGCACGAAGAAGACGGCGGCGCCCCGCTCCGGGCGGGTGCTCCCGACGACCAGCTTCAACTCGATCGGTTCCATGTCGACGACCGTACGAGTTCAAGCGAACTTCAAGTCAAGCCCGAACGGACATCGGTCCGGACGCGGAGGAGCCCCCGCCGAAGCGGGGGCCCCTTCAACGCCCTTTCGTCGTTCGAGCTCGGAAGCTCGCCCGACGTGACCCGGCGAGGTCAGGTCTTGTTACGCCTGCTGG
>JAOBWJ010000016.1 GCA_025463335.1 Acidimicrobiales bacterium
GTGGCTCATGACGACGGCGCCCGCCTCGTGCGCTGCGAGCGAAAGGGCGAGAACCGCGCCCTCAACGCCGGGTGGCGGGCGGCCACCCACGAGGTTCTGGCCTTCACCGACGACGACGTCGTCGTGGCGCCCGGTTGGGTCGACGCCTTCGCCCACGCGTTCACGGTGCACCCCGAAGCCGCCTTCTTCACCGGCCGGACGGGCTGGCCGCTTGACCAGCCCGAGCCCGAGCGGCCGGTGTCGGTGAAGCTCGATCCCGAGCCGGCGGTCCTCGACGCCACCTCCCGGGGTGATCTGGGGCACTGCGCCAACCTCGCCATCCGCCGGCCCGTGCTGGCCGCCATCGGCGGGTTCGACGAGGCGCTGGGTGCCGGCGGTCGCTTCCGTGCCGGTCCCGACGTCGATCTGTTCGACCGCCTCTTCGGTGCCGGTCACACGGGTCGCTACGAGCCAACGGCCCTCGCCTACCACGACCAGTGGCGCGACCGGCGCGACCTGCTCGAGCTCGAGTGGTCGTACGGGGTCGGCAACGGGGCCCGCCTGGCCAAGTTGGTGCGCACCGACCGGGCCCGGGCCCGGCGAGTGGCCCGCGAGGTCTTCTGGGACTGGGGCGTGCGGTCGGTGGCGGCCAACGTGCGCAGCGGCTTCAAGACGGGCGTGGCCCTCACCTCGACCCGGCTGCTGGCCACGGCCACCGGAGTGGTGCGGGCGCTACCTGTCCCGGTCGAGTCGGGTCACTTGCGGCCGAGGGAGAGCAACCGGTCGTAGAGGTCGTCGACGCGGGCGACGCTGGCCGCCACGTCGAAGCGGGCAGCCACGGCCGGACCCGCGCCACCCAGCCGTGCCGCGAGGGCGCGGTCGTCGAGCACCCGCACCAGGGCGTGCGCCAGAGCGGCTGGGTCGGCCTCGGGCACGACGAGGGCGCTGCCACCGTCGTCGACGAACTCGGGGATGCCGCCATGGCGGGTGGTCACCACGGGACGGCCCGCGGCCTGCGCTTCGAGGTTGACGAGGAGGAGGCTCTCGGCATCGCCGTCGGGGCCCGTGTGGCTGGGGCTGGCGACGACGGTGGCCGCCCACAGAACCTCGCGCACCTGGTCGACCCGACGGTGCGGGTCGGGCTCGACCAGCGTGGTGGCCGGCAGCGACTCGAGCAGCGACCGCAACGGGCCGTCGCCCAGGGCGACCAACCGGGCGTCGGGTACCCGAGCGAGGACCTCGGGCCAGGCGGCGGCCAGGACGTCGATCCCCTTCTTCTCCACCAGGCGACCGACGAAGCCCACCACCGGCGGCCCCTCGGGGAGCGGCGTCGGCGGGAAGGCATCGGTGTCGATGCCCGCCGGCACCACCAGGATCCGTTCCGCCGGAAAGCCGAGGGCCTCGGCGCGGTCGGCAAGGAAGCGCGACGGCACGATCACGGTCGAGACCAGCTCGAGCACCGGCTCGTACAGCGTGGGGTGGTGGCGCGGGAGCGAGGTGGCGTCGAAGCCGTGGAGTGACACGACGAGCGGCAGCCGGAGGCGACGGACCACCGCCCGCACGTCCTGCACCCGCGTGCCGAAGTGGACGTGCAGCACGCCGGCCCGGCCGGCGACGGCCAAGGCGGCGAGGGCCGTGGTGAGCGACCGCGGTCGGACCGCGGCCGGGAGACGGTCGATCGGTGCGAGCGACAGCGGGCGGGGACGCACAGGGAACGCGGCCAGGTGCTCGATGGGCTGGCGGGACACCACGATGCGGCGGTGCCGGCTGCGGGTGACGTGGGCGTGGACGAAGCCCTGGGAGAGCGGCAGCCAGCCCTCGACGTAGTGCAGGACAGCGGCCACGGCGCGCACCGTAGCGGTCCCCTGACGTTCGTGACTTCGTCAGCCGGGACCGGAGGAATCGCCTTCCGGACCGTCGAATCCCATGCCTGCAAGCACACGGGGGTCACGTGTCGCGGGCGGCCAGCGCCGGCGTGGAAAGGGAGCGAGCGTGACCACGATCGAGCAACTGGACCCGTACGAGGCGGCCACCGAAGCGGTGCCGAGGGTCGTTGCCTCGCCGGTCTTGTTGGTGGCGCCGCCCCGGCTGTCGGTCGCCAAGCGGACGATCGACGTCGGGCTCGCCATCGTGTTGCTCCTGCTCCTCCTGCCGCTCTTCCTCGTGGTGGCGGTGGCCATCAAGATCGACGACCGGGGGCCGGTGTTCTACCGGCAGCACCGGGTGGGCTTCCTGAACGCCCCCTTCCGGATGGTCAAGTTCCGCTCGATGGTGGTCGACGCCGACCGGCTCAGGGCCAGCCTGGCCGACCGGAACCTCAACGACGGGCTGTTGTTCAAGGTGGCCGGCGACCCTCGAGTCACCCGCTTCGGTCGGTTCATCCGGAGGCTGTCGCTGGACGAGCTGCCCCAGCTGTGGAACGTCGTCCGAGGTGACATGAGCCTGGTCGGCCCGCGACCCCTCCCCGTCCCCCCCGAAGCCTTCTCGGCGTCCGAGCGCCGGCGCCACGAGGTGCTGCCGGGCATCACCGGCCTGTGGCAGGTGAGTGGTGCCAACGAGCTGAACTACCACCAGATGATCGAGCTCGACCTGGCCTACGTCGAGCAGCGCTCGCTGGCCGGGGACCTCCGCATCATCCTCCGCACCGTCCCCGCCCTCATGGGCCGCACCATGCCGGTCTGAGGTGCGGGTCCTGCTGGTGAACGACCTCGCGCTCGAAGGCGGCGGAGGGGCCGAGGTCTACCTCCAGCGGCTGGCCGAGGGACTCGAGGCGGCGGGCGACACGGTGGCTCTGTTCGCCGGGGAGGTGCAGCACCGGGGTCCGGCCAAGGTGCTCGACCTGTGGGATCCCTGGGCCCGGCGGGCGCTCGAGCGCGACGCCCGCCGCTTCCGGCCCGACGTGGTGCATCACCACAACGTGGTGCGGGAGCTGTCGGCCGCCGTCCTGGGCGCGCCCACCGGGATCGCGTCCGTCCTCACCGTCCACGACGTTCGGCTGGCCCCGGCTCCCGGGCGGCGGCCGGCGTCGGCGCGCGACGTGGCCTTCCTCGCCAAGGATGCGTTCGACCGCCACGTCGCCCGCCGTCGGGTCGATGCCGTCACGGCCGTGTCGGCCACGTTGGCGGCGCGCCTGCGGTCGTTCGGCTTCCCCGACGTGGCCCACGTGCCGGCGTTCGCCCCGGCACCGGCCGGGCCGTTGTCGCCGCCCGGGGACGACGTGTGCTTCGCCGGCCGACTCGAGCGTGGCAAAGGCGTCCTCGTCCTGGCCGCCGCGTTCGCCCGGATCTCCGATCGCCACCCCGAGGCTCGCTTGGTGCTCGCCGGCGAGGGGCCGTGCCGGCCCGACCTCGAGGCGTTGGGCGCGCGCCTCGGCCCCGGCCGGGTGCAGCTTTTGGGGCAGTTGGGGGCGAGTGAGGTGAGCGCCGTGCTGGCCAGGGCCCGGGTGGCGGTGGCGCCGTCGCTGGACCCGGAAGGTGCCGGCCTGACGCCGATCGAGGCGGCGCTGGCGGGGCGGCCGTCGATCGTGAGCGACGACCCGGCGCTGCGCGAACCGCTCGACCGCTCGGGTGGCGGCCTGGTCGTCGCGGCCGGCGACGTCGAGGCTCTCGCCGCCGCCCTCGACCGGATCCTCGGTGACCGCGCCCTGGCCGCCGCCCTCGGACGGGCCGGTCGGGACGGCGCCCTGCGGCACCACACGACCGAGGCGGCCGTGGCGGCCACCCACGCCGCCTACGGGCGGGCACTCCAGCGGGCCGGGCGACGGGCGGCCTGACGTGCGGATCGCCATGCTCGGCTGCCGGGGCGTGCCCGCCGGCTACAGCGGCATCGAGCGCCACGTCGAGGAGCTCGGCGCCCGGCTCGTCGAGCGGGGCCACGAGGTCGTCGTCTTCTGCAACAACGCCAAGGTGCAGGACCGCGCCCCCACCCACCGCGGCATGTCGTAGCGCCACCTGCCCGCCGTGCCGACCAAGCACCTGGAGACGATCAGCAGCACGGCACTCGCCACCGCCTCGGCCCTCGTCGGGTTCGACGTGGTCCACTTCCACGCCCTGGGCCCGGGCCTGCTCGCTCCCGCCCCTCGCTTCCTCGGTCGGGCCCGGGTGGTGCAGACCGTCCACGGCCGCGACGGCCAACGGGCCAAGTGGGGCCGCGGCGCCCGGCTCGTGCTGGGGGTGGCCGAGCGCATGAGCGCCCGCGTGCCGGACGCCACCATCGTCGTCTCCGACACCCTCGCCGCCCACTACCGGGAGGAGCATGGATGCCGGGCCGACATGATCCCGAACGGGGCCACGCCGCCCCGGCCGGTGGGGCCGGAGGTGCTGGCCGAGCGCTTCGGCCTGCGGCCCGGCGGCT
>JAOBWJ010000019.1 GCA_025463335.1 Acidimicrobiales bacterium
CGGAGGGGCTCGACGATGGCCACGGCGTAGCGCCGGGCGCCCGAGGAGTAGGTCCCACACGGCAGCGTGCGACCGGCCACCGATGGCTTCCCTACCGGGCAGAAGTGGCTGCCGTCGGGTGCTCGCAGCACGCTGGTGGGCATGCCGTCCTGGGCCTCACGTGCAGTCACGGCGAGGCCGCCATGGCGTCGACCCGCTGGCCCCTCGGCGGCAGGATCCGCCGCTTGCCGTTGCCCGCTTCGAGCCGCCATCCGGCGGTCTTGAGGCGATGGTGGTGGTGACACAGCCGGTCGGCGGCCGGCACCC
Organism: Acidimicrobiales bacterium; assembly: GCA_025463335.1. Classification (GTDB taxonomy): domain Bacteria; phylum Actinomycetota; class Acidimicrobiia; order Acidimicrobiales; family CADCSY01; genus RYN-34. The sequence continues at coordinate 307 of JAOBWJ010000019.1, forward strand.
GCGTCTCGCGGGTGCGGGCCCAGTCCTCGCGATGGTCACGCTCCAAGCGGACGGTGCTGCTGCAACCCTTCACGCAGCACTCAGGGTTCGCCCACTCCAACGCGGTCTTCTGGTGCTCGGTGAACTGCCGGCCCAGGTGCACCACGTTCACGACGTCTTTGCCCTTGGTGCACACCAACGCCAGGAACGCGTCGTTCATCTGACGCATGGCCTCGGCCACCGAGATCGGCCCGAACCCGGCGATCTCACACACCTCACCCGGCACCGTCGTCCCCCGCCGCAACGCCGACAGATCGACCCGCACGATCACCTTCGCCGGCGACGTCGCCGAACCACCTGTTTGGGACATGGCCATCAGCGCGTCATAGGCGTACGCCTCGGGCGACTCCCGCCGGCCGTCCTTCCTGGCCTGTTTGAACTGGGCGTCGATGTGGGGCTGGAGCCTGGCCCAGAACGCGGCGATCGACGCCGCGGTGCCGCGGGCGTGCAACTCATGCGAACCATCTGACGAGACCGTCTTGCGGAGGTAGCGGCCGCGCCGGATCGCTTCGTCGCGGGCCTGTTCATCCTCGGCGGAACGGACGGCGGCTTTCACCCGCTCCACCCGGTTGCGCAGCTCACGCACGCTCTCCTCCGGTGCAGCGGCCAACAACTTGGCTTCAGCGTCGGGGGCCGCGGCGGCGCCGTCGGCCACCGCCGCAGCCTGGTCGGCGGAGAGCCGCCCACTGCGCACCGCTTCGTCGGTGGCCGGGAGGTTCTTCAACCGTCGGGCGGTGTCCAACACGTCCTTGGCCGCACCAACCGTCGAGCCGGTCCGCCGACCCAACCAATGCTCCGGCGAACGATCACCACCCGCACGCCACTGGTTCGTCGCCGCAGCCCGCTCCGCCACCAACGCCTTCCCGGAAGCAGCCAGCCGCTCCAACTCGGCGAACCAATCAAGCAGTCCCACCGCCTGCGGACCCGACAGCGTCCCCGGCTCCAACCGGCGCACCACCGAACGCAGCTGATGCAGCGTGAGCTCATTCGCTCGGGCGGTCTGGGGACCGAACATACGTTCGATGGTAGTGACCCACTCCGCCGATGTCAACGCGAAAGGTGCAAATCTCCTGTTAGTAGGAGCGGCCCACCCAGGCGACGAGGTCGGGCTCGTCGTCGGCGTCGGGCACCGAGCCATCGGGCCGCTGGAGGCAGCGCACGGTGATGGCGTCGGAGGCGAGCCGGTTCTCGCCCTCCTCGCCGAGTGCGGCGTAGGGGATGCGGGCGAAGCCGGTGCGGGCGGCCTCGACCGCCTCCTCGACCGTCTTCACGTCGGCCGAGCGCGACTCGCGGTGGGCGAGCGCCCGGGCGAACAGACCCGCCTGGACCTCATCGAGGGCGGCGGCGGCATGATCGACGACCGCCGCGAGCGGCAGTGTCGCCTTGTCGGGCTGGTCCCGCCGGGCCACCGTGACGTTGCCCTCGGCCAGGTCGCGCGGGCCGACCTCGACCCGCACCGGCACGCCCTTGAGCTCCCAGTCGACCGCCCGACGGCCGAAGCCGGTGTCGACCCGGTCGTCGAGTCGCACTCGCACCCCGCGGTCGGTGAGGGCGCCCGCGATGCGCTGGGCCTCCGCCCGGGCATCGCCCTCGTCGCGGATGAGCAGCACCACGACCTGGATGGGCGCCACGGCCGGCGGGACCCGAAGACCGGCGTCGTCGCCATGGCACATGATCAGGCCGCCCACCATGCGGGTCGACGCGCCCCACGACGTGGTCCAGGCGTGCTGCTGCTGGCCGGCGTCGTCGGAGTAGACGATGTCGAAGGCCTTGGCGAAGTTCTGGCCCAGCTCGTGGCTGGTCCCCATCTGCAACGACTTGCCGTCGCCCATCATCGCTTCGCAGGTGAGGGTGTTGACGGCACCGGCGAAGCGCTCGCGCCGCGTCTTGCGGCCCCGGAGGACCGGCATGGCGAGCTGGGTCTCCATGAAGTCGGCGTAGACGTCGTGAAGGATCCGCAGGGCGTAGGCCGAGGCGTCCTCGGCCGTGGCGTGGGCGGTGTGGCCCTCCTGCCAGAGGAACTCGGTGGTCCGGAGGAAGACACGGGGCCGCAGCTCCCAGCGCACCACGTTGGCCCACTGGTTCAGCAGCAGCGGCAAGTCGCGGTAGCTCTGGATCCACTTGGCCATGTACTCGCCGATGACCGTCTCGCTGGTGGGGCGGACGACGATCGGCTCCTCGAGCTCCTTGCCGCCGGCGTGGGTGACCACGGCCAGCTCGGGGCTGAAGCCCTCGACGTGCTGGGCCTCCCGCCGGAGGTACGACTCGGGGATGAACAGCGGGAAGTAGGCGTTCTCGGCGCCGGCCGCCTTGATGCGGCGGTCGACGGCGGCCTGCATGTGCTCCCACAGCGCCCAGGCATAGGGGCGGATGACCATGGTCCCCCGGACCGGCCCGTTGTCGGCCAGCTCGGCCTTGGCCACCACGTCCTGGTACCAGCGGGGGAAGTCCTCGGACTGGGGGGTGAGCACAGGGGCCTTCGCCATGGTCGCGGAGGCTACCGGGCAGGGATCGCGCCCCAAGACGAGATCCGCGATCTGTTCCGGGGCGCGCCGATGGCCGGGGCTGCAGCCCCGGCCATCGACTCTCTCCCCAGCATGTTGCAGGAGGTCTTAGGTCAGATTCAGGAGCTCTGAACCTGCCAGCGCAGGTTGGCGGCGGCGATGCCGTTCATCCACGGATTGGCACAGCCGATGCCGGCGATGAAACCGTTGGTGCAGGCGGCGTGACTGACCGGGTTGTTGGCCGGCACGGGCAGCTTGATGCTGACCTTGAAGAAGCGGGTCTCACCCGAGGCGAAGGTGCCGCCGTGGGCCAGCGCCGTGGCGAAGCTCTGCACGTCGTACAGCGGGGTGAAGGCGCTGCACGCCCCGACGGTGGAGGGGATCACGCAGTCGCCGGTCGGAGTGGTACCGGCGCTCGAAGTGACCTGAGCCACCTGGATCTGGACGTTCTTGCACAGGCCGTAGGCGTCGTTGTCGGCCACATCGACCAGCGAGCCAGAGGGCAGCAGGTCGCCGCCGGCTTCCACCGTCGAGGGCGTGATGGTCCCACCGGTGTAGGGCGTCGCGCCCGCCAGCACAGTGAGCTGGGCCCGGTCGCCAGAGCCGAGGGCGTTCACGAACGTGATCAGGAGATTCGAGCCGTCCTGGGTGACGACGACGTCGCCGACACCGATGTTGTTCAGGGCCTCCAGGGCCGCCTTCACGGTCGCGGCGCTTGCGTCGTACTCGATGTCAAGGGTCTGCTGGCCGATGAAGGTGAGCTTGTACTGGCCAGCGGTCACCCCGGCGAAGGTCAGCTTCTGCGTCTCGTTCGTGGTGATCGTGCCGGGGTTGTTCTGACACGCGGCCGGGGCGTACACCTTGAGGTCGCCGGCCGAGGTGCCCTCGTTGCGCACGGTGACGATCGCCGTGTAGGGCGTGGCCCCTGGGACGAGGTTGGCGCCGAACAGAGCGTCGCAGCTGGTGTCGTTGGCGTCGAGGTCAAGGTCGTTGGCGCCGCCGTTGCTCGCCTTCGAGGAGAAGCAGGCGGTGCCGGCGTTGACGCCGTTGCTCAGGATGAGAGTGCCGGTCTTGAACGTGGCGTCGTTGGTGGTGCTGGCGCTGAAGGAGGCGAAGGTGCCGGAGTTGGCGAGGGCGGCGACGGCGCCGATGGCCATCACGCCGATGACCATCTTGCGGGCCCGGCTGATCTTGGCCTTGCTCTTGTGGACGAGGACGTAGTCCTCGGGGTTCTGCTCAGTCACTGTGGTTCCTTTGGGGTCCTGCTGCTGGGGTTGGTAGTTCCGCCGGGGTGGTGCGGTCTAGCTCTCGAGCCAGGTGAGGCTGAAACTGGCCTGCTTGCCCTGGATGTTGTTGGTGGCATTGGTGTCGAGCTTCAGGCCGAGCACGTACGCCTTGGACGCCCCCGCGTTGAACGGGGTGACCAGGTTCAGCCCGGTGGTGCTCGTGAACGCCTTGGTGAAGTTCATGAGCGAATGCGCCGCGTCGTAGGTGCAGGCCGCCTGCCCGCCCGCCGTGGTGGAGGTGCTCGTCATCGACAGCGTCGTCAGCGTGGTGTCGCCGCCGGTGTTGGCGACGGAGATCACCTGGTTCCCGACGGCCGACGGGGCGATGTACACGATCCCGTCGGGGCCGACACCGGCGATCGCCGGAGCGCTCGCCGCGGTGAGGGCTCCCTGAAGGGCGCCGGCGAGCGTGGTCGCCAGGCCGGTCGGCGCCGTCGTGTTCGTCGACATGCCGTAGGTGCCGTTGGTGATCGTCACCGGATAGCCGGTGCCGTCGATCGTGAGCGTGAACTGGTCGTTCGTGGTTCCGATGACGACGGTGCCGCCGGTGGTCAGACCGGCGATGGCCGTGCCGAGGAGCGTGGTCGACGAGCCGCCGCCGTACTTGCAGGCGCCGCTCGTCGAGTCCAGCACCGAGAACATCACCTGTTCGCACATGTTGCCGGTGCCGAGGTAGGTCTCGGCGACGCGATTCCCCGGCGTGCAGTTGGCCGTGCCGTAGACCTGCAGACCGGCGCTCGCAGCCACCGAGCCCACGTTCGTCATGGTGAGGGTCGCCGTCGACACGTCATTGGGCTTCTTGAGGTCGAGCGCGAAGGCAGCGGCGCAGGCGCCGTTGGTGTTGTTGTCGGTGCTCGCGCCGGCGCCGTTGGCCGTCGTACCGTTCGAGAAGCACGTGTTGGCGCCCTGGTTGTTGGTGAGGACCAGGGACCCGCTCGCGAACGTGGCGCCACCATTGGTGGTGGACGCGTTGAACGTCGCAAACGTGCCAGCCCCGAAGGCGGACCCGGCCAAAGAGACCAGGAGCAGCGCCAAGAGGAGCTTCCGAACTGTCGTCACCCGAACAGTGTCGACGAGGCCGGCCCGAACAGATATGGACGGACCGGGCGGTTGGGCGTTGGATCTGGTCAACGGCCGGTGACTAGTCATCGCGGCCCCGAAGACCGTCCCGGCCCGATGCGGGGGTCACCTCTACCCTGTCGCCGTGACCATGCGGACGCGTGACCTGGTGGCTATTGCGGCCATCGTGTCCGCGGTGGCCACCGCCGCGGTCGGGCTCGACCCGACGGTGCGCTTCGCGTTCGATGCTCCCGAGGTCCGCACCGCCCTAGCCATGGCCCAGGGGCTCATCGCTCTCGTGGTCGCCTATCTCCTCTTCGGCCGGGTCCGCCGCCGGCGGCGGCTGAACGACTTCGTCCTGGTGTTCGCCCTCGGCCTCCTGGCGATCAGCAACCTGTTCTTCGCCGCCCTTCCGTCCAAGGACATCCAGGAGAGCCCGCTCGTCTTCCAGACGTGGGCCCCGCTCGCCATCCGCTTCATCGCCGTCACGGCCATCACCTGGTCGGCTGTGGCCCGCGACCGGCGCCTCCCCGAGTGGATCCAGCGCCCAGGTGTCGCCGTGGTGGTGGCCGTCGATGGGGTCCTCGCCGTGGTGGTCGTCGGCGTCGCCGCCCTCAGCAGGGTGCTGGCGCCCGGTGTGCGGGTCACCGCCATCACGGCCGGCGCGCCCGACCTCGAGGGCAACATCGTCCTGACGGTCACCCTCCTGGTCATGGCTGTGGCCTCCGGTGCGGCCTCGCTCGGCTTCATCAAGCGATCCACCGGTCGCCGCGATCCGCTCAGTTCGGCCCTGGCGGTGGGCTGCGTGCTGTTCGCCTTCGCCTTCCTGTGCTTCGCCATGTACCCGTCGGCTGACACCGAGATCATCCAGAGCGGCGATGCCTTGCGGCTCGGCTTCTACCTCGTGCTGCTGGTCGGGGCCGAACGGGAGATCGACCGCTACTGGAGCCGGCTCGCCGATGTGGCCATCTACGAGGAGCGCCGGCGGCTGGCCCGCGACCTGCACGACGGCGTGGCCCAAGAGCTCGCCTACGTGGTGACCCAGACCCGGCTGCTGGTGCGGGGCCGGGCGGCGCCAGGCACCGACGAGCGCGTCGCCGCCGCCGCCGAGCGGGCACTCGACGAGTCACGCCGGGCGATCATCGCCCTCACCGTGCGCGACGACGAGCCGCTCCACCTCGCCCTGGCCCGCGCCGCCGAGGACGTGGCCGGTCGCGTGGGCGTCGAGGTCGACGTCGACGTGAACGTCCCGGTCGCGCAGCGGGTCAGCATCGAGCTGCGCGAGGCGCTTGTCCGGATCGTGCAGGAGTCGGTGAGCAACGCCGGACGCCATGGCCGGGCGACCCACGTGCGCATAAGCATGGGGACCGAAGGCGTGCTGCGGATCGACGACAACGGCGCCGGGTTCGACCCGGGCGGCGCCGGTGACGGGCGATTCGGGTTGGTGTCGATGCGGGAGCGAGCCGAGCGACTCGGCGCCCGCTTCTCCATCGAGTCGGAGCCGGGACGGGGAACGAGAGTCGAGGTCGCACTGCGATGACGGAGCCCGGAACGCCCTCGAACCCTTGGCGGGTGTTGCTCGCCGACGACCATCCGCCCACGCGGGCCGGAGTCCGCTACACGCTCGAGGCGGCGGGCATGGTCATCTGCGCCGAGGCATCCGACGCCGACGGCGCCGTGGAGGCCGCGTTGCGGGAATTGCCCGATGTGTGCCTGCTCGACATCCACATGCCCGGCAGCGGCATCAATGCCGCCCGGGCCATCACCCGCGAGCTACCCGACACCCGGGTGGTCATGCTCACCGTGTCTCGCGACGACGAGGATCTGTTCGAAGCCCTCCGCGCCGGTGCCAGCGGCTACCTGCTCAAGGACATGGACCCCGATCGGGTCTCCCACGCCCTCGAGGGTGTGCTGGCCGGCGAGGCCGCCCTCCCCCGGACCCTCCTGCTGCGGGTTATGGACGAGTTCCGCGACCGCGGCAAGCGTCGCCTGCGGCTGCCAGGCGGGCGCAAGGGCGCCGACCTCTCGGACCGCGAATGGGAGGTCCTGAACCTGCTCCGCGACGGGATGTCCACCCAGGAGATCGCCACCCGTCTGTACGTGTCGGCCGCGACCGTGCGTAGTCACGTCGCGTCCATCCTGAAGAAGCTCCGCGTGCCCGACCGGGAAGCTGCCATCCGTCTCCTCGACGAGACTGACTAGTCATCTGGCCCCTTCGGCGTGGAGAAGGTTCCACACCGATATGGAGCGGTCGGAGGATGGCCGGGAAGGCCCGATCTCGGCACTATGAGCCCATGGCCACCGGATCACCCCTCCCCGCGTCCGTTTCGCGGCGGTATCTGATGGTTTCCGAGGGTCGATGACCGAGCCCAGCTACATCGTGGAGCAGCCCGAGCCGCCCAAGCGCCGTGTGCCCAGGTGGGCGTGGCTGGCCCTGGGGGCCCTGTTCGTCGGCGGCGCCGGGGCCGGCACGTTCGCCTCGTTCTCGGCCTCCACGACCAACAACGCCAGCTTCGCCACCGGCACCCTCGTGCTGACGAACTCGGTGAACAGCGGGGCGACCTGCTACTCGGCTGGCACCACGCCGACGAACATCACGAACACCGACACGAACGCCAACACCTGTGCCGCCTTCTTCAACCTCACGACGAAGAAGCCGGGCGACATCGCCACCGCCGACCTCGATCTCCGCAACGACGGCACGATCGACGCCGCCGGCCTTCAAGCGTTCCCCTCCTCGCCGTGCTCGACCACCGACGGCCTCGGCTCGTATCACGGCACCGGCGACCTCTGCACGTCGCTGCAGGTCACCATCCAGGAGTACACCAACGCCACGAACCGGACGAACGGCGTGGTGACCGGCGGCGGCTACTGCTGGTTCGGCGGCAACCTCGGCCTCAACAACGCCTGCACGTTCGGCAGCACGCTGGGCACCTTCGCCTCGACGTACACGTCGGGCAGCCCGCTTTCGCTGAACCCCTTCACCAACCAGACCACCCGCTACTTCCGGATCTCGGTCCAGTTCCCGTTGGGTGCGGGCAACGACATGCAGGGCCTCACCACCACCAACGGCATCACCTGGCGAGTGATCCAGTAACGATGGCGATGACGAGCACGCTGCTGCAGGGATCGGGGACGACGTGTCCCCGCTGAAGAAGGTTCTGATGACGTTGATGGTCCTCGGCGCCATGGGCACCACGCTCGGCGCGGGAACGTTCGCATCGTTCAACGCCAGCACCACCCAGAGCAGCGCCTCGACGTTCGCCTCCGGCACGGTCGTCCTCACGGACCAAGCCCCCACGGGCTCGATCTGCTATTCCAACGGCACCACGTCGAGCAACGGCGGGGCGGGGACAGCAGTCGACACCAACGCCAACGGAGCGTGCACGCAACTCTTCGACACGTCGAGCCTCAAGAAGCGGCCCGGCGAGGTGGCCACGGCCAACATCACGCTGACCAACCTCGGGTCGTTGACCGCTGCGCTGACCGGCTTCATGGCCAACGCCGCCAACTGCGTCAACGGCGACGTCAGCGGGGCCAACTTCAGCGGCGACGGCACCGTCTCGACATGTACCAACGTCCAGATGGCGATTCAGGAATACGACTCGTCCCTACGCACCAACACCAGCACCTGCCTCTACGGCGCTGGTGCCACCGGCGTGATCACGGGCACGGCGCTGACCTTCCCGCTGACGATCGCGGCAGCGACCAGCCACTTCCGGCTCACCGTGAACGGCAGTGCCTTCACCACCGACGCCATCGTGGCGGCCGCGACGTACAACACGATCACCGCCCTGGCCACCGCCGTGCAGACCGCGGCCCAGGCCGTGCCCGGAGGCGCCGGCGTGGTGGTCGTGGGCACCTCCAGCAACCAGTTGCAGATCGGCAACCCCAGGCCGGTGAGCGGAACGAACAACATCGCCGTCACCACGCCGAGCGGCAGCTCTGGCCTGATTGCCACGCAGCTGGGACTCTCGGTCGCCACTGCCCCCGGGGCGCAGAAGGACTGCACGCTGGCCGCCGCGAGCCCCGACGGCCTCCACACCCTCGACACGTACATGACCGCCTACGCGACGGGCGCCACCGGTCTCCCGCTAGGTTCCCTCACCCCGAACCAGTCGCGCTGGTTCCGCATCACGCTGATGCTTCCGTCCGGTTCCAGCAACCAGCTCCAGGGTCGACAGGTCACGTTCGCAATGAGCTGGACGCTCACCCAGTCCTGAGCCGACGCCTGTACTCCTTCCGGCCGAGCGGTCGGACAAACTAAACGGATGCCGCTGCTCGGCGGCGGCGAGGAATCGAATGACCGACTCCGGTGACAACTTCGGGATGCGCGAGCAGCCCGGACCGCCGCGCCCGGCGACGGGTCCGGAGCAGTGGCTCGGCACGTCGGACCCCATCGAGTCGTTCGGCTCCACCATCGATCAGGCACTCCACCGCCTCACCATCGAACTGGCCGGGCTTCGCGCCGAGCGCGACGGGCTGCGCCTCGAGCTGGAGGGCATCCGCACCCAGCTGCAGCTGACCCAGCAGCAGCTGGCCGACCGCGACCGGTTCGCCGCCACGGTGCGGGAGCTCGGGACGATCGTCCAGCAGCTCAGCGCTCCGACCCGGTGGGCCGGCGACCCGGCGGCGGCTGCGGCCGCCCAGGCCGCGGTGGCCCACCCGTACTCGCCGCCGATGCCGGGCCCGCCCACGGTCTATCTCCCGCCCCCGTATCCGCCGGCGACCGGCTACGCCCCTCCTGTCTACGCACCGCCGCCCGCGCCCGAGCCCACCGCGTACACACCACCTCCCCCGGTGCCCACGGTTCCTCCGCTGCCCGAGCCGCCCGTCTCCGCACCGCTGGCGGCACCGGAACCCGCCCCCATCGCACCCCTGCCCGCACCCGACCCCGCCGCGTTCGCACCACCCTCCGAACCCGCAGCGGAGCCGTCGCCGTATGCCACACCGGCGGCCTACGTGCCGCCCGCCGAGCCGCCCGCCGAGCCGCCGGCCGAGCCCATCGCCATGCCGCCGGCCGCGCCAGAGCCGGCCGCCGCCGTCCCCGCAGAGCCGGAGCCTGCGTCGACACCCCAGGCTGACCCGATCACGTCGTCGTACTCATTCACCTCGGCCGAGCTGCCGCGGGCCCGCACGGCCGTGGTCGCCGCCACCGAGGAGTCCTTCTTCTCCGGCCCCGGGGTGTGGATCGGCGAGCCGCCCAAGGCGGACGAGCGCCGCAGCACCTTCAAGGCGTGGGCCTCTCGTATCGGCACGGGCCTGGCCGCCTTGATCGTGGTCGTGGTGTTCGCCGTCTCGCTCGGGCCCAAGGTCCTGCCCTACCAGATGTTCTTCGTGCGCTCCGGGTCCATGCATCCGGTGTTCAACACGGGCGACATGGTGCTGCTCACCAAGACCGATGCCAGCGACCTGAAGGTGCGCGACATCATCACGTTCGACCGGCCCGACAAGCCGGGGACGCTGGTGACCCACCGCATCGTGAGCATCCAGACCAACGAGACCGGCAAGGCGTTCCAGACCAAGGGCGATTTCAACGACTCGCCGGACCCCTGGTTGGTGCCGGCCACGGGCACGGGTTGGAAGTACAAGACGCACATCCCCAAGCTGGGCTTCCTGTTCGGCTACCTCGGGACCTCGCAGGCCCGGTTCGCGCTGCTGGTCATCCCCGCCTCGTTGCTCGGCCTCCTCTCCATCGTCGACATCTGGAAGCCGAAGCCCGCGCGCGGACGACGCTGAGGTGGGCTGGTCCGTGCCGTTCCGGCGGCGGAGGCCGCCGCCGCGGCATTCCCTCCCACCCACGTTGCCGCTGGCCAGCCGCCAGCGCCGCGGCGACGGCACCACCCTGGGCGTGATCCTCGCCCTGGTGATCACGAGCGGGTTCGTCGTCGGCACGACCGCCACCTTCACCAGCACAACGACCAACGCCAACAACAAGTTCGTGGCCGCGTCGCTCTCCACGCCGCGCAACCTGACCGCCACCCCGTCCGGCGCCAACGTGGTGTTGGCCTGGGCGAACGCGACCGGCCTCGACGTGGCGAGCGCCGGCTACCGGGTCAACTGGGCCGACTGGAAGCAGGCGCCGCAGACGCCCGACAGCTCCTGTGGCCTCACGTCGGCCGCCTTCACCACGAAGGTCGGCGTGTCCCAGACCGGCGCCGGCCTCACCGACAGCAGCGCATCGACCAGGGCCAACTTCGTCGACGGCCGCGAGTACTGCTACCAGGCCCAGACGTCGTATCCGTGCTGCCCCGAGGGCGCGAACCCTTGGCTCAGCCAGGACGTCGATTTCCAGCAGGGCAACCCCACCATGGTGGCCATCGTGGGCACCACGATGATCGATGCCATCGGTGTCAACGGCGGTGTGAGCGGCAGCCTCGACAGCGGCGACTACTTCGAGTTCACGTTCAACCAGGCGGTGACGTCGCTGCCCACGATCGCCGACTACATCTGCACCGACGTGACCACCAAGGCCATCTGGATCGGGGTCAACGGCACCAGCACCACCACGTGCCCTCGCACGTCCGGCGGCAGCAGCGACACGCTCTTCAAGGGGTTCCGGTTGGTGAGCGTGGCGGCCAACGGGGACACCGGCACAGTGGCTTTGGTCGCCCGCTACGCGATCTCTGGCGTCAGCGCGCCGACATGCACCGGATCGATCCCGTGCGCCAAGGTCAGGATCACCGTCGGCGCGCCCCTTGTCGGCAGCGCGACAGCCACGGCCAGTGGAACGTTCACCGTCCAGACGACGGCCAACGCGACCTACGTCAAGTCCGTGAACGGCAGCCGGAAGTACTGCGCCGCCCAGACGACGTTCACGACGGTGTCCACGTTCGCCCTGATCGCAGCCGATCCGACGAACGGTCGCTGCGTGCAGAAGAACAAGACCATCGGCATCTGAGCCTTGGACACCCGACGGCCAACACGTCCGCAGACCCAGGTCCGAGTGGACCCGCTCCAGGTCCCCCGCCCGAGCTCGCTCGACGACGACCTTTTCCTCGAGGAGGATGACGAGCGACGGCGACGGCCGTGGGTCCAGCTCCTGCTCGCTCTGCTCGTGGCCATCCTCGCCATCTACTGGGCCGGCCAGACCGCCTCCCGGCTGTGGCTGGAGGATCTCGACAAACGCCTGCTGGACGCCGGGGCGGGCGCCAACGCCACCGTCAACACCCTCGAGCGCGACCAGCTCTCGGCCTACCGCGGCATCGCCTTCGCCGACGGCTTCGCCGCCTCCCTGAAGCGCTACGACGCCCGCGACATCGAGCGGCGACTCACGCCCGTCGACGCCAACCACGGCATGCCGATGATCGACATCATCGACGACCAGGGCCGGGTGGTGTTCGCCTTCCGCTCCAACGGCGCGGTCCGCCCCGTCTACCGGCAACGGTTGGATGTCTCGATCGTGCGCCAGGCCCTCGCCGGGGAGACAGACCAGTACGGGGAGCGCTTCTCCGACCTGCTCACCACCGACGAGGGACCACTGCTCGCCACAGCCGGCCCCGTCCGCCTCGATGGCAAGATCGTCGGCGCCCTCCTGGTGATGACCCCGCTCGACCAGCTGCTCAGCCGCTCGACGAACACCCATGGCGCCCTGCTCACTGCCTACTCGCTCGACCGCGGCGACCCGCTGGCGACCACGACGCCGATCCGGCCGCGGACGCTGGTGACCGACCTGCGGGTCCGCTTGGCCCAGGACGGCCAGCTGCCGTATGCCAACCGGTTCAAGATCGGCGGCACGACCAACCGGGAGCAGATCGGCTCCCTCACCCTGCGCCACCGGACGGCCGCCTTCCTCGGCGCCGCCCTGCCCGATCGCTCGCGTTACGTGGCGTGGCGGGTGATGGTCATCGTGACCATCGGCCTGCTGCTCATGGCGTTCCTGGTCTGGACCGTCGCCTATGCCTGGGCCAAGGACAAGTACGAGCGTGACCTGCTCGCCCTGCCGAAGGAGCCGCTGGCCCTGCCGCCGGCCCCCGACAGCAACGTCCACGGCGCCAACCCGCTCGGGAACGGGCCGTGATCCGACGCCCGACGATCGGGCTCCTCGCCCTCGCCTTGCTCGCCGGTCCGCTGGCGGCCGGGGCGAGCGGGCAGCAGCGAGTCGCCCCGGCACCGCCGTCGCCGGCCGGCGCCGCCCCGATCCCCCAGGCCGTCGTATCAGCGTCGACCGCGCCGATGTACGTCCCCGACCAATGGGAGACCCCCGGTCTCACGTTCGGGCTGCTTTCCGAGGCTGCCGTGGTCGCCGTCCACGAGGACGACGATTCCCTCAAGTTCGCGGTCGGCAACGAGCTCGGACGGTTCCATGCGGCAGCGAAGGGCGGCTCGGCGTTCTTCGGTCAGGGCCGGCCCATCTTCGGCATCGCCGCGCCGCCCATCTTGCCCAGCCGTAGCCTGTGGCCGCTCGGCACCGGCGACGCCGGCGACCGGTTCCTTGGCACCCCGCCGGCCATCTCGGACGACACCGTCATCCCCCAGATCGGTACGACGTTCGACGCCCGCCGTCACTCCTACGCCTTCCTGGGCGGCCCCCCTCCTCTCACCGACACCGACCCGGGCGGCTCCACTGCCTTCCCGCTCCCTGCCACCTTGGCGGCCGACACCAATGGACCCGACGTGCCCGACAACGTCGTTCTGCCCGAAACGCCGACGACGACCCCGCCCAGGGACACCGAACCGATCACGCCCGGCACCAGCCCGTCGACGACCGAGCGGCCCACGCCGACCAGCACCCCCTCGCCCGGCACCACGCTCCCGCCGAGGGCCACCACGACGTCGACGCCCACCCCCACGACCCGGCCCACACCCACGACGCAGCCCACGCCCACGACTCGGCCCACCCCCACCACGCAGCCGACGACCACCACGCAGCCGACGACCACCACCCAGCCGACTCCCACCACGCAGCCCAATCCGACGCCTACGACCCAGCCGGCCCCGCCGCCGCCCTCGACGTCGTTCGTGTTGGGCAACCAGCGGGACTCGGCGGCCTACTGCCTCTCGAACAGCGCCGGCGGAAGCGACAACAACAGCTGCGACCGGTTGTTCGACCTCTCCGACATCCGGCCCGGCCATCCCCAGACCGTGAACCTGACCCTCTGGAACGTCGACCCCGACAGCAACACCGACGCCGTCGACCTCCGCGTCTTCGCCGCCGGCGCCTGCGCCAGCGGCACCGTCGGCCCGCCCCCGTACGGCAGCGGCAACCTCTGCAACGGCCTCCAGCTGAAGATCGAGCGGTACTCCACGGCGGCCCGGAGCGGCGCACCGAGCCAGTGCGTCTACGGCTGCGTCGACGTGTTCGGCGGCTCCCTGAACGCCTTCGCCGCCGCCCACACCACGATGAGCAACGGCATCGCCATCGGGAACGGGTTCCGTCGGAACGAGCGGGCCTACCTCGTGCTCACCGTGCTCCTGCCCGACACCGGGCACAGTTCGTCGGGTGGAGGCAACGACAACCGCTATCAGAGCCGCAGCGCCACGCTCAGCCTCACCTGGCGGATGATCAGCGCCTGACCGGGGACGCGCCCGGGTCGGCCCCCTGCGCAGGGGACCGCCCCAAGACAAGGGCGCAACCACCGGGGCGAGCCCTGCGCGCCGGAGTCGGTGCCGCCCACCAGCGGGTTCCCCCGTTCTGGTCACGCTCAGCCCGTCAGAGCCGGGTGTCCTATAGCGGGACATCCCTGACAGTTGATGTCGCGCGACATCCCTGACACCTGAGGCGGGTCGTGGCCGACTGGGCCATGGCTCGGAAGGTGGCTCCGGTGGATGTGCGGCTGGTGGCGGCGGTGGCAGGCGGGGAGATCAACGTGTCGTTGTTCTGCCGGGAGTACGGGATCTCCCGCGACACGTTCTATCGATGGCGGGACCGCTATCGCGAGCAGGGGCTGGCTGGGCTCGAGCCGAGGTCGTCGGCGCCGAAGACCTCGCCATCGCGAACCTCGGTCCAGGTCGAAGACGTGGTGGTGGCGTTACGCAAGGAGCTCGACGAGGCCGGCCTCGACGCCGGCGCTGGAACGATCCAGTGGCATCTCGGTCGGCGGGGCCTGCCCGTGGTGCCGTCGGTCGCCACGATCTGGCGGATCCTGGTCCGGCGCGGGTTCGTGGTGCCCGAGTCTCGCAAGCGGCCGAAGTCATCCCTACGGCGGTTCGAGGCGGCCGCCCCCAACGAGCTGTGGCAGACGGATGCGACCAAGTGGGTCATCGGCGTCGGCCAGGTCGAGGTCCTCACGTTCCTGGATGACCACTCCCGGCTCGTCACCGCCAGCGTGGCCGTCCTCACCGCCACCACCGACAACACGTGGGCCACGTTCTGCTCAGCGGTCGAGACCTGGGGCCTGCCCAGCGGGCAGCTGTCCGACAACGGCCTGAACTTCTCGGGACGGCTCCGCGGCTACGAGGTCGCCTTCGAGATCAATCTGCGAGCCGCCGGGGTGCGACCCATCACCTCCCGGCCGTACCACCCCCAAACCTGCGGCAAGATCGAACGGTTCCACCAGACGTTGAAGAAATGGCTTCGGCGCCAACCGCTCGCCCAGAACCTCGCCGAGCTCCAGGCCCAGCTCGACACGTTCATCGCCATCTACAACTACGAGCGACCCCATCGCGGCATCGGCCGGACGACCCCGATCGAACGGTGGTCAGCAACACCCAAGGCCATCAACTTCGGCCTCGCGCTCCCCGCCCCGCAACGCACACCCACGGCCGCCGTCAACCAGCACGGCCTGGTGCGCGTCGCCCCCTGGATCATCCACGTCGGTGTCGACCACATCGGCCGCACCGCCCGCGTGATGCTGGACGACACCCATGCCGCCGTGTTCATCGACGGCCGCCTCGTCCGCCACCTCGAACTCGATCACAGCCGCCCCTACCAGCCCTCCGGCCTACCCCGTGGAAGGCCACGCCGCCGCCTACCCTGACTGTCAGGGATGTCCCGCGACATAAGTGTCAGACATGTCGCGCGACACAACACCCGTCAGAGCCGGGCTCAGCGTGATTAGAAGCAGGAAGGCCTCAGCGGAGTCGGCGTGCGGGGCAGCACCACGTGAGGCACCCCGGGCTATCCCCTGGGTGCGTCTTTGGACTTTGCGCAGCCCCCGCCGTACGCCCGAACTCCCGGGCTTGGCGGCCATCTGCGCTCGCTAAGGGCTCGGACGCCTTCGGCGAGCCTTCGGAACAGCGGCATCCGGCCCGTCGACTCCAGCGTCGGGCAGTGGTGCGGCCGGATTCCCCTGGTGCCGGCTCCGTCTGCAGGCAAGGGCCGAATGCCGCTGTTCGCTACGGCTTGATTCTTCTTCTCTAGGTGAGCTCGGTCGCCGCCGCCGCAAACTGCGCGTTGTAGAGCCGGGCGTAGGCGCCGCCGGCCTTCAGCAGGTCGTCGTGGTCGCCCTGCTCGACGATGCGGCCGTCCTCCATCACGAGGATGGTGTCGGCGTCGCGGATGGTCGACAGGCGGTGGGCGATCACGAAGCTCGTCCGCTGGGAGCGCAGGGCGGCCATGGCCCGCTGGATCAGGACCTCGGTCCGGGTGTCGACCGAGCTGG
>JAOBWJ010000040.1 GCA_025463335.1 Acidimicrobiales bacterium
GGCGGTGTCGCGCCCGTTGGCCCACAGCCGGCGGGCACCCGCCACACGCAGCCGTTCGATGCCCGCGGCGAGGACGGCCCGACCGACCCCGTGGCCCTGCACGTCGGGCTCCACCGCCATCCCCCGCAGCTGCCACAGGTCGTCGCCACGAGGGATGAAGCTGGCCACGCCCACCACCCGGCCATCGAGCCGGGCCACCAGGTGGAACGTCCCGGGCTGGTCGTCCTCCGGGAAGCCTTCGTGCGTCCGGCCCTCCCGCAGCACCCGCCCCCGGAGATCGAGCGTCACCGCCGCTGGGGCGTCCTCGACGATCAGAGCCATCGCTTGGGATCGGTCGGGACGCCATGGACCCGGACCTCGAAGTGGAGGTGCTTGCCGGTCGCGTAGCCGGTCTGCCCGACCGTACCGATCACCTGACCCCGGCGGACGGTGTCCCCCACCGTCACTGCGACCGCGGCCTGGTGGCCGTACACCGTCGCCGTGCCGTCGCCGTGGTCGACGATCGTCGTCAACCCGAAGCCCTGCCGATCCAGCACCTGGACGACGACCCCGTCGGCCGGGGCCAGGATCTTCGAGCCGCCGGCCAGGTCGATGCCGCTGTGGAACTGGGGCTTGTCGTAGACCGGGTGGATCCGGCTGCCGTAGTCGCTGGAGATCCTCGAACCGGGCAGCGGTGACGTGAACCGGCCCGCCGCGGGCGACGGGGTGGGCCGGCAGCCATCGCGCAGCCGCAGGAGCGTGGTCATGTTCGCCGACTCGGTCGCCACCGTGTCGATGGGGTCGGTCCCGGCCGGGATCGCCGCCGGCAGCACGCCGGCGGTTGCCAGCCAGTAGCCGCCGGTGGGGCGGGAGGCCAGGGCCACCACGCCTTCGGCCTTGCACTGGCCGGCCATCGAGCCGGCATCGGTGGCGTCGCCGTAGGCGAGGACCTGGCCGTCGAAGGTGGCTAGGCGGTAGCCGAGTCCGGTGGGGGTTGCCGCCATCCCCACCACCGGCTCGGGAAGTGCCCGGCCCCCGGCCGATCCACGGAACTCGGCATCGCCGAACGTGAAGATCCCGCCGTCCGACGCCACCAACCAATAGCCACCACCCGTCGCCGTCGCCGCCATCCCCACGATCGGCCGGTTCAACCGCGTCGCGCCCGTCGACCCGGCGAAGCGGGCATCCCCGAACGTGAAGATCCCGCCGTCCGACGCCACCAACCAGTAGCCACCACCAGACGGCGTCGCCGCCATCCCCACGATCGGCCGGTTCAACCGTCGGTCGGCTGCCGAGCCGGCGAAACGAGCGTCACCGAAGGCGTGCACTGCGCCGTTCACGCTGAACTGCCAGTAGCCCTCGCCGGTGGACGAGGCGACGATCCCGATGACACGGGTGGCGTCCGAGCCCGACACGGCCGAACCGGCCGCCGGCGCGCCACCGAAGGGAACCACTCCCCCGCTCGACGCTGCCTCAGCGCCTCCCGGTAGCCCGACGAGCAGGGTGAGCACGAACGCGACGAGACAGAGGGCACGGCGGGGCATCCCTCGATTGTGACGCACCGCTACGGTGCCGTCGCGTGACCCAGCCCCGCGTGCTCTTGGCCCACGGTTTCCTCTCGTCGTTCGAGCTCAACTGGCGCGACACCGGCTTCGTCGACCTGCTGGGCGACACGGGCCGGACCGTCATCCCGTTCGACTTCCCCGGGCACGGCACCGCCGACAAGCCGCATGACCCGGAGGCCTACGCCGACCTTCCGTCCCACATCGAGGCCGCCCTCCCGCCCGACGAGGTGGTCGACGCCGTGGGCTTCAGCATGGGTGCGGTCCAACTCCTGCACCTGGCGACCCGCCGGCCCGAGCGGTTCCGTCGCCTCGTGCTGTCCGGCATCGGCGAGAACGTCTTCCGGTCCCACGACGCCTCCCGCGTGGCCGACGCCATCGAGTCGGGCGAGGAGCCCGACGACGACGGAACCGCCAAGTTCTTCGTCCAGTCGTCGAAGATCCCGGGCAACGACCCGTTGGCCCTGGCCGCCTGCATGCGCCGCATGCACGCCGCACTCACCGAGGACGACCTGGCTCGGGTCAAGCTGCCGGTCCTCGTCGTGCTCGGAGACAAGGACTTCGCCGGCCCGGCCGACCGCCTCATGTCCGCCCTCCCGGATGCACGGCTGGTCACACTGCGCAACACCGAGCACTTCGCCACCCCGCGCTCGTTCGGCTTCATCGACGCCGCCCTCGACTTCCTCGCCGCCGAGGCCTAAGAAGGACTCGATGCAGCCCGCCGGCATTCACCACGTCTCGATCATGGTCCCCGACGTCGAGGCCGCGTTGGCCTTCTACGTCGACGTGCTCGGCCTCACGCCCCGATCCGACCGGCCCGACTTCGGGATCGGCGGGGCCTGGCTCGATGCCGCCGGCCAGCAGATCCACCTGGTGGAGGGGGCCACGCCCAACCGTGCCGGCCAGCACTTCGCCCTCCGGGTCGACGACCTCGACGCCGTCATGACCGAGCTCCGGGGCAAGGGCTACGACGTGCCCGACGCGTTCCACTCCGGCGTCGGCCGTCAGACCACGGTCGACGACCCCGCGGGAAACATGGTCGAGCTCAACCAGCCCGACTGAGGTCGCGCTCGCTGAGGATGCGTCAGTTGACGTCGCGTGGGTGGATCTCGGCGTGGTCGAAGTGCTCGCTGGCGATCGACTCGGCCGTAGACACCAGATCGTCCTGCAGGGCCTCCAGCTCACCTTGGAGCTCGGCCACGCGATCGGAACGGCCCTGGATGCTGGCCCGTTCGATCTTCTCCACCAGCTCGGTCATCTGAAGCTCCACACCGAAGGCGTGGTCCTCCAGCCGGGGATCGGTCATGGCCCAGCCGTACCCGGATCCCCGGCCGGAAACCCCGGCGTCGCCCGATGGTCCTGTCGGCGCCACCTACTCTCCCGACCATGAACGACGAGGTCGCCGACGTCCGCGCCGCCGTACCGGCCGCCCGGCGCCCCGATCGGCAGCGGCGGGTGGCCGGCTTCGGCGTCGGGATCGCCGTGTCCGAGTGGGGCGACGAGGCGGCCCCGCCACTGCTCGTGGCCCACGGCGGCTTCGACTTCGTCGGCACCCTCGACGTGTTCGCGCCGATGCTGGCCGACGGCGGGTGGCGGGTCATCAGCTGGGACCAACGGGGCCACGGCGACTCCGATCATGCCGAGCTGTACCACTGGGATGCCGACATGCGTGATGCCCTGGCCGTGCTCGACTCGATCAGCACTGAGCCGATCCCGGTGGTCGGTCATTCGAAGGGCGGCAACATGACGCTGCAGCTGGCCGACGCCCAGCCCCACCGGTTCCAGCGGCTGGTCAACCTCGACGGCATCCCAACGAGGGGCAACGCCCCCGACGTGGCCGACCGCGACCGGACCAAGTTGTTGTCGGGCGAGCTCGCGGCGTGGCTCGACCACCGGCGCCGGTTGGCTGGCCACCAGCGCAGGGCTGACACGCTCGACGGCCTGGCCCGTCGCCGCGCGTCGATGAACCCCCGCCTCTCTATCGAGTGGCTGCGCTACCTCGTGACGGTCGGCGGGCGGCTGGATCCCGACGGCTGGCGCTGGCGCACCGACCCCGCCCTCCGGCTGGGCGGATTCGGCCCGCGTCGCCCGGAGTGGACGCTGAACTGCCTCTCCGGACTGGGGATCCCGTTCCTCGGCGTGCTCAGCACCATCCACGAAGAGATGGGCTGGGGGGCGACTGCGGTCGACGTCAAGCCCCACCTGCCAGCAGGAGCCGAGATCGTGGAGCTGGCCGACGTGGGCCACTTCGTCCACATCGAGCAACCGCGCCAGGTGGCCGACCTGGTGCTGGAGTTCCTGGCGTGACCGATCCTCGCCGACTCCACCACAACCGCGTCGAGCTCGCCGTGCACACCCTCCGAGACGGTGACGGCCGCCCGCTGCTGCTCCTCCATGGCCTCGGTGAGCGCTCGCCCGAGACGCCGCCAGAGACCACCGCGGCATGGCCCGGTCCGGTGCTAGCCTTGGACTTCACCGGCCATGGGGCATCGACCGTCCCCTCGGGCGGCGGATACAGCGCCGAGCTGCTCATGGCCGACGTCGACGTGGTGCTCGCCGAGATCGGCCCGGCGACGTTGCTGGCCCGCGGGCTCGGCGCCTACATCGCCGTGCTGACCGCTGGGGCCCGGCCCGAGCTGGTGCGGGGCGCCGTGCTCGACGACGGTCCCGGCCTGCTGGGCGGCGCGACCGGACCGACATCGGCCCGGGTCCCCGTCGCCCATCCGGCGCAGGTGGCACCGCCCGACCCCTACGCCCTCCTCGAGCTGTCGTCCGACGTGCGCCCGCCCGACTACGCCGTCACCTACGCCCGCCACGCGGCCGAACGCTCCGGGCTCGACCGGCCGTTCGCGGTGGTCGGCAGCGCCCGGCCACCGTGGCTGGCTGCCGTCATCGACAGCCTGCTGCTCACGCCGACCACGATCGACGCCGCCCTGGCCGCCTACGCCTGCTGAACCAGCAGCCGCCGCAGCTCGTCGATCGACTCCGGTGCCATCCCACCCTCCTCGACCAGGTAGCGGTCGATGGTGCCGTGCTCCTCGTGAAGGATGGCCAGCCATCGGG
>JAOBWJ010000047.1 GCA_025463335.1 Acidimicrobiales bacterium
TGGGGGTCGGGCTGGTGAACCCGGACGTGCTGGCCGACCTGGAGGAGCAGCGCTCGTTCCTCCGCCGCTCCCTCGACGACATCGAGCGGGAGCTGGGGGCCGGCGACATCGACGCCCTCGACGCCGCCACCTTGCGGGCCGACTACGCCCAGCGGCTGGCCGACGTCGAGCGGTCGATCCAAACCGGTCACACCGAGCTCACCGGTTCGGCGTCGCCCCGGCGCCCGGGCCGCACGCTGGCCGCCGTGCTCGTCGTCGCCGCCCTGGCTCTCGGTGCCGGCGTGGCAGTGGCCAACACGGCCGGGAGCCGCAAGCCTGGCCAGACGGCGACCGGGAACATCCGGGAGAGCACCAACACCAAGCTCAGCCAGGCCGCCTCGCTGGCCAGCTCCGGGAAGTACGTCGATGCCCTGGCGATCTACGACGAGGTCGCCGCCAAGGATCCCGGCAACGTGGAAGCGTTGTCCGAGCGGGGCCTGCTGCTCGTCACGCTGGCCAACGCCAGCTCCAAGCCCGAGCTGGGAACCCGCGGCCGAACGTCGATCGAGGCGGCCCTGAAGCTCGACCCGAACAACCCGCGGGTGATCTTCTACCTTGGGTTGGCCAAGCAACTGGCGGGCGACGACGCCGGGGCCAAGCAGGCGTTCGAGGACGCCCTCGCCGCCAACCCGCCGGCCGACCTGAAGACCCAGATCGAGAACTTCCGGGCCAGCATCGGGAACTAGAGGGCGAGCGTTCGCGGCACGCGCCGGCCCAGCGGTAGCGCCCCAAGACAAGGGCGCAACCACGGGGGCGAGGGTCGCATGACTCACGTCGGTGCCGCCCGCCGATCCGTTCTGGGGCCCTAGGAAGGCCGACGATGGTCGGATCTGGGCCCCGGAATGGCTGAAGATCCGGCGACGACCTTCGGCCACCCCGCCCTGGGCGCGTCTTTGTCCTTTGGCGCAACCCCAGCAGTCCGCCCGAACTCCCGGGGTCGCTCGCCTATCCGCTCGGCTCGTTAGTCGTTGCTCTGCAGGACGGCCACGGCGCGCACGGTCGCGTAGCCGCGCCATTCCAGGGCGGCGGCCGGGGAGACCGAGGCGTAGTCGACGACCCATCCGCCGTCGGACTGCTGGAGGTTCGCGAGGCGGTCGAGGTCGGCGGCGATGTCGTCGGGTGCGAACAGGCTCCGAACGGGCCGGCCAGGGTCGGGAGCGAAGTCCAGCGGGTGGAGCATCTCGTCTTCCGTTCCTCCTACGACGTGCATCGAGCCGTCGGCGGGGACATGTCGGCCGAGGTGTTCGAGCAGGCCGCGTGCATCCGGCACGGTGTCGGCCGCGGCGTCGAGGAACCGCAGGGCGAAGAGCAGCACGTAGGCGTGCGGCGCCACGTCGACGGCGCGGATGGCCTCGAGGCACCAGTCGGTCGCCGTGGTGAGCCACGGGTGCTGCGCGACTGCTGGCGCGTGGCGGGCCACGACATGGGCGTTGGCCGCGACCTGGGCGGTCATCTGCAGCGAGGAGGTCGCGTGGTCGGCCTGCGCCCACCACGGCGCACATCCGGCCGGGTCGCTCACGGGCAGGGCGAACGGGAGACCGCCATCTGCGAGGGAGTGCTCCGCGAGCCAGTCGCACAGCTCGAGGGCGTGCGGTGTCGTCGCCGGCGCCAGCTCGGCGAGCACCTCGAACGCGTGCATCGCGGCGGTGGGCTGGCTCTCCGGCGACCGCAGGTCGGGTTCGAGTCCCCAGCCGTAGCCGCCGTCGGGATTGCGGTAGGCATCCAGGGCAGCGAGGACGCCGTCGCGGTCGCCATCGCCGAGCAGGAGCTGGAAGCGGCGCCGGTCGAGCATCCGACCGTGCGTCGCCAGGAACGACGTGGCTGCCTGCAGGTCGAGCGTCATGCCGCCATGCTCGCGGACCGGCCAATGGTCGTCGTGAAGGAACCGCTCGTCAGGCCTGTTGCAGCACGGCCCGGCCGAAGAGCCGGGCGCCCTCGGGTTCCAGGCACCAGATCGAACCCTTCTTGCACGACCACTCGCCCTCGATCGCTGCGCCCCGGCGCATGACGCGGTCGAGCAGCGGGCTGATGATGTTGCCGTGGCTGCACAGCACGGTCTCGGTGCCGGCCAGCGACTCGAGCAGCTGCCACGCCCCCTCGACCTCGGCCTCCTCGGCCAGGGCGTTGTGGTGCTCGAGCTCGAGGCCCAGCCGCCGGGCCAGCGGGGCGACGGTCTGCACGCAGCGGGTGTAGCGGCTCGTGAGCACGCGACTTACGCCGGCGTCGGCGAGCAGCTCGGCGATGCGCTCGGCCTGCCGTTGCCCGGCATCGTTGAGCGGGCGCTCCTCGTCGGGAGCCGACCCGGCCTTGGCGTGCCGGATGACGTAGAGGGTCATGAGCGGGTCGAGGTTAGGTCAGGCGCTGGTCGGTCAGGCACCGAGCGCCAACAGACGTTCGAGGACGGGTGGCAGGGCGGCGACGAACGCGGCCACGTCGTCATCCGTGGTCGACCACCCCACCGACACGCGCAGCGACCGGGACGCGTCCACGCCCATGGCCTCCAGCACCGGCGATGGCTCGAGCGACTCCGACGAGCACGAGGATCCCGAGTGGACGGCGACGCCGGCCTGGTCGAGGCCGAGCAGCACCGGTTCGGCCTCGACGCCCTCCATGCCCAGGCACAGCACGTGCGGCAGGCGGCCGGCCGGGTCAGGGTCACCGAACAGGTGGACGCCGGGGCCGAGCTGGCGGGTGGCGAGGTCGTCGGTCCACGCCCGGGCCCGGGTCGCCTCGCCCTCGAGGTCGATCGCCGCGGCGGCGGCGCCGAACCCCACGATGGCGGGCACGTTCTCGTAGCCGGCCCGGCGGGCCCGCTCCTGGTCGCCGCCGACCAGAAGGGAGCGGAAGCGGAGGCCCCGGCGCACGAGTAGGGCGCCGATGCCGGGCGGGCCACCGAGCTTGTGGGCCGAGACGCTGAGCAGGTCGGCGCCGAGCGCACCGAAGTCGATCGGCACGTGGCCGGCGGCCTGGGCGGCGTCGACGTGGAACAGCACGCCCCGCTGCCGGCAGGCGGCGGCGACCTCGGCCACCGGCTGGAGCGTCCCCACCTCATGGTTGCCCCACTGGAGGTGGACGAGCGCGGTGTCGGGCCGAACGGCGGCCAGCAGCTCGTCGGGGTCCACCCGGCCGGCGCGGTCGACGCCCACCACGGTCGTGTCGTGCCGGGCCGCCGCTTCCCGTACGGCCGAGTGCTCGACGGCGGCGAGGACGACGTGGTCACCCCGCTCGGTGGCCATCCAGGTGGCCGTGACGATCGACTCGGTGGCGCCGCTGGTGAACACGACCTCGCGAGAGCGGGCGCCGAGGAGGTCGGCCACCTGCTGGCGGGCCACCTCGACGGCGACCCGGGCGGCGTGGCCCTCGGTGTGGACCCGGCCGGGGTCGGCGGCGGCGCCGAACCAGGGGAGCATGGCCTCGATCGCCTCGGGCCGGGTCGGCGACGTCGACGCGTGGTCGAGATAGTGCCGGCTCACAGAGAGACGGGCACGGCGGTGATGCAGGTGTCGTCGCCGAAGGCCCGGGACGATGCCGTCTCGGGTGAGGTGTCGCCGTAGAGGGCGGCGAGCATGCCCTTCACCATGCCGCGGTCGACGGCGCAGATCACCGGCGACGCCACCGCCCCGCCGAACGGGCAGTGGTCGGTGACGATGCTGGATTCGCTGCCCCGACCCTCGGCGTGCGCGGCGAAGCCGTGGGCGGTCAGGGCGTCGGCCACGGCGTGGAGGGCGGATCGGAACGAACGCTGGCCGTCGCCGGTCGGCTCCAACGACACCGCCATGGCCCGGCCGTACTCGATGCCGACCTGCTCGGCCATCTGCTCGGCCACGTCGCGGGGGAGCAGCTCGAGCGTCCGGGCCAGCAACGACAGCACCAGATCGTCGTTGCGGAGCGGGAACTCCATGGTCATGGGCCGACTGCCCGGGGCGTAGCGCTTCGAGGGGCGCCCGGCCCCGCCACCGGCCCGGCCGGTGCGGACCTCGAGGTAGCCGCCGGCCGCCAGCTTGTCGAGGTGGTGGCGGGCCACGTTGGCGTGGAGGGCGAACTGCTCGGCCACCTCGGAGGCGGTCACGCCCTCCTCGCGCTCCCGGGCGAACAGGTAGATCTGGCGTCGGGAAGGGTCCCCGAAGGCGGACGTGATGGCGGCAACGGCCGACGAGAACTCCTCGGGCCGGAGCGAGCCACCGTGCAGCTCACCACTGAGGGCGTCGCCAGCCATGTCAGTAGTCTACGGGAGCCCCCTGTTCCTCAGCCGTTTGAAGGTTCGCGCCCATGTCCCCCACCGACGATCAGGTCCGCCTCGCCCTCAGCGGGGTGCGCGAACCCGTGCTGCACCGCACCCTCGGGGAACTGGGGTTGACCGGTGCTGTTCGGGTCGACGGGAGCCGGGTCGAGGTCACGGTGGCCCTGCTCACCGACGAGCACCCCGCCGTCCCCGAGCTCGACGCCCGCATCGTGGCCGCCGTCGGTGCTGTCGAGGGCGTGAACGACGTGACCATCCACCATGCCGTGCTCGACGACGAGCGCCGAGGCGTGCTCGTCAACGAGCTGCACCAACAGCGGATCACGTTCACGGATCCCGGCATGAAGACCCGGGTCCTGCTCATCTCGTCGGGCAAGGGTGGCGTGGGCAAGTCGTCGGTGACCGTCAACCTGGCCCTGGCCCTGGCCCAGCTCGGCCGCCAGGTCGCCGTGGTCGACGCCGACGTCTGGGGCTTCTCGATCCCGGCCATGCTCGGTCTCGACCAGCCGCCCGTGCTGGTCGACAACCAGATGATCCTCCCCCCGTCGGCCTACGGCGTGACCGTGGCGTCGATCGGCTTCTTCGTGGCCGAGGACCAGCCGGTCGTGTGGCGGGGGCCCATGCTGCACAAGGCGCTCGAACAGTTCCTCAGCGACTTCTACTGGGGCGAGCCCGACTACCTGGTCGTCGACATGCCTCCCGGCACCGGCGACATCGCCATCTCCCTCGCCGGCTTCCTCCCCACGGCCGAGGCCTACGTGGTGACGACTCCGCAGCCGGCGGCCCAGCGGGTGGCCCAGCGGGCCGGCCTGATGTTCCAGAGCTCGCACGTGAAGATCCCGGTGCGGGGCGTCATCGAGAACATGAGCTGGTTCACGGGCGACGACGGGAAGCGCTACGAGCTGTTCGGTGCCGGCGGCGGCGAGCAGCTGGCCGAGCGGCTCGACGTGCCGCTCATCGGTCAGGTGCCGCTCCTGCCCGAGCTCCGGGCGGGCGGCGACGAGGGCAACCCCATCATGGTCACCAACCCCGACTCGGAGCCGGCCCGGGCCTTCGTCTCCATCGCCCAGTGGATCGACGAGCACAAGCCGACCCGCCGCCGCAGCGCGGCGCTGAAGATCGGCTGACGAATGCTGCGACCGCGAACCGGACAAAGGTGCGCGATGCGACGAGCGATGCGATGTGCCGCAGTTGCCGTCCTGGCCGTGGTGCCTCTGGCCTGCGGGAACGGCGACGGCCTGACCAAGACCACCTTCATCACCCAGGGTGACGCCATCTGCCAGCGGCTCACCGAGGAGAGCGGCAAGATCAAGGAGCCCACCTCGCAGGAGGGCATCGCCGGCTACCTCGACCAGGTGATCGCCCTCGCCGATCGGGCCAAGGCCGACATGGCCAAGCTCGACCCGCCGGCCGACGGCCAGCCGGTGAAGGACGCGCTGCTGTCCTCCCTGGACGACACCACCGCCAAGGCCCGCCAGGCGCTGACGGCGGCCCAACAGGGCGACATGCAGGCCGTCCAGGACCGACTGGCGGAGGCCAGCACGGCGGCCGTCCGAGCCGACAAGCAGGCGAAGGCCTACGGCTTCGCGGACTGCGCCGCTTCCTGAGGAGCGATGAGTTTCCGGCCGCCGGTTCGTCGGCACCGATGTGCCTGGAACTCTCGTCCACGCGGCCGTAGGGTCGACCCCGATGAGCGATCTCGCGTCGGCGGCGCAGCCGGAGCTCGACTTCGAGCAGCACCGGGTGGAGCTCACCGCCCACTGCTACCGGATGCTCGGCTCCGCGTCGGAGGCGGAGGACGCCGTCCAGGAGGCGCTCGTACGGGCGTGGCGGGCCGCCGACGGTTTCGAGGGCCGCTCCTCGGTCCGCTCGTGGCTGTACAGCATCGCCACCAACGTCTGCCTCGACATGCTCCGCGGCCGGAAGCGCCGAGCCACCCCGATGGACCTCCAGGCGCCCTCGACGGCTGACGATCGCCACCTGACGTCGCTGCCCGAGGCCACGTGGGTCCAGCCCATGCCGGATGGCCGGGTGCTGCGCACCGAGGGCGATCCGGCCGAGCTTGCCGTAGCGCGGGAGTCCGTCCGGTTGGCGTTCGTGGCTGCGCTCCAGCATCTGCCGGCCCGGCAGCGGGCCGTGCTGCTGCTCCGCGACGTCCTGCGCTGGCGGGCGTCGGAGGTGGCCGAGCTGCTGGAGACGTCGGAGGCGGCCGTCAACAGCGCGCTGCAGCGGGCCCACGCCACGCTCGCCGCCAGCGATCTCGATGCGCCTCCCAAGGAGCCCACCGGCGACGAGCAGGCACTGCTCGCCCGGTACGTCGACGCCTTCGAGCGTTACGACGTGGAGGCCCTGGTCGGCCTCATGCACGAGGACGCTCGCATGGCCATGCCGCCCTTCGCCCTCTGGATCCAGGGTGCGAAGGAGATCGGACGCTGGTTTCTGGGCACCGGTGCCGAGTGCCGGGGGTCGCGGCTCGTCCCCGTGGCCGTGAACGGCACCTCCGGCTTCGCTCAGTACCGCGACGGCGGTCGGGTGCCATGGGCCATTCAGGTGCCGACGTTCGACGACGGCAAGCTCGTGGCCCTCGACCTGTTCCTGGGCGAGGAGCACTTCCTGCGCTTCGGCCTACCGCTCCGCCTCGTCGACTAGGACGAGCACCTGGCTCAGGCCAGCCAGGTGCAGCAACTCCCGCACCTCGGAGCTGGCGTGGCGGTAGAGGACGGTGACGCCCAGGCGAAGGGCGGTGAGCTGGACCCGGGCCAGGGCGTCGATCACCGCCGCGTCCGGACGGGTGATCCGAGTGAGATCGCAGATGACCACCTCGGCGAACTCGGTCTCCTCGATGCGCGCTCGAAGCCGTTGGCACAGCGCCTCACCGACGACCGGCTCGGGCACCTCCAGCGTGATCGTTCTCGGGTGCTCGCCTGCGGCCACCTCCCTCCGACCGACGCGGAGGGCAGAACTCATCGCAAGCGTGGAAGCAACGGCTCAGTCGTCGTTGCCGTCGTTGATCGCGAACACGAAGAACCACAGCACCGGCACGATCACTGCCGCAAGGACGGCGACGATGATGGCGATGAAGATGGCGAGAGTGATCGGGTCCACGAGGACGAGAGCGTAGCCCCGAGCTCTGCGGTCAGCGGAACCGGGCGGCGTCCTCGGCGGCGTAGCGGGCCACGATGGCGTCGGTCTCGGCCGTACGCTCGATGGCCTCGACGACCTCGGTGAGGCGGGACGCCGGGATGGCGCAGGTGTGGTCGGTCGACGGCATCTCGGTCCGCACCCGTGACAGGGCGCATCCCACGGACGCGGCGACCTCACCGTGCTCCTTGGCCATGGCCACGATGTGGCACTGCGGCTTGCCCTCGATCTTGAGGCCGGGCAGTGCATCGGACAGGACCATGAGGGACTTGGCGGTGAGGCGGATCAGCACCACGTCGGGGTCGACCGGCGTCTCGGCCAGCGGGCCGTAGGTGACGGCGCCGGGCTTCTCCTGCACGGTGGGGATGTGGGGCACCATCTCCATGGTCACCCAGCCCGACTCCATGAGGGCGCCGACGTCGCCGCGCGTGGCGGCCTCCTCGAGCGGGATGAACCCGTGGGTCCACGACCCGACCGAGCAGTTGCCGTGGTCCTCGGCGACCGTCGAGAACGTCCGGTCGGTGCCGTGCATCCAGAACACGCAGCCGGCGGCCACCCGGCCGGTGCGGCCGTCGGGCGACGGGGCCGGCATCGGCGCGTCGAACGGGGCCACGCCCTCGATCGGCGCGGCCGAGAAGGTGATGGCGATCGCCGGGGCGGTGGGGGAGATGGCGGCTTCCAGCCGGCCGGCGAGGCCGGCCCAGTCCTGCGTGGTGGTTGTCACTTCTTGGCAGCCTCGTAGTAGGGGTTGGTGCCGCTGGCATGGTCGGTCACGTCGACGACGTTCACGATCTCCGGGACGGCCTGTTTGATGGCCACCTCGATGCCCTGGGTGAGGGTCACGGCGGCCATGCCGCACCCTACGCAACCGCCGCCGAGGCGCAGATACGCGGTGTCGTCCTCGACTGCCACCAGCGTGGCCGTGCCCCCGTGGGAGGCGATGCTCGGATTGATGTGCTGCTCGAGCACGAGCTGGACCCGCTCGGCCACCGGGCCGGTGAGGTCGGCGGCGGCGGGGACGTCGATCGACGGGCTCGCCGGCCGGTTGGGCTGCGGCGGCTTGTTCGGGTTGACGATGACGAGACCCGGGTTGAGCAGATCGCGGCTCATGTCGAGGGTGGCGCCCTGGACGCGCTCGACGCTCTCGGCCGGGATCACGACGGTCAGGTCGTCGTTGTGCTGCACGGCGTCGTCGGCGGTGGCTTCGCCGGGCACGTCGAAGTACAGGTCGTAGGCCCACTCGGCCCCAGCCAGGCCGACCACTTCGACCCACAGGGCGAGCGTGTCGCCACCATCCTCTCCGGCTCGGATCTCCCTGACCCGCTTCATGGCACGGGGGGAGATGGTGAGGATCGGCGAGGGAACCTCGGTCATGGCCGTCATGATACGAGCGTGCGTCGTGTCGTCCTCGTGTTGCCGACCTCGACCTACCGGGCGACCGATTTCGTCGAGGCGGCCGCCGCCCTGGGTGCCACCGTGGTGGTGGCCTCGGATCGCGAGCAGCTCCTTGCCGCCACCGACCGGGCGCTGACGGTCGACCTGCACGACGCCGACGGGACGGCCGCCGCCGTCGAGGCCCTCGATGGCCGGACCCCAGTCGATGCCATCGTCGCCGTGGACGACCAGGGCGTGGTCGTCGCCGCCGAGGCCGCCGCCCGCCTCGGCTTGCCGCACAATCCGCCGGAGGCCGTCGCCGCCACTCGCGACAAGTCAAAGCTGCGCCAGGCGCTCGGCCGGGCCGAGGTGCGCCAGCCATCGTTCCGCCTGGTCGAAGACGACCAGCTGCCCGACCTCCCGTTTCCCTGGGTGGTCAAGCCGCTCGGCCTGTCGGGCAGCACGGGCGTCATCCGGGTCGATGACGCTGACGCCGCCCCGGCCACGTTCGAGCGGGTGCGGACCATTGCCGGCGACGAGCGGGCGCCCCTGCTGGTGGAGACGTTCGTGGCCGGGCCCGAGGTCGCCATCGAGGGGCTCTTGCGGGACGGCGTCCTCGAGGTGCTCGCCGTGTTCGACAAGCCCGACCCGCTCGATGGGCCGTACTTCGAGGAGACGATCTACGTCACCCCGTCACGCCACCCGGCGGCCGATCTGGCCGAGGTGCGCCGCCTGGCCCAGCAGGCGTGCACTGCGCTGGGCCTGACCGAGGGGCCGGTCCACGCCGAAGCCCGCCTCTCGCCCGAGGGGCCGGTGCTGCTCGAGGTCGCGGCCCGCTCGATCGGCGGCCTGTGTGCCCGCACCCTGCGCTTCGGTGCCGGCGTGTCCTTGGAGGAGCTCATCCTCCGCCACGCCCTCGGGCTGCCCACCGACGGCCTGGTCCGGGAGGACGTGGCCGCCGGCGTGATGATGCTCCCCATCCCGGCCAGCGGCACCCTGCGCGAGGTCGGCGGCCAGGACGAGGCCCGGGCCGTGCCCGGCGTGGTCGGCCTGGAGATCACCGTGCCCAAGGGTCGGGCAGTGCGGACGCTGCCGGAAGGCGATCGCTACCTCGGCTTCCTGTTCGCCAGGGGCGACACGCCGGCCGAGGTCGAGGCCGCCCTGCGGTCGGCCCACGCCTGCCTCGACGTCGTTGTCGACCAGAGGGTTGTTGACTAGAGCGGTGCGCGTCCTCCTCGTCTCCACCTACGAGCTCGGCCATCAGCCGCTGCATGTGGCCTCACCGGCGGGGGCGCTGCGGCGTCGGGGGCACGAGGTGCGCTGCGTGGACCTCGCCGTCGACGACTGGGACCCGTCGCTGGTGGATGCCGTCGACGCGGTCGCCGTATCGGTGCCCATGCACACGGCCACCCGCCTGGCCCTCGACGTGGCCGCCTCGGTCGGTGGCCGAGTGCCGACGTGCGCCTACGGCCTCTACGCCCCGGCGGCGGCGGTCGGCTTCGACCGGGCCATCGGCGGCGAGTACGAGCCGGCGCTGGTCGAGTGGGTCGAGGGGCAGGGTGCCGGGCTGACCGTGCACCTCCAGCGGGGTCGGTTCGGTCTGCCGGCCCGCGACCTGCTGCCGCCGCTCGAGCGCTACGCCAAGCTGGCCATCGGCGGGGAGGAGCGCCTCGTCGGGGCGGTCGAGGCCAGCCACGGGTGCTCGTCGCGCTGCCGTCACTGTCCGGTGCCCGCCGTCTACGACGGTCGTCTCCGCATCGTGCAGGAGGAGGCGGTGTTGGCCGATGTCGACCAGCTCGTCGACCTCGGCGCCCGCCACCTGACGTTCGCCGACCCCGACTTCCTCAACGGCGCCGCCCACAGTCTCCGGGTGGTTCGCGCCGTGCACGAGCGCCACCCGCACCTCACGTTCGACGTCACCACCAAGATCGAGCTGATCCTCCGGCACCGCCAGGTTTGGGACGAGTTGGCCGCGCTCGGCTGCCTCTTCGTCACCACCGCCCTCGAGTGCGTCGACGACGACGTGCTGGCCCTCCTCGACAAGGGCCACACCGCGGCCGACGCCGCCGAGGCCGTCGGCGTGCTGCGGGCGGCGGGGATCGAGCCCCGCCCGTCGTTGCTGCCGTTCACCCCGTGGACCACGCTCGACTCGTTGGTCGCCCTCGTCGACTTCGTGGCCGGGCACGACCTCGCCGCCAACGTCGAGCCCGTGCATTGGGGCATCCGGTTGCTCGTCCCGCCCGGCTCGTTGCTTCTCGGCGCCGCCGACTTCGACGCCTACGACCCGTCCCAGCTCGCCCATCCCTGGACCTCGTCGCTCGACGGACTGCAGGCCCGCGTGGCCGCAGTGGCCGAGGCGGCCCAGGACGAGCCGGCCGTGGCCACGTTCCGCCGGGTCGCGGCCGAGATCCGTGGCGCCGCCGGGCTCGATCCCGATGTCGGCGTGCTCGAGGAAGGAGCCGGGCGGCCCCGCCTCACCGAGGCGTGGTTCTGCTGCGCGGAGCCGACCTGCGGTCAGCTCCTCCCGCTCGGGTCGGTCTACGAGTCCTGAGCGATCGCGGCCCGAAGCGCCCCTTCGACGGGGGCGTAGTTGGCCGTCTTCAGCACCAGCGGGATCCGGAGCCGGGCCATCTCGTTGCGCACGAAGTCGCCGGCCACGGCCGTGTAGGCCACGATCGCCACGTCGGGGAAGTCAGCGCGCAGCACGGGGATCACCTCGAAGCCGCTCATGCGCGGCATCAGCAAGTCGAGGATGACGATGTCGGGCGGGTCGAGCCGGCAGGCGTTGAGCGCCTCCTCCCCGTCGGCCGCCTCGTCGGTCACCTGGTGGCCGTGCCCCTCCAGCTGCAGGCGCAGGAGCAGGCGGACGTCGGGTTCGTCGTCCACCACGAGCACCCGCAACGATCTCATGGGGCAGGCAGTTCGAGTCGCGCGATCAGGCCGCCACTGTTCCCCGATCGCACGGACACGTCACCACCGTCGGCGCGGGCGAGAGTGCGGGCCACGGCCAGGCCGATGCCCAGACCGGGGTGGGAGGTGACGGCTCGCTCGCCGCGGAAGAACAGCTCGGTGGCCAGCTCGAGCTCGGCGTCGAGGATGGCGGGCCCGCCACTGGCCACGTCGACCGTGGCCACCGCACCCGCGGTGACGCCGGTGACGGTGACCGGAGCCTCCCCGTACTTGGCGGCATTGTCGAGGAGGGCGGCGAGGGCCCGGTGGGCCACCTCGGGGCGACACCGGGCCTGAGCCGTGCCCGAGAACGACACGATGGGCGGCCCGTCCCAGGTTTGGCGGGCGACGTCGACCAGATCGACCAGCTCGGACGAGCCGACGGGGACCACCGTCTCGATCGACGATGCCAGCAGCAGATCGTCGACCAGGCGGTCGAGGCGGCGGGCGTTGCGGACCACGCCTTCGGTGATCTCCTGGCGGAGGCGCTCGTCGTCGCAGTCCACCAACTGCTCGGCCAGCCCGGCCAAGGTGCTCACCGGGGTCCGGAGCTCGTGGCCTACGACGTTCAGCACCCGGCGGCGCAGGAGGTCCACCTCGGCCTTGTCGACCCCCATTGGCGCGGGATCGTAACCGGTCGGACAGGCGAGCGCAGTGGGCAACGTACGATGGCCGGCACCCCTGATCGACCGAGGAGAATCCCGACCGTGGAAGTACGTATCGGCGTCACCTACTCCCCGAAGGAGCTCGACCTCGAGCTGGCCGACGACGCCGACGCCGAGGGCGTCCGCTCGCAGGTCGAGAAGGCCCTGGGCGGGGGTGAGGCCTCAGTGCTGTGGCTCACCGACCGCCGCGGCCGCCAGGTCGGCGTGCCGGTGGGGAAGATCGCCTATGTCGAGATCGGCGCTCCTGGCGCCGACCGTCGCATCGGGTTCGCCGGCGCCTAGTTCGCCGGCACCCAGTAGCGGGGTACGGCCCCCGTCGTGACCGGCCTCCTCGATCGCCGGCTGCTCTTCGTCACCGGGAAGGGTGGCGTAGGCAAGACCACGGTCGCGGCCGGGCTGGGCCTCCTGGCAGCCCGCTCGGGGTTGCGCACCCTCGTGTGCGAGGTCGACGCCCAAGGCAACCTGGCCGACTTCTTCGAGGCCGGCCCGACGTCGTTCAAGGCCCGTGAGGTCCAGCCCTCGCTGTGGGCCATGTCGATGGACACCGAGGAGTCGCTGAAGGAGTACCTCAGTCTCCAGCTCAAGCTGCCGCTCCTGTCCCGCATCGGACCCCTGGCCAAGACGTTCGACTTCATTGCCACCGCCGCGCCGGGCGTCAGGGAGATCCTCACCGTCGGCAAGCTGGCGTGGGAGGTGCGTGCGGGCCACTACGACCTGGTGATCGCCGATGCCCCCGCCACCGGGCACATCGTCGGCCAGCTCCGGGCGCCCGAGGCGATCAAGGAGCTGATCAGCGTCGGCCTCGTGCGGGAC
Source organism: Acidimicrobiales bacterium (assembly GCA_025463335.1). Lineage (GTDB taxonomy): Bacteria > Actinomycetota > Acidimicrobiia > Acidimicrobiales > CADCSY01 > RYN-34. Next base: position 13,222 of record JAOBWJ010000047.1, read on the forward strand.
CAGACCGAGTGGATGACCGAGATCCTCACCGACGCCCGGCAGACGGGCGTGGTGATCGTGGCCTCGCCCGAGGAGATGCCGGTCACCGAGGCGCTCGAGCTCATCGACCGGCTGGCCGAGACCGACGTCGACGTGGCCGCCATCATCGTCAACCGGGTGCTTCCCGAGCTGTTCAGCCGGGGCGAGGAGGAGATCTTCGAGCAGTTGCGAAAGCCGGCAGCCGTCAAGGCGCTGTCTGCCGCGGCCGGGGGGCCGGCCGGTCCGGTCCTGGAGGCGGCCCGCCTGGCCGTCACCCTCCGGCGGACTCGGGCCGGCCACCTCGAGCGGCTGCGGGCCGGGGTCGACCCGACCCTGCCCATCCTGTTCGTGCCCGAGCTGTTCGCCCGGACCCACGGCATGCGGGCCACGACCCAAGTGGCCGAGCGGCTGGGCGAGGAGCTCTAGCCGTGAGCGAGCTTGCGAGCGAACCAATCAGCACGGTGTTCTTCATCGGCCATGCGGGTCAACCGTTGCTCAGCTGTACCGCCGACCTCGCTTCGGGGTTCAGGGGCCGATGAGGGAGATCGAGCGGCTGCTGGCCGCCAAGGAGATCGTCGTCACCTGCGGCGCCGGCGGGGTGGGCAAGACCACCACGGCCGCCGCCCTCGGCAGCATGGCCGCCGTGCACCTCGGCGGCAAGGTGCTGGTGCTCACCGTCGACCCGGCCCGTCGGCTGGCCACGGCCATGGGGCTGGAGTCGTTCGGCAACGTCGAGACGCAGGTGTCGCCCGAGGCCTTCGCCGAGATCGGCGTCGAGCCGCGGGGCGAGCTGTGGGCGGCCATGCTCGACACCAAGGCCAGCTGGGACGACCTCGTGCGCCGCCACGCGCCCGACGCCAAGACCCGCGACGCCATCCTGGCCAATCCGCTCTACCAGAACATCACCGGCAAGTTCGTCCAGAGCCACGACTACATCGCCATGGAGCGGCTCTACGAGCTGCACACCTCGGGGACCTACGACCTGATCATCGTGGACACCCCACCGACCCGGCACGCCATCGACTTCCTCGAGGCCCCCGAGCGCATGGCCGACTTCTTCAGCAGCAAGTTCCTGCGCCTGCTGATCGCCCCGTACAAGTCGCGCTTCGTGAACTTCGCTTCCCGGCCCTTCTACTCGGTGGCCGACCGCATCCTCGGCTCGGCGTTCCTCCAGGACATCGCCGAGTTCTTCATCCTGTTCCAGTCGATGTACGACGGCTTCGTCGAGCGGGCCCGTGCCGTCGAGCGAGTCCTCGAGGATCGGCGCACGGCGTTCGTGGTGGTGTCGACCCTGGAAGCGGCACCAGTCGACGAAGCCGAGTTCTTCATCGAGGCGTTGTCGGCCAAGAAGCTCCACCTCGGCGCCCTCGTGCTCAACAAGGTGTTGCCCGACTACCTGTGCGACGACGACGCCGCCAAGGTGGCCCGCCGCCTCTGCCACGACGCGGCCACCGCGGCCGCCGCCCTCCCCAAGACGGTGGGCCCGCCGGACGAGGTCGAGCGGGTGCTGGGCGAACTGGGGGAGAGCTTCCTGAACTTCCAGGTGGTGGCCAAGCGGGAGGCCGAGCAGCGGGCCGAGCTCGCGGTCAAGCCCGACATCGTCGTGTCGGTGCCCTACCAGGACCGCGACATCTACGACCTGAGCGGCCTCCTCGCCGTGGGCGAGATCCTCTGGGCCTAGAACTCACCGCTAGACGAGCGACAGCAGGGCCATGGTGGCCACGGCGGCCACCTCAACCACGCACCGACTCGGCAAGCGTGAGGTAGCGCCCCTTCTGTTGGGGGCGAAAGACGAAAGACGAAAGACGCACTGAAGCGGTCCGGCCTGCTTGGTGCTGGTGTCGGCACGGCCCCAATCGAATGTGCGGTGTCATCGCCGGGGTGATCACACCGGATCAGACCGCACCTTCGTGGCCGAGCGACCCTGTCGTGGCGCCCGGTCCCTTGGGCATTCCGGGTCCCAAAACCGACCGCCTTCCGGTCGGTTTTGGGACCCAGAACTACGCAGGAGCGCCCGGTGCCTGCGACGCCGGTTCCTTGTCGCGTTCGCCGTGCTGGACACGGTCAACGCGACACAGAACCACCCGGTACCGCCCGAACCCTCTTGTCGGCGTAGATCAGTGGTCCCAGAGACCACGCATCTACGCCGGGCAAGCGTTCGACCCGCGCAGCTCAGGACCCGAGCCGACTTGCCGCCGCCAGCCCTGGGCGCGTCCTTTGTCGTTGAACCCCCGCAGTACGCCCGATCTGCGCGGCCGGAGAACGGGTCACCAGAAGAGCGACAGCGCGGCCATGGTCGCCACGGCAGCTACGAACGCTGGGCCGACCACCGGCACGGCGGCCCTGGTGAACTCCCGCGGTGAGCCCCCGGTGGCCTCCAGCCACAGCAGGCTCGACAGGGCGCCGGTCACCAGCACGAACGGTCCCATGTTGACGCCCAACAACGCCGGCCACAGCCCGGGGGCCGGCTGGCCGACGCCCTGCACGATCACGAGCACGGCCGGCAGGTTGTTGACGAGGTTGGCGGCCAGCGCCGTCAGCGTGGCCACCACGACGACGCCGCCCGGCCCATCGGCGGTGGCCAGCCGATGGAGGTCGAGGTCGCGCACGGCGTCCGCCGCCAGCGCGCCCAGCGCCAGCACGGCCACGCCCGTCCCCAGCGGCACGGCCCGCCACGGCACCCACCTGGCCCGCACGGCGAGCACGGCTACGGCCACCAGCGCCACCATCCACGGCTCGATCCCGACCTCTCTGCCCAGCACGAACCCCACCACGACGACCCCAACCACTGCCACCACCCACCCATCGAGCGCTGGACGGTCGACCACCGCATCGGTGGTCGACCGTGCAGGGCTCGGGGGAGCGAGGCGGCGGTAGGCGAACCAGCCGACGGTGGTGGCCACGAGCGACGGGGGACCGAGGTGGCCGAGGAACTGCCAGGTCGAGACGCCGGCACCGGAGGCGGCGATGAGGTTGGTGAGGTTCGAGACCGGGAGGGCGGAAGAGGCGACCAGGGCGAGCAACGCCGGCTGGATGGCGAGCCGGCGGTCGATGCGGGCATACAGCGGCGTGAGCAGGACGACGGCGGTGTCGAGGTTGAGCAGCGTGGTGACCAGGGCGCCGAGCACCCACAGCACGAGGGCGCCGCCCGGCAGTCGGGCCGCCACTGCCTCGAAGAAGCCGAGTCGGTTGAGCAGCGCGGCGAACGGCACGGCAACCAGCAGGAACGCCACCGGCGCCAGCAGCGGTCGCACCGTCACGTCGTGGGGGTGGGCCACGGCCAGGGCCAGCACCGGCACCAGCCACCGTTGGCCCCGCCACGGGGGCGCGATGGTCCCGACCACGCCGATGGCCAGGAGGACCCAGATCAACGCTGGCGATCGATGAGGAGGCTCTGGGCGGCGCGGGCGAAGCGGCCGGTCGCGTCATACATGGCGCTCTCGGCCAGCCCGGTGCCCGACCCGAAGGGATACGTCACGCTGCGCATGCCGATCCACTCACCCACGGGCGGGCGGGCCACGTGCACGCTGAGGTCCGGGTTGATGTAGAGCCAGTCGCGCTGGCGCAGGACCGACGACAGGCCGTTGCCGAGGTCGGCCGCGGCGGCCGCCCGTTGCAGCGGCGTGGGCTCCTCGCCCTCGACGACGGGGATGCGGAGCCGCACCCACGCCGTGCCCGGGCCGGGGTGCTGGAAGCCGCCCTCGACGAACCGGATCTCCACGCCGAGGTCGTTGTAGGCGTTGCCGTCGCCGAGGAGGATGGCCTCCTCGCCGACGCCGGGCTCGCCGGGCGGCGGGTCGTCGGGCGCCACGCCCTCGGGGAGGTCGAGATCGCTGGCCCGGATGCGCAGGGCGGCGACCCGCATGACGAGCACGTCCGCCGCGAAGAGCCCGGCCTCCACCACCGAGATGCGCCGGCTCTGGCGCACGACCTCGGTGCGGATCTCCAGGGGTGTCATCGGCACCGGACGCAGCAGGTCGTAGGTGAGCCGTGTCACGTGCACCGGCTCGTCGGACGGCACCGCTTCCACGGCCCGGGCCAGGAGGGCGGAGGACGGGCCGCCGTGCTGGGCGTTGCGGTCCCAGGGGCCGGTCGTGGCCACGGTGGGCACGAAACGATCTCCGTCGGGGAGGTACAAGGCCTGCGACATACTCACATGGTGCTCGACTACCACCTGCACCTCTGGGAGCACGGGCCCCGACCGCTCGAATCGACGCTCGAACAGGTGGCCGCCTACTGCGCCCACGCCGCCGAGCACGGCGTCACCGAGATCGCTCTCACCGAGCACTTCCACCGCTTCCACCAGGCCGACGCCGTCTTCCGGGGCTGGTGGAACGACACCGACGACAGCCCCGCCGTCCGCCAGGCCATGGCCGACTTCTGGAACGACGACCTGGGCAGCGACCTCGACCGCTACGTCGAGGTGGCGCTGGCAGCCAAGGCGGAGGGTCTCCCGGTTGTGCTCGGCCTCGAGGTCGACCACTATCCCGGGCGCATGGACGAGGTGGCCGCCCTGCTCGACGGCTACCCGTTCGACGTGCTGCTCGGCTCGATCCACTGGCTCGGGGCCTGGGGGTTCGACAACCTCGAGTCCGCCGTGTTCGGCGCCGAGTGGGACAACCGCGACGTGGAGGAGGTGTGGCGGGCCTACACCGATGCCATGGACGAGCTGGCCGACTCGGGAACGTGCGACGTCCTGGCCCACCCCGATCTGGTGAAGGTCCACGGCCACTACCCGAGCCCGGCGGCCGTCGACGAGTGCCATGCCCGCATCGCCGAGGCCGCCGCCCGCAGCGGCATGGCCGCCGAGGTGTCGTCGGCCGGCTGGTTCAAGCCCGTGGCCGAGGCCTATCCGGCGCCGTCGCTGCTCCAGCGCTTCCATGCCGCCGGCGTGCCCATCACGACCGCGTCCGACGCCCACAAGCTCGAGCGGGTGGCGTCCAAGCGCCCGGAGGTCCGCGAGCTGGTCCGGGCCGCCGGCTACGACGAGCTGTGCGCCTTCGAAGCCCGCAAGCCGCGCAAGGTCGAGCTGTGAGCGAGCGCAGCGAGCGAACCATCAGCACGGGCTTTGGGGAGGCGCCCTGCGCCGAGCCGCTCATCGGTGCTCCTCTGGCATTGCCGGGACACGTCGGCCGCTCGACGATGGCAGGGCACCGATGAGTCACCGGCGCATCTCGCTGAAGGAACGGCGCGAGGTGAAGAAGCTGTCGAAGAAGCCGCGGACCGAGCCCGTGCCCCACCCGTTCCTGCTGCCGAACGTCAACGAAGGTCGCTGAATGGCCTCCCTCGCCGAGCTGCTCCGCATCCACACCCGGCTCGACGCTTCCCGCCAGGGCCACCTTCAGCGCTTGGTCGCCTCGTGGGGTCCGTTGGCCGACCTGTGCTTCGCCGACCTCCTGCTGTTCGTGCCCATCGCCGGCGAGGATCACCACCGCTACGTCGTGACCGGCCAGGTGCGGCCCACCACCAACCAGACCGTCTACCGCCAGGACTTCGTGGGCGAGATCGTCGACGAGGTCGAGCGCCCGCTGGTGGCCCGGGCAGCCCGATCGGGCGAGATCGTCGAGGGCGAGATCAACCGCTCGCCCCTGCACGACCGGGTGCGGGTGCTGTGCATCCCCGTGCGCTACCAGGGCCAGGTCATCGCCGTCGTCAGCCGCGAGTCGATGCCGACCATGGGCCGCGAACCGGGCGAGCTCGAGCGCACCTACGTCGATGTGTTCCAGCGCTTCGCCCGCATGATCGCGGCGGGCACGTTCCCGTTCACAGCGGAGGACGCCGAGAGCGAGGAGGCCCCGCGGGTCGGCGACGGTGCCATCGTCCTCGACGCCGACGGGCGGGTCGAGTACGCCTCGCCCAACGCCGTCTCGGCCCTCCACAAGATCGGCGTGCACGCCAACGCCGAGGGCATGCGACTGGGGGAGCTGGGACTCGAAGAGGTGGCCATCCGCACGGCCATGGCCATCGGGGCGCCGGTGACCGAGGAGATCGAGCGAGGGCAGGAGGCCACCGTGCTCCTGCGATGCCTGCCGCTGATCGACGAGGGGACGGTCACCGGCGCGCTGGTGCTGCTGCGCGACATCTCCGAGCTGCGCCGCCGCGACCGGTTGCTCATCTCCATGGACGCCACCATCCGCGAGATCCATCACCGGGTGAAGAACAACCTGCAGACGATCTCGTCACTGCTCCGGCTCCAGGGTCGCCGCCTCCAGTCGCCGGAGGCCAAGGCCGCCATCGAGGAGTCGGTGCGCCGCATCCGATCGATCGCTCTGGTCCACGAGACCCTCTCCCGCGAGACCGGGGACGACGTGTCGTTCAACGACATCGTGCGCCCGCTGGTTCGTATGGTGGAGGAGAGTCTCCTGTCACCCGACCGGCCGGTGCGGGTCGCCGTCGAGGGCGATGCCGGCAAGCTGCCGGCCCGGGTCGCCACCCCGCTGGCCGTGGTGCTCACCGAACTGCTTCAGAACGCCGTCGACCACGGCTATCCGGAAGGCTGGGCCGCCGACGAGCCGGGCCGGGTCGTCGTCACCCTCCACAACGACGGGATGGAGCTCCAGGCCCTGGTCACCGACAACGGGGTCGGGTTGCCCGAAGGCTTCCGCGTCGAGGACTCGACCGGACTAGGCCTGTCGATCGTCCGCAGCCTGGTCACCAGCCAGATGGAGGGTTCGATCGCCATGCGAGTCGGCGAGACCGGTTCCGGCACGGTGGTGGACGTGCGTGTGCCGCTCGTGATCAACGAGCGCGTCGAGAGGTGATCGATTCGCTACGCCGTGCGAGCAGCTGCGGCCGCCGCCCGGCGGGCCCGCATTCGGTGGCGGCGGAGCGTGCGCCGCTCCTCCTCCGAGGTGCCACCCCACACGCCGGAGTCCTGGTTCGACTCGATGGCGAACTCCAGGCAGGGCAGCTTGACCGAGCAGGTGGCGCACACGGTCTTGGCGGCGGCGATGTGATCGAGCGCCTGCCCGGTGGTACCGACCGGGAAGAACAGGTCGGGGTCGGTGGAACGACAAGCGGCGTCGTCGCGCCACGTCTCGGCAGCGACCGTGTCGGGGCGGATCCAGGTCAGAGCCATGCAAGCTCCCGGTGGGATGGGTGGCGTCTCGCGGGTAGGCGGTGGTGGCGTGGTCCCACCGAGGGAGGGTTTTCGTCGGGGTCGAACGTAACCCCTGCTTGCCATGACGTACATGGTCATTCGGAAATGGTCCGTTCGGACCAGCCATCATGACGGCGATCTGGGCCCACCGTGGCGCTTCTGCGGTAGAACGCGAGAATTCGCTGGCTGCCTTCGCCGCCGCGGTCCGCATGGGGGCCGATGGCATCGAGCTCGACGTGCGCCGCACGGCCGACGGCGCCCCCGCCGTCCACCACGACGCCATCCTTCCCGACGGACGCCCGATCGCCGAGGTCCGGGCCGCTGAGCTGCCGCCCCACGTCCCGCTCCTCGACGCCGCACTCGGGGCCTGCGGCGACCTCCTGGTCAACATCGAGATCAAGGAGCCTCCCGAGCTGGCCGAGCTGGTCGTGGCCGTGGTGCGCGACCGGGGCATGGCCGACCGGGTGCTCGTGTCGTGCTTCGACCTGGCCACCATCGATCGGGTCCGAGCCCGCGACGACGGGATCCCCACCGCCTACCTGGTCCTGTTCGCCCCCGATGGTGACTGGGCCGGCCAGGTCGACATCTGCCGTCGCGGAGGCCATGCCGCCCTCCACCCTCATCACGTCGCCGTGGACGCCCCCCTCGTCGAGCTGGCCCACCAGGCCGGCGTGGCCATCAACACGTGGACGGTCGACGAGCCGGCTCGGGTGCTCGAACTGGCCGATATCGGGGTCGACGCCGTGATCACCAACGTCCCCGACGTCGCCCTCCGGGCCCTGAGCCGTTAGGGGATCAGCAGCCGGAGGGCCCCGGGCTCGTGCTTGAAGACGAGCTCGGAGGCCTCACCCAGGTAGTCGCCGTCGACTTGGTACGGGAACGGGCCGTGGCCGGTGATGCGGAGCCCGTCCAGGCCGGTGTGCAGGTCGACCTTCTTCCCGCCGGCCACCGACCGGCCGGTGAGGGCGGCGGCGACCACGCCCAGCAGGGTCGACAGGTTCAAGCTGCGCAGGGTCAGGGCGGCCAGCGGGCGGTCGAGGCCGGCCCCGTCGGTGATGTTCAGCGGCCGGTTGCCGAGGAACGTGTAGGGGTCGGTGTTCAGCACCAGTGTGAGGTAGCCGTCGTCGATCACCGAGCCGTCGGGGAGGTGGAGCGCGAAGCGGGGCCGTGCGTGGTCGTAGTGGCGCATCCAGGTCGTCACCGAAGCCCAGAGGAACAGCGGGTGACCGGCGTAGCGCTTGAGGGTCGAGCGCTTCTCGACCTCGTGCACCACGGCCGCGTCGAAGCCCACGCCGGTGTGGAACAGGAAGTACCGGCCGTTCACCGAGCCGAGTCCGACCGGGCGGATGGCCTTGCGCTCGAGGGCGTCGAGCAGGACGGCGGTGGCTTCCAGCGGGTCGTTCGGCAGCCCCAGCGTTCGGGCGAACACGTTCGTGGAGCCGCCGGGCAATGTGGCCAGGGCGCAGGCCGTGCCCACCAGCCCGTTGGCCGCCTCGTTCAGCGTCCCGTCGCCGCCCAGGACGACAACCATCTCGGTGCCGGTGGCCGCCGCGCTCCGAGCCAATCGGGTGGCGTTGCCCCGCCGAGTGGTCTCGGCCAGCGTGACGTCGTGGTCGGCCGACAGGGCCTTCTGGATCAGAACCCGGCCACGCGCAGTGACCGACGACGCCGATGCGTTCACGAGGAGCAGGATCTTCACGCCGGCACGACGATAGGTGCTGTATTTTGCGGGCGGCACCGGTACCCGGCGAGGATGAGCGACCGTGAACGTCGTCGTCTGTGTCAAGCAGATCCCCGACCCGGCCGTCCCGGGCGAGCTGGATCCCCAGACCCACTGGTTGAAGCGCGAGGGCAAGCTCATCCTCGACGACTCCGATGCCTACGGCGTCGAGATGGCGCTTCAGCTCGCCACCGCTGCGGGCGGCGGTGACGTGACGTTGGTTTCGATGGCCCCGAACGGCGAGACGAGCGGCCTGCGCACGGCGCTGGCCATGGGTGCCGCCAACGCCATCCTCGTGAGCGACGAGTCGCTCAAGGGCTCCGACGCCCTGTCCACCGCCAAGGTCCTGGCCGCCGCCATCAAGCGGGCCAACCCCGACCTGGTCATCACCGCCACTGAGGCGACCGACGGCTACACGGGCACCGTGCCCGAGCAGGTTGCCGCCCTCCTCGGCCTCCCGTCGATCACGTTCGCCAAGAAGATCGAGACCGCCGACGGCAAGGTCAAGGTCGAGCGCCAGACCGAGGCCGGCTACGACGAGGTCGAGGCGCCGCTGCCCGCCGTGGTGTCGGTGACCGCCGGCGTCGTCGAGCCCCGCTACCCCTCGTTCAAGGGGATCATGGCGGCCAAGTCCAAGCCGGTCGACACCCTGACCGTGGCCGACCTCGGCCTCGAGGGCCAGGTCGGTGCGGCCAACGCCCGCCAGGAGATCATCTCCGTGACCCCGGCCGAAGAGCGTCAGGCCGGCGAGATCATCGAGGACGACGGCGAGGGCTTCCAGAAGATCGTGGCGTTCCTCGAGAGCAAGAAGGTCATCTGATGGCACTCTCCAAGATCTGGGTCCACGCCGAGTTCGGCACCGACAAGCCGTCGTCGATCACCCTCGAGCTCATCAGCAAGGCCCGCACCCTCGCCGACACGGTCGAGGCGTTCTACGCCGGTGACAACGCCGACGCCGTGGCCGCCGAGCTGGGCAAGTACGGCGTGTCGAAGCTCTACACGATCGACACTGGCGGCAACCTCCAGGGCGTGGCCGTGGCCTCCGCCGTCGCTGCCCAGGTCGAGGCGGGCAACGCTCCCGACCTGATCATGTTCGGCACCACCTACGACGGCCGCGACGTGCTCGGCCGCCTGTCGGTCGCGCTCGACCGTCCGGTGCTCACCAATGCCTCGGCCCTCGAGGTCGAGGGCGACGAGGTGCGCGTCACCGAGGCCATCTTCGGCGGCACCCAGCTGGTGACCTCCGCGTTCCGCTGCGAGCCCCCGCACCTGGCCGCCTTCCGGCCCAAGTCGTTCGTGGCCGAGGCCGGCGGCGAGACCACCGCTGCTGTCGAGGCCATCGACGCCCCGGACAAGGGGCACGCCAAGGTCGTCGAGCGCCACGTCGAGGAGCACTCCGGTCCGATCCTGGACGAGGCCGCCATCGTGGTCTCCGGCGGCCGGGGCCTGGGCGAGTCCGACAAGTACCAGCTCATCGAGGACCTGGCCAAGCTGCTCAAGGGTGCGCCCGGCGCCAGCCGCGCCATCGTCGACGCCGGCTGGGTGCCGTACAGCTACCAGGTCGGCCAGACCGGCAAGGTCGTCAAGCCCGACATCTACATCGCCGCCGGCATCTCCGGGGCCACGCAGCACATGGTCGGCATGAAGGGTTCGAAGAACATCATCGCCATCAACAAGGACGCTGAGGCCCCGATCTTCGGGATCGCCGATCTCGGCATCGTGGGCGACGTGCACAAGGTCCTGCCCGCCCTCATCGAGGCGCTCAAGAACCGCTAGCACCACCGGCTCGAACGGACGACCCCGGCTGCCCGGCCGGGGTCGTTCCCGTTTTCAGGTCACTACGTCGCCGCGGTGGCCCGCCCGATGAGCAGGCTGCGGCGGATGCGGAGCAGGGCCTCGACCCGGCTGACCTCGGTGGCCGAGTAGCGCATGTCGAGGGGGCGGGTGACGAGTGCGACGGTGTGAGGATCCTTCGGGTCGTCGAGGGCGGCGAGCGTCCAGCCGTCGCCCTCCTGCGTCACGATCGTGCCCCGGCGGTCGACGGCCAGGCGCCCGGCGGGATGGAGCACCGCGTTGTCGATGTCGAGGAGTCGGGCAGAGGAGCCGAGGGCCAGGGCGAGCAGCGCAGTGCTGCACTCGGCATCCACGGCCTCCGGGTCGCCGCCCACCATGGCCACCACGGCGTCGAGGGCGCCGGCCACCGGGTCGTCGGATGCGGTGACCTGTCGCGACGACAGGACCGCGCCGGCCCCGCTGGCCGCCAACGACGCGGCCAGGGGACCCGGGGTCCACCGTTCGTCGACCTCCACCACGATCTCGTCGATGGCGGTGTCGCCGTCGACCTCGTGGACCTCGATCGCCAGGATGTTGGCGTGCGAGGTCGCGATCTCGCTGGTCACGCCGGCAAGCGCGCCCGGGCGGTCGGGCAACTCGATGCGCAGACGGTAGGCCACCATGAGCCGCAGCATTGGGCGACGGCATTTCCGGGTCGTTTCCGGCTGGCGAAGCGGACATGAACCGGTGCTAAGTTGATATCGATTCTCATGTTCACTCCGGTCGCCTCGCTCGAGCACATCTCTCACGCCTACGGGCGCCAGGACGTCCTCGACGACGTTTCGCTCGAGCTGTGCGGCGGCGAGTTCGTGGCCCTCGTGGGCCCCAACGGCTCGGGCAAGTCGACGCTGCTTCGCATCCTGGTCGGACTGCTCGCGCCCCGGCAGGGCAGCGCGGCGCTGTTCGGTGTCGACCCCGGGCGACTGAAGGAGCGGGCCCGACTCGGCTTCGTCCCCCAGCGCCCCCGCCTCGCCGCGGGCGTGCACGCCACCGTCGACGACGTGGTTCGGGCCGGCCGGCTCACCCGCTCGGGTTGGCTGGGCCGGCGCCGGCCGAACGACAAGGCCGCCATCGACGCCGCCCTCGACGCCGTCGGCCTGATCGAGCTGCGCCGGGCGCCCATCGAGAAGCTGTCGGGCGGGCAGCAGCAGCGCGCGTTCATCGCCCGCGCCCTGGCCGGCGAGCCCGACCTGCTCGTGCTCGACGAGCCGGTCGCCGGTGTCGATGCCGAGTCCCAGCGGGCGTTCAGCGACTCGCTGTCCCACATGGTGGGGGAGGGGGGCACCGTGCTGCTGGTCTCCCACGAGCTGGGGGCGGTGGCCGACGCCCTCGACCGCGTCGTGGTGCTCAAGCGCCGAGTGCTGTTCGACGGCACGCCCGCCGGCCTGTCCGAGCGGGGCGTGTCGCTCGGCATCCACGACAGCGACCTGCCGCTGTGGCTGGAAGGTGTTTCCACGCCCGCCGTCCCGGCCCAGCCCCACCGGCACTCCGACCACGAGCTGCGCTGATGCCCTGGCCGTTCGAGCGTGAGTACATGCAGCTGGCCCTGGTGGCCGGCCTGGTCGTCGGCGCCTGTGCGCCCCTCATCGGGGTGTTCCTGGTCCAGCGGCGCATGGCGCTCATGGGCGACGGCATCGGCCACCTGGCGTTCGCCGGGGTGGCCGCCGGGGTGCTCGTCGGCGTGTGGCCCGTGTGGACGGCGCTGGTCGTCGCCGTGGCCGGCGCCCTCGGCGTCGAGTGGCTGCGCGGGCGGGGGACGGCCCAGGGCGACCTGGCCCTGGCCACGTTCTTCTACGGAGGCATCGCCGCCGGCGTGGTCCTCATCGGGCAGGCCGGGGCGCTCAACGCCAACCTGTTCTCGTACCTGTTCGGCTCCATCCTCACGGTCGACCGGGGGGAGGTGGCGGTCGTCGCCGTCCTGGGCGGCGTGATCATCGTGACCGTCGCGGTGTGCGGCCGCGCGCTGTTCGCCATGGCCGTCGACGAGGAGTGGGCCACCGTGGCCGGGCTGCCGGTCAGGGCCTTGAACGCCGTGCTGGCTGTGCTGGTGGCGGTGACCATCGTGGCCGCCATGCGGGTCGTGGGGATCCTGCTGGTCGCCGCCCTGATGGTGCTGCCGGTCGCCGGCGCGCAGCTCCTCGCTCGCTCGCAGCGGGGCGTGCTGGCGTGGTCGATGGCCATCGGCACGGCGTCGGTGGTGGCCGGCCTCACCGCGGCCCGGCTGTGGGGGCTGGCCCCCGGCGGGACCATCGTGTTGATCGCCGTCGGCGTGTTCGCGCTGCTGGCCCTCGCCGACGTCGTTCTCAGCGATTCTCGAACGGTAGGTTGAGGGCGTGGTTGGGGCCGAGCTGCACGAGATCGTCACGACCCGGCTCCGCGCCGCCGGCCAGCGCTACACGCCGGGGCGACGGGCCATCGTCGAGCGGTTGCTGGGTGCCGGCCAGCCCCTGACGATCCCTGACGTGCTGGAGGGCAGCTCGCTGCCGCAGAGCTCGGCCTACCGGAACCTGGCCGTGCTCGAGCAGGCCGGGGCCGTGCACCGCATCGTCACGTCCGCCGACTTCGCCCGCTACGAGCTCGCCGAGGACCTCACCGAGCATCATCACCACCTGATCTGCTCCAACTGCGGGACGGTCGAAGACTTCACCGCCCCGCCCGCGCTCGAGCGCAGCCTCCACAAGGCGGTCCATGAGGTCGAGGAGTCGACCGGCTTCGCCGCCGAGCATCACCGCCTCGACCTGGTCGGCACCTGCAAGAGTTGCGTGTGACCAACCGGATCCAACAGCTGTTGGGCGTCGACATCCCGATCGTGCAAGCGCCCATGGGTTTCGTGGCCCGGGCCCAACTGGCCTCGGCCGTCTCCAACGCCGGAGCCATGGGGATCATCGAGACGTCGTCGGGCCGGCTCGACGAAGTGCGGCTCGAGATCACCAAGATGGCCGATCTCACCGACAAGCCCTTCGGCGTGAACGTGGCCCAGATGTTCGTGCGCAACCCCGACATCGTCGAGTTCGTGGCCGATCAGGGCGTGCGGTTCGTCACCACCTCGGCCGGCAACCCCGAGCAGTACACGACGGCGCTCCACGAGGCCGGCATCACCGTCTTCCACGTGGTGGGCAACCTGCGGGGCGCCATCAAGGCGGCGGCCGCCGGCGTCGACGGGCTCATCGTCGAGGGCGTCGAGGGTGGTGGGTTCAAGGGCGTCACCAACGCTTCGACGATGGTGCTGCTGCCGCTCATCGCGTCGAAGCTCGACCTCCCGCTCATCGCCGCCGGCGGCATCAGCGACGCACCGACACTTGCCGCCGCCTTCGTGCTCGGGGCCGAGGGCGGGCAGATGGGCACGGCCATGCTGGCCTCGGTCGAGTCGCCGGTGCATCAGAACTGGAAGGACGCCGTGCTCGCCGCGTCCGAGACCGAGACGCTGCTCGTGCGCCGGGGTCCGGCCCCGGCCATGCGGGTGCTGCGGACCGCCGCCTCGACGGCCATGAGCGAGCTCGAGTCACCCGAGGACGCCACCGAGGCCCTCAAGCGGCTGCACGAGCTGTACTTCGGCGGCGACATGGAGGCCTCGCTGGCCAACACCGGCCAGGTCGCCGGCCGCATCGATGCCATCCGGCCCGTCGCCGACATCCTCCGCGAGGCCTGGGACGGCTGCCGGGCCGCCCTCGACGCCGCCGCTGCTCGCCTGGGCTAGTCCTGCTTGCGGGCGATGGCCTGGCCCAGCTCGAGCTTGGTCATCGACGACCGGCCCTGCACGCCGAGCTCCTTGGCCCGCTCGTAGAGCTCCTCGCGGGTGTGGCCTTCGACGTCGACCCCGCCGGCGGTGGGACGGCGGGTGTTGCGGCCACCCTTGGCTTGGGGGTCGGAGGGACCCTTGTGCTCCTTGGGCTCCCAGTGATCGCCGACCTTCTCGAAGGAGTGCTTGAGGGCGGCGAAGGCCACGCGGTGGGCCCGCTCCTCGTCGCCGCCGTACTGCTCGTACGCCGAGTCGAGCGTCTCCTGGTAGGTGCGTTGGGCCTTTCGGGGCGAGCGCTTCAGCGTGCCCGGCAGGTCTTCCTGGTTGGCAGGCATGCCGAGTGGATGCCCACGACGAGCCCGCCCTATGCCTCGGGGCGCTTGTACTTGGCGATGGCTTCCCGGGTGGCCTGCTGCATGGCGCCGAAGAACTTCTCGTTGTTCTGGCCGACCCATCCGATGCTCTCGTCGCGGCCCACGTTCATGCGCCGGCACGCCGGGATGACGTACTCGGCGAACAGCTCGTAGGAGCGCTTGGTGGCGGCCCAGTCGGCGCAGTTGTGGGCCAGGAACAGGAACGTGCCGAACCCGCCGGTCTTGGCGCTCAGCTTCTCGATGGTGGCGATGGCGTCGTCGGGCGTGCCCACGGTGGCGATCCCGAACGTCGGGTAGCCGTTGGTCGTCCAGTGGGTCAGCGCCTCACGGGCGCTGTTGGTCCATGGCAGCTTCCGGTTGCCCATGCCCTCGAAGTAGCCGCACAGGGTGAGCACGCCGTGCTCCATCTCGCGCTCGGCCTGCTCGCGGGTCTCGGCCAGGTGCATGGAGGCGACGACGCGCCACCGTGACCGGTCGATCGGGTGGCCGTGCTCGATCGAGGTGCGCTCGAAGTGGTTCCAGTTGGCGTCGAGGGCGTCGAAGCCGGTCGGGTCGGTGGCGGCCAGCGACAGCATGGCCAGACCCAGTCGGCCGGCGAGCGTGGCGCCGGTCGGCGACGACGTCGACGCCACGGCCAGCTCGATGCCCTCGGGGGAGAACGGTCGGAGCTGGAGGCGGGCCTCGGACAGCTCGAACCAGTCGGTCTTGCGGGTGACGACCTCGCCCCGCAGCAGGGGAGCGATGACCTCGGCCGCCTCGATCATCATGTCCCGCTGGCGCAGTGGGTCGATGCCCATCATGAAGGCGTCCGACGGCAGCTGGCCCGGCCCCATGCCCAGCATGGCCCGGCCCATCGTCAGGTGGTCGAGCTGCATGATGCGGTCGGCCAGGACGTAGGGGTGGTGGTAGGAGAGCGAGTTCACGCCCGTGCCCAGCCGGATGCGCTTCGTCCGCTCGGCGGCCGCCGCGATCATCAGCTCGGGTGAGGCGATGATCTCGTAGGCGCCGCTGTGATGCTCGCCGAACCAGGCCTCGTCGTAGCCGAGCTGGTCGAGTAGCTCGACCAGCTCGAGATCACGGCGGAGCTGGAGCGACGGGTTGCCCGCCGGGTCGTGGTACGGCGCGATGAAGGCGCCGAAGCGCGAGGGCCCGGGAACCGTCATGGGCTGGCACGGTAATGCATGGCCCTTACGGACCGTCTGGAGGACAAGCGGGGCATCGCTACCCCGCGTCGGGTCTTCGGTGGCGTTGGCGGTTGTGGAACCCGCAGGCGGGGCGGCCGTTGTCCTGGGTGGTGGGCCCACCGAGGGACCAGGGCAGCTCGTGGTCGATCTCGCAGTCCTCGGCCGGGGTCTCGCACGTGTCGTGGAAGCACTCCCCGTGCAGCACCTCGACCGCACGGCGGGTCGCGCCCTCGAACAGGCGGCGGGTGACGCCCACGTCGATCACCCGGGACGGGCCATCGAACACGATGCGTTCGATGTAGGCCTCATGCAGCCACGGCACCAGGGAGCCGGCGGTAATGACGGTGCCGCGGGCGAGTTCGCAGACACGGCCGGCGAAGGTCTCGTAGCCGACCAGCACGCTGAACAACGGTGGCGGCCGGCGGCCATCGGCCGGC
>JAOBWJ010000093.1 GCA_025463335.1 Acidimicrobiales bacterium
GTGGTCGGCGCCTTCGAGGGCGTCCGCCTCCCGATCGGCCCGGGCACGGCCAACTTCCTCAACTGGGCCAACGGCCACAACGGCCCGGCGGCCCAGGCCGGCATGTGGTTCAACCCGGCCGTGGTCGTCAACCACCACGACGGCACCGTGCGCCCGGGCGACGTCAACGAGCGCATCGTCGAGGTCCCGTGGGTCATGGGCCTGGCCACCTCGCTCGAGCCCGGCTCGCTGGTGCTCGACTTCGGCGCCACCGAGTCGACCGTCTCGCTGTCGCTGGCCTCGCTCGGCCTCGACGTCATCGCCGCCGACCTGCGCCCGTATCCGCTGAGCCATCCGCGGATCCGTTCCCTGACCGGCCCCATCGAGCAGTGGGACGGGCCCGAGCGCCCGCTCGACGCCGTCGTCTGCGTGTCGGCCCTGGAGCACGTCGGCATCGGCGCCTACGACGAGGCCCCGACCACGGGTGCGCTCGACCGGGAGATCGTGGAGCGCTTCGCCCGCTGGCTCCGCCCCGGTGGCGAGATCGCCTTCACCGCCCCCTACGGCCACTGGGAGGTCAACGACCTCCAGCGCATCTACGACGCCGAACACCTCGACGCCCTGTTCGCCGGGTGGCGGGTGACCCAGCGGGCCATCTGCATCCAGACGGCGTCCGACCGCTGGGAGCGAGCCGACGGGGAGCCGCCGACGTCGACGTGGGACGACGGCACCCGGGGCGTCGTGCTCCTGCGGGCCACGCCCGAGAAGTGAAGCTCCGGCACCGCATCCTCTTCGACATCCAGGCAACCCAGAGTCAGGCCCACGCCGACCGGGGCGTGGCCCGATACGTGAAGGACCAGGTCAGGGCCCTGCGCCGACTGGGTGTCGGCGACGCCCTGCTGCTCAACCCCAACCTGCCCTTCCCCCGCAACCTCGACCAGGACCTCCTCAGCGCCCCCGACCTGCGGTGGGCCACCCAGTCGGAGATTCGGCGCCTGGTCGAGGCCGACCACCGGCCGGTCGCCTTCTACCTGACCTCGCCGTTCGAGCTGTCGCAGTGGCCCGAGGGTGACCTCCCACCCCAACTGCTCCGGGGCGACGTGCCGGTGGTGGGCACGCTCTACGACCTCATCCCCCTGCTCTTCCCCGACCGCTACCTGACCGATCCCGCGCTGGCGTCGCGCTACCGGGGTCGGGTCGAGCAGCTCCACCAGCTCGACAAGATCCTCACGATCTCCGAGCACACCCGGCGCGACGCCCTGGACCTGCTCGGGCTCGACCCGGCCAAGGTCGTCACCATCGGCTTCGGCGTGTCGCCCTACTTCCACCCGCTGGAGCCGGGCGACGATCCCGACGTGGCCATCGCCCGGCACACCCCCGAGGTGCGCCGGCCGTTCGTGCTCACCGTGCTCGGCGGCGACCCCCGGAAGAACGCCGAGCGGCTGTTCGAGGCGTGGGCCGAGGCCCGGCGAGCCGCCGGCGTGCCCCACCAACTGGTCGTGACGTGCAGCCTCGACCCCGACACCCAGGCCCGGTGGGAGCAGGCGGCCAAGGCCAACGGCCTCACACCCGGCGACGACATCGTGCTCACCAACTGGCAACCCGACCACGTGCTGCGCGGGCTCTACCAGCGCTGCGACCTGTTCGTCTTCCCCGCCCTCTACGAGGGGGCCGGGCTCCCGCCGGCCGAGGCCATCGCCTGTGGCGCCCCCACCATCACGTCGTCGACATCGTCGCTGCCCGAGGTGCTCGACTGGCCCGACTCCACGTTCGACCCCGAGTCGGTGGACGCCATGGCCGCCCTCATGGCCCGAGGGCTGACCGACGAGGCCTTCCGTGACGAGCTCCGGGCCCGCGGCCGCGACCGGTCGGCATCGCTCACGTGGGACGCCGTGGCCCGCCGGACCGTCGACGCCCTGGCCGACCTGCCCGAGCCGGCCGGCGGCCGGACCCGGCTGCCGGTGCGCATCGCCCTGGTCGGGCCCACGCCGCCCACGCCGTCGGGCATCGCCGACTACAACGATCGGCTCATCCCCGCCCTGGCCGCCCGCTGCGAGCTCGACGTGTTCACGCCGGGGCCGGGACACACCCACGAGCACCCGAACCTGCGCTGGTTCCCGCCCCGAGCCCTGCGGGGTCCGTGCAGCCCATGGTCCTACGACGCCGTCGTCTTCACGGCCGGCAACAGCGACGACCACCATGAGCTCTACAACCTGGCCGAGGAGTTCCCCGGCATCCTGTGGCTCCACGACGTGCGCCTGCCCGGGCTGTACCTCACCTACGCCCGTGATCAGCTCCCCGAGAAGAACCGGGAGGAGTTCCTCCGCAGCCGCCTGCTGCGCCAGTACCGGCGCCGACTCCCGTTCCACGTCCTCGATGTCGTGGACCGGACGCCGAGCCACTACGTCGAGCTCGGGCTGGGCATGACCAAGGAGTTCGTGGACGTGGCCCGGGGCGTGATCGTCTCGTCGTCGCTGGCCGAGCGGCTGGTCACCCTCGACCGCCAGCCCGACTTGGGCATGCCGCCCACGTGGGTGCTGCCGCTGGCCGCCCCTCCGGCCTGGGGCGACGACACCCAGCGGGTGAGGGCCGACCGGCCGTCGATCGTCTCGCTGGGCATGGTCTCACCGGTCAAGGGAACCGAGCTGCTGGTCTCGGCCGTGGCCGCCCTCCGGCGGTCCGGCGTCGACGCCCACCTCACGTTCGTCGGACCCGTCGATGACGACTACCGCGCCCACCTCGAGCGCCACGTCGCGGCCGCTGGCGCCTCCGGCCATGTCACCATCACCGGCCACGTGGGCGAGGCCGACTACCTCGATTGGATCGCCCGGGCCACGGTGGCCGTGCAGCTCCGGGTGTCGACCAATGGGGAGAGCTCGGCGGCGGTGACCGACGCCCTGGCCGGTGGCCTGCCCGTGGTGACCAACGTGCATGCCGCGTCCGAGCTGCCGGCCGGCACCGTCGACCTGGTCCCGTGGGACGTGGACGCCACCGGGCTGGCCGACCATCTCCGGTCCTTGCTCGACGACCCCGACCGGCTTCGGGCCCTGGCCGAGGGCGGTCACTCGTTCGCCCGCTCATGGGGCTTCGAGCAGGTGGCCGACCGCCTGCTGGAGATCGTGGCGCAGCTCTAGCGATCGCGGGCCAGCTCGTAGAGCTGGGCGTCGACGGCGGTGCCGCGCCGGATCTCGTCCAGCAGTCCGGCCGGCAGGTTGGCGGTCCGTACCGGGGCCAGGCTCGCGTTGGCCCGGTACAGCGCTGCCGGCGCCGGCTTCTCCCACAGCTCGGCCACCTGCTGGAGGACGGCGTCGAGGTCGTCGGCCACGCCCACCACCTCGATGGCGGCCAGCCGCTTGGTGGAACGCTCGGCCAGCTCGGCGTCGTCGATGGTGAAGGGAGCGTCGATCATGGCCTGCAGGGTGGTGCCGGCCGGGAACCGACCGAGCCAGGCCTCGCCGACCGGAACGTCGCTGGCCAGCTGGCGGGCCTGGTAGTTGGCCCACGCCGGCCGCCAGGCGTCGGAGCCGACGAACTCCTCGAGGGTGAGGTCGGGACGTCCGCCGTGGGTGCGCAGGTGGGCGAAGTGCGAGAGCGTCCGCGCGACGGGCTCCCGCAGGACGGTCAACACCACGGTCGCCGGCGGGAGCAGCTCGATGACGGGGAACGGCAGGTGCCCGGTCACGAGCATGGTCCGCTCGAGCAGGGGGCGGGGCATGCACACGAGGTGATCGACCCACACCTCGATCAGGCGGGGCCACGGGGCGGCGAGAGCGGACAGGCCGTGCGTGAGCGACGTGCCCCCGCACTTCATGGTGTGGAGGAAGCACACGGGCGGGATGCCGGGCGGCACCTCCTCGGCCGAGTCGGCGAAGTGGCGCACGTGGTCCTGCATCCCGGCGCGTTCGAGGGTGATCCGGGCTGCCTCCGACGACTCGCCGAGCCGGCGGAGCACGCCCTCGCGCGTCGCGCCGCCGGTGCGCAGACCCCGCACATAGTTGCGGCGACCGTCGGCGTCCGGCTCCCGCTCGAGCAGGGCGCGGTAGCCGGCGTCCACGAACCGTCCGTGGCTGGGCGCGAAGACCCGCTCCCGGAGGGCCCGGAGGATCCGGCCCCACCATCCGGCGCGCAGCCAGTCGCCCCGGCGGGCACCGGGCCGCGGGGTCCCGTCTCCACGGCGCAGCATCCTCACGGAGAGGCGAGCGTAGTCAGCCTCGGCGTTGGCGCACCCGGCGACGGGCGGCGTCGACCAGGGCCCGCTCCCCCGCGTCGTGGGTCGCGTCGAGGAGGGAGAGGAGCCGGGCGTCCCACTCGCCCAGCAGCCCACGGTCGTCGACCCGCTCCAGCCACGCCAGGTCGCGCTCGAGCAGGGCGAGCTGGAGTTCGACCTCGGTGTACCGGGCGGCAACCAGCGGCAACCGGTCGGCCTTGGCCGGCGGGTAGGTGGTGCCGGCGACCAACTCGTAGGGCTCCATCTTGAACACGCCGGCCAGCAGGGTCACCGTGCGCTCGCCCGGGTCGCTCATGCCGGCCTCCAGGTGGGATACGGCCACGCGAGAGATGCCGACGCGCTCGGCCAGGTCCTGCTGGGTCCAGCCCAGCTTGGCCCGCAGGTCGGCGATCCGTCGACCGAGCTTCTCGTGCATGTGCCAACCCACTTGGCAGACGATGGGGCCGGCTCAGCGTAGAACGGTGGGATGCAGAAGCGTGCGCTCATCACCGGCATCACCGGCCAGGACGGCTCCTACCTCGCCGAACTGCTCCTCGAGAAGGACTACGAGGTCATCGGGATGGTGCGCCGCAGCAGCACGACGAACTTCGAGCGCATCGCCCACATCCAGGACCGGCTGATGCTCGATCCCTACACGGTCTCCGGCGACCTGTTGGACGAGGCGTCCCTGATCAACATCCTGCGCGAGCACCGGCCCAACGAGGTCTACAACCTGGCCGCCCAGTCGTTCGTGCAGACGTCCTTCGGCCAGCCCGTGCTCACCGGCGAGATCACCGGCCTCGGCGTCACCCGGCTGCTCGATGCCATCCGCCTGGTCGACCCCGACATCCGCTTCTACCAGGCCAGCTCCAGCGAGATGTTCGGCAAGGTCCAGGCCGTGCCCCAGATCGAGTCGACGCCGTTCTACCCGCGCTCCCCCTACGGCGTGGCCAAGCTCTACGGCCACTGGATCACCGTGAACTACCGCGAGTCCTACGACCTGCACGCCAGCTCGGGGATCTTGTTCAACCACGAGTCGCCGCGCCGGGGACACGAGTTCGTGACCCGGAAGATCACCCACGCCGTGGCCAAGATCAAGCTCGGCCTGCAGTCCGAGCTGCGCCTCGGCAACCTCGAGGCCCAGCGGGACTGGGGCTTCGCCGGCGACTACGTCGAGGCCATGTGGCTCATGCTCCAGCAGGACAAGCCCGACGACTTCGTCATCGCCACCAACGAGACGCATTCGGTGCGGGAGTTCTGCGAGATCGCGTTCGGCCACGCCGGGCTGAAGTACGACGACCATGTGGTCATGGACGAGCGCTTCATGCGGCCGGCCGAAGTCGACCTGCTGATCGGTGATCCGGCCAAGGCCGAGGCCACGTTGGGCTGGAAGCGCAGGACCAACTTCGAAGACCTGGTGACGATGATGGTCGACGCCGACCTGGCCCTCCTGAACGGCGACCTCGACCACCTGCACCGGCGCTAGTTGGTGCGCCGCATCTGCGTCTACTGCGGGTCGAACCCAGGCAACGACGAGCGCTACGCCGAGGCCACGGTCGCGTTGGCCGGAGCCATCGTGGCCGCCGGGTGCGGGCTGGTCTACGGCGGCGCCGCCGTGGGCCTCATGGGCTTGGTGGCCGACAGCGTGCTGGCCGCCGGCGGCGAGGTCATCGGTGTCATCCCCCGGCACCTGGTGGCGGCCGAGATCGCCCACGGCGGGCTCACCGAGTTGCACGAGGTCGACACCATGACCGAGCGCAAGACGCTGATGGCCGACCTGTCGGACGCCTTCGTGGCCCTGCCCGGGGGTTACGGCACGCTCGACGAGCTCTTCGAGGTCCTCACCTGGTCGCAGCTCGGCATCCACGCCAAGCCGGCCGGGCTGCTCGAGGTGGGCAGCTTCTGGAACGGCCTGACCGGCTTCCTCGACCACGCCGTCGCCGAGGGCTTCATCCGCCCCGCGCATCGGACCATGCTCCTCGTCGACGACGACCCGGCCCGACTGCTGACCCGCCTCGCCGCCTGGCACGCCCCGGTCGTCAACAAGTGGGTCGACCGGGAGGACCGATGACGACAAACCTCAAGCCGTACCGAACAGCGGCATTCGGGCGTAGAGGCTGAACGGATAGGCGGCATGGCGGGCCCAGGGGATCGCCCCTGTTGTTGAGGCGCGCCAAGTGCAAAGACGCACTGACGACGAAGCGAGTCCGGGTGCCGAACCTCGGTGCGGCCCCTCCCTCTGGCGTAGATCTAGTACCGCAGCGGTACACGGACTACGCCATGCCACGGCTGCCGTCCCCTCGGCGTAGACGCTGTACCGCAGCGGTACACGGCTTACGCCGGAGGCCCTCCGCCCACTCGCTGCCGCCCCGCCCCCTGGGAGCGTCTTTCATCTTTGGCAACCCTGGGATAGCGCCCGAACTCCTGGGGTCGGTCGCCTATCCGCTCGGCCTCGTAGTACAGGGGTCGGCGAAAGACGCGCCCAGGAGGCTGGCGGCCCGAACGTCGGCTCGGTCCGAACCTTGTCGCGTTGTGCGTCTCCCACACGCACAACGCGACAAAGAGCGGCCCCGCCGACGTGAGCACCTCCGGGCTCGCCCTCGGAGCGTCCTTGTCCTTGAAGGGGCGGTATCACCTGGTCGCGGTGCTAGAGAGGCGCGGGTTGGATGGCGGCCAGGCGCTCCATGGCCGGGCCGAAGGTCGACTCCAGCCATGCGCCCGGGTCGTCACCGACGGCCCCGGTCACGAGCGTCGACACCCCGACCTTGGCGAACGCCTCGGCGCCTCGCACCACGTCGTCGACCGTGGCGTCAGCCGGCAGATCGCGGAACATGGCTGTGACCTCGATCTCGTTCGGGTCGCGGCCGACGGCGTCGCAGTGGCGCCGCAGGACGTCGACCTTGTGGGCGACCTCCGAGGCGTCGCCGAAGATGTTGCAGGCGTCGGCGTACTGAGCCACGAGCCGGAGGGTCTTCCGCTCACCGCTGCCGCCGATGAGGATGCGCGGGCGCGGGGTGCTCACGGGCATCGGGCTGCAGAGCGTCTCCTCGAGCTGGTAGTGCCGGCCGACGTACGCGCCGTTGTCGTCGCTCCACATCTGGAGGCAGATCTGGATGGCCTCCTCCAACCGCTCGAACCGCTCCGACGTCGGCGGGAACGGCACAC
Source organism: Acidimicrobiales bacterium (assembly GCA_025463335.1). Lineage (GTDB taxonomy): Bacteria > Actinomycetota > Acidimicrobiia > Acidimicrobiales > CADCSY01 > RYN-34. Next base: position 7,352 of record JAOBWJ010000093.1, read on the forward strand.
CCAGGCCGCGGTGCTCACGCTCGTACCACGCCGCGCCGATGCCGAGCTCGGCCCGGCCACCGGACAGGACGTCGAGCGTGGTCACGGTCTTGGCCAACAGCCCGGGGTGGCGATAGGTCACGCCGGTCACCAGCAGCCGGAGCCTCAGGCGCTCGGTGCGGCCGGCGACGAAGCCCAGGGCCGTGTAGCCCTCGAGCATGGGATCCTCGGCCGGGGCCATCCAGTCCATCTGGAAGAAGTGGTCCATGAACGACAGCGTCCGGACGCCGAGGCGCTCGGCCCGCTGGGCGAGGTCGGCAACGCCCGGCCCGATGCCGGCCGGGGCGCCGGCCCAGTCAAAGCGCGAGACGTGGAGATCGAGCTGCATCGTCAGCCCTCCAAGGTGCTTGGGTCGTGGGGCACGTCGACGGCGTGCTGGCGGAGGACGTCGAGAGGGACGATCTCGACGGCCCGCTCGTGGGTGGAGGCCAGCACCACCGGCGCCGCGGCACCGTCGTGGTGTGCCCGCAGCCAGTTGACCGCCGTCACGCACCAGCGGTCGCCGGGGACGAGCCCCGGGAAGTGGTACTGGGGCATCGGCGTGCTCAGGTCGTTGCCGATGCTGCGCTGATGCTCGAGGAACTCCGACGTCACCACGGCGCAGATGGTGTGGCTGCCGAGATCCTCGGGCCCGGTGCTGCAGCAGCCGTCCCGGTAGAAGCCGGTGAGGGGGTCGGTGCCGCAGGGCTCCAGGTCGTCGCCGAGGACGTTGCGTTCGGTCACGGGTTCAGTATCGCCCGGGAGCGCTGAGTACGACCTCGGCCCCGTGCGTGAGCTGGCGGAAGGCACCGCGACCCACGGGACGGACCGAGCCGCTGCCCTCGAGGTAGGCGATGTCGTAGCCGAGGTCGTCACGCAGCCATCGTTCCCACTCATCGATGGCATCGTCGGACTCGAACGTCGAGCGCAGCACCTCAAGCACGACCGTCGGATGATGCGTGCGCAGCACCGAGGCGGCGGCCCGCAGGATCTCGGGCTCGCTGCCCTCGGCGTCGAGCTTGATGAGGTCGGGCGGAGACGGCAGGCCGGCGAGGAAGGCGCCGGTGTCGATCGTGCGCACCTGGATGTCCTCCCCCTCGGCCCGGTCACCAGGAATGAAGAAGGCGTCCCGCAGGTAGCTGCCGGCGGCCTCGCCCACGCGGGCCCGGAACGTGAGCTCGCCCTCCGAGTTCCACGCCGCCGCATCGACGATGGTCACGGTGTGCTGGAGGAAGGCGGCGATCACGTTGTCGAGCAGGATCCGCCGGCTGCGGGGATGGGGTTCGAACGCCCACACGTGGCCGTCGGGCAGCACGCCCATGCCGAGGGTCAGCGTGTGGAAGCCCTGGTTGGCGCCGATGTCGACGACGGTGTCGCCCGGGCGGACCGCCTCCCGCAGGAACGCCGTCACCGCCGGCTCGTAGGTGCCGAGCAGGAGCCGGGGCGTGACCAGCAGGCAGTGGCCGTCGGCGATCATCTGGCTGGCCACCGGGTGGCCGATCATGACGCGGCCGTCGCTCAGGCCCACGCCCTGGGGCACCAGGGCCAGGGCCGGGGTCGGCGCGGGATCAGGGGCGGGCCGCACCAGCTCGCGGAGCCCGGCGCGCAGGGCCCGCTTTCCCCGGCGCAGCGCGCCTCGCGCCGTCGGCATCAGCGGGCCCGCCACCAAGCGAGGATGTCGTCGAGCGTCTGCTCCAGCGGGATGGTGGGCTCCCAGCCGGTGGCCGCCCGCAGCTTCGAGCAATCGCCCCGCACCACCGGTACATCGGCGGGCCGAAGCCGCTCGGGGTCGAGCTCGAGCCGGACGTCGGCCGTGGCCCGACTGACGAGGTGATCGGCGATGTCCTGGATGGCGACGTCGCGGCCGCTGCACACGTTGTAGGCCTCGCCCGGCTCGCCCCGTTCGACGAGGAGCCGGTAGGCCCGCACCACGTCGCGCACGTCGGTGAAGTCGCGGCGAGGCGAGAGGTCGCCGGTGCGCACCACGCCCCCGCCGGACCGCTCGGCGTCGACGACCTGCTTGGCGATGGTCGAGGCGACGAGGGCTTCGGACTGGCCCGGCCCGAGGTGGTTGAACGCCCGCACCGAGATGACCGGCAGGCCGCGGCCGTGGAAGGCGTGGGACGCCAGCATCTCGGCTGCCGCCTTGCTGGCGCCGTAGGGGCTCACCGGCTGCAGCGGCGTGGTCTCGGCCACCGGAAGCTGGTCGGGGCGGAGCCGGCCGTACTGCTCGGCGCTTCCGATCAGGAGCACCCGCTGCACGCCGGCCTCGATGGCGGCGAGGAACACGTTGAGCGAGCCCTCGGCGTTCACCCGCAACACCTCGACCGGCGCCAACCACGACGTGCCCACGTGGCTGGCCGCGGCCAGGTGGTAGACGACGTCGGGCCGGGCGGCCAGGAACGCCTTGTGGACACCGTCGGCGTCGGTGACGTCGACCTCGAGGTCGGTGCCCACGACCTCATCGCCCGCCTCCTCGAGGTGGGACGTGAGATAGGGACCGACGAACCCGCCGGCGCCGGTGATGAGCGCCTTCACGGGCGGGAGGTTAGGACGTCCCCGCGACGCCCACGACCGGCGAGGCGGGCGCGGGGTGCACAGCCCCGTCGTCGGGCACGCCACCGAAGGGCAGCAGGTGACCGTCACGCGTGCCCAACCAGTAGCCGCCGGGGCCGGCGCCGATGCCGATCGTCGGGGCGCCACCGCGGCCGGCGGCGGCACCGTGGAACGGGGCGCCACCGAACGAGAACACGCCGCCGTCGGCCGAGGCCAGCCAGTACGACGCCGCCGTCGGCGCGGCCATCCCCACGATCGGCGACACCAGCCGGAGGCTTCCGGTGGAGCCGGCGAACCGGGCGTCGCCGAAGGTGAACACGCCACCGTCGCTGGCCACGAGGAAGTACCCGGCGCCGGACGGGGTGGCTGCCATGCCCACGATCGGCCTGTTCAGCCGGATGGCGCCGGTCGAACCGAGAAACCGGGCATCGCCGAACGAGAAGATCCCGCCATCGCGGGCCACCAACCAATAGCCCCGGTGCGACGGCGTGCTGGCCATGCCCACGATCGGCTGGTTCAGGCGACGCCCGCCGGTCGACCCGAAGAACCGGGCGTCGCCGAACGAGAAGATCCCGCCATCGCCGGCGACCAACCAGTAGCCGTTCGGCCCCGCCGCGCCGACGCCCACCACCGGGCGCGCCGGGCGCAGGGGTGCGGCCGAGCCGTGGAAGGCGACGTTCCCGAACGTGAACGCGCCGCCGTCGGCGGCGGCCAGCACGGCCCCTCCCGGGCGTTCGGTGACGGCGGCCCCGGCGTCGAGCACCGGCGCGTCCATCCCAACAACGCGGCGGGCGGAGCGGACCAAGCGGACGGCCACGTCGTCCCCGTTCCAGTCGGGGTGGC
>JAOBWJ010000139.1 GCA_025463335.1 Acidimicrobiales bacterium
GTGGAGGCGGCGCTCGACGGCGCCCATGGCGGCGCCGAAGGCGGCCACCGGGTGCACGGCGGTGGGCGGCTCGCCGAGGACCCGGTCGGCCAGGATGCCGGCGGCCACGCTCACCACTTGGCCGCCGCCACCAGCAGCCCGACCGTCTCGGCCACCATGCCGGCGGCCCCGAGCACGTCGCCGGTGAAGCCGCCCAACCGGCGCCAGGCCAGCGCCACGACACCGCTTCCGGCCAACCAGGCGGCGAACAGCACAGCCAACGCCAACCCACCGATGCCCCGTCCGACCACGACGCTGGCGGCGAGCACCCCGAGCAGGGTGATGGCGGTCCCGCCCGCGCCCCGGAACACCGAGGCCAGTCCCTCGCCCCGGGCGTAGGGGACACTCGTGAGCACCGTCGCCATGAGCGTGCGCGACAGCATCCACAGTCCGGCCACCAAGAGCACGTTGGCCCCCATCGACGCCAGCGCGGCCCATCGCAGGAGCAGGACGGTGCCGGCCACGACCACGCCGAAGGCCCCGACCGTGGGTTCCGCCATCACGTCGAGCCGACGTTGGCGGTCGAGGTGGGGGAGCAGCCCGTCGGCGCTGTCGACCAAGCCGTCGACGTGGAGCATCCCGGTGAGGGCCAGGTCGGCGGCCACGGCCAGGGCGGCGGCCACGGCCGGCGCCCACAGCTCCTCGGCGCCCCGCCACACCCCGCCAACGCCTAGGCCGACCACCAGCCCGACCACCGGGAACCAGCGCACGGCGCGCGGCGAGGGCGTGCTGGCCCCGCCCAGCGGGGTGAGGAACCCGAGCGCCGCCTTCACAGCTCCAACGTCCGTCCGGCCACGACCAGCACGACGCGATCCGCCGCCGCGGCCACGGCCTGGTTGACCTCGCCCAGCGCATCCCGCCACCTGCGGCCGACTTCGGTCTCGGGGTGGACGCCGAGGCCCACCTCCTCGGAGACGACGACGGTCGGGGCGCTCCGCCTGCGCAGGGCCTCGACAAGGGCGGCGCTGTCAACGGAGAAGCCGTCGCACCGGGCCACCCAGGTGCCGAGCGAGTCGATCAGCGCCGACCGGTCGGGCAGGTCGCGCACGACAGCCGCCAGGTCGGGGCCGGACTCGATGGTCGTCCAGGTGCCGGGTCGGCGGGCCCGATGAGCGGCGACGCGGGCGGCGAAGTCGTCGTCGGTCACCTCGGCAGTGGCCACGTAGGCGACGTCGTCCCCGGCGAGTCGCTCGGCGATCGCCGACTTGCCGGAGCGGGCGCCACCGAGCACGAGCGTCAGGGTGCCCATGAACCCAAGCCTTCGAGCACGGCGGCGTGGACGTTCCTGCCGATTCGGGAGCCCCACATCGAGCGGGGACCGGCGAACGGCTCGGCCGGACCAGTCGTCGGGCACAGCACGCACACGGCATCACTGGCCGTGCCCGTCCCCGGCACGCCGCGCTCGAAGAGGGCCTGGCTCTTGGCCTCGGTGGCGGTCACGACGGCGTTGAGCAGGGCTGCGTCGGTGAGGCGCACCGGCAGCTCGACGACGATGTTGATCGTGCCCGGCTGCCATTCCGACACCGCATCGTCGACGTCGGCCGCCCACGTCGGCTTGCTCACGCCGACGGTGGCCGAGCACGTGACGTCGTCGTCGGCCACCATGCCCCACGGCTCCAGGGAAGCGGCGGTGAGCAGGCCGACCCCCGGACCGGCGCAGCCCAACCCGTCGGCGATCTCGGCGACGTGGGCGTCGAGGTCGACCCGGTCGTAGCCCATCGGCACCTGGGCGTTCAGGACCCAGCCCCGCTCGCCGAGCCCGCCCCCCACTGTCGCCGTCGACGCGGCTCGGAGCGGCTCGACGAACCGCCACACGAGCACGGGGCGATCACGGTCGCAGGTGGCGTGGCTCGCCAGCTCGGGGACGACCACCTCAGTAGTCGAGCCCCTTGCGGGCCATGATGCCGGCGTCATAGGCGTGCTTGACCTTGCGCATCTCGGTGACCGTGTCGGCCGCGCCAACCAGGGACTCGGGGGCGTTGCGACCGGTGGCGATCACGCTCACGTTCGCCGGGCGGGCGACGAGCGTGGCCGCCACGTCGTCGCCGTCGATCCAACCCCAGTTGATCGGGTAGGTGAGCTCGTCGAGGATCACCAGCTCGTGTTCGCCGGCGAGGATCGTCGCCTTGGCGTGGGCCCACGCCTCCCGGGCCACGGCCTCGTCCTTCCCGAGATCGTCGCTCAGCCAGGTGAAGCCCTCGCCGATGGCCCACCAGTCCACCCCGAGCTGCCGGCCGATCTTCTCCTCGCCGACCTTCCACTGGCCCGACTTCACGAACTGCACGACACCGACGTGCCACCCGCGAGCCAGGGCCCGGATCATCACGCCCCATGCCGAGCTCGACTTTCCCTTGCCGTCGCCGGTGTAGACGATCACGACCGACTGCCCCCGCTTGGGCGCGGCCGGGTCGTCGTGTTCGGTGGGCGGGTCGACGGTCATCGGGACTCCCTGATCGGAACGACGACGGGGCCGTCGTCTGTCTGGAGGATGCGGATGCGGGCGCCGTAGTGGGCGGCCAGCACCTCTTCGGTGAGCACGTCGGACGCCGGTCCGATGGCGGCGAGGCGCCCGCCGACCAGCAGGGCCACCCGGTCGCCGTACTGGCCGGCCATGGTGAGGTCGTGCATGGTGGCGATGACGGTGAGCCCGTGGGTGTGCCGTAGCTCTTCGACCAGGTCGAGCACGTGTTGCTGGTGCCCGACGTCGAGCGCGCTGGTCGGCTCGTCCAGCAGGGCGATCGGGGCGTCCTGGGCGAGGAGCCGGGCCACCAGCACGCGTTGGCGTTCCCCGCCCGAAAGCGTGTCGACCGTCCGGTCGGCGAACGGGTGGAGGTCGAGCCGGTCGAGGGCGACAGCGACCGCCTCGAGGTCGTGACGGCTCTCAGACGCCAGCGGATGGATGTGGGCGGTGCGCCCCAGCAGCACGTATTCGCTGACCGTCATCCCCGGCGGCACGAGGGGGGACTGCGGGACGAGGGCCACGAGCCGTGACCGCTCCCGGCGCCGGAGGCCGTGGGCGTCGCGGCCGTCGATGGTGAGCGTGCCCTCGGCCGTCGCCAGGCCGGCCAGGACCCGCAGCAGCGTGGTCTTGCCGGCGCCGTTGGGGCCGACGATGTTGAGCCACTCGCCCGGCTGCACGGTGAGGTCGACGCCGTCGAGAAGAAGACGGCCGCCGACCTTGACGGTGAGACCGGACGCGACCACGGCCGGATGGTGCTCGCTGGCGAGCGCCGTCACAGCGTCGGGCCCTTCCGGGTGCGAAGGATCAAGGCGAAGAACGGCGCGCCGACGAACGCCGTCACCACCCCGATCGGGATCTCGGCGGGCGCGAGGGCGGTGCGGCCCACGAGGTCGGCGGCGGCGAGGAACGCGGCGCCGAACAACAGGGACAACGGGACGATCACGCGGTAGCTCGTCCCCACGAGCATGCGAACGACGTGGGGCACGATGATGCCGACGAAGCCGACCAGGCCGCTCACCGACACCGCCGCGGCCGTGGCCAGCGAGGCGGTCGCGACCACCACGAGCCGGGTCCGACCCACGTGCAGCCCGAGGGCGGCGGCCTCGTCGTCGCCGACGGCGAGCACGTCGAGGGCGCGGCGGTACAGCAGCAGGACCGTGGTAGTGACGATCGCGTAGGGCAGCAACGTGCCCACCTCGGCCCAACCCGTGGTGCTCATGCTGCCGGTGATCCAGTTGTAGACGTCCCGGATGCTGTCGGCGTTCTGCTGGAGCATGAAGGTCTGGATGGCGAGGAGGAACGACGACACGGCCACGCCGGCGAGGAGGAGCACGGCCGTCGAGCGCAGGGGCCCACCGACGCTGGCCAGCACGTACGTCAGGCCCACGGCCGCGAGGGCACCGGCGAAGGCCGCCATCGGCACCGTGTTGAAGGGGCCGAGGTGCCAGGTGGCGTTCGTGACCAGTGCCGTGGTGACGCCGAGACCGGCACCGGCGGAGACCCCGAGGAGGTAGGGATCGGCCAGCGGGTTCCGGAACACGCCCTGGTAGGCGGATCCGGCCGTCGCCAGCATGCTGCCCACGAGGAGGCCGAGCACGACACGAGGGAGGCGGAGCTGCCACACGATGGTGGCGTCGGCGGTGTCGAGCCCGGAGTGGACGCGCACCCCGGGCAGGTGGTCGAGGATCTCGAGGATCACCTGACCCGGGGGGAGCGATACGGCACCGAGGACGGTGCCGGCCACGGCGGCGACGCCGAGCGCCGCCGCCGCACCGAGCAACCACCGACCGCGGACCCGGACCCCACCCCGCCGGGCGAGAGCCGAGCCGGAGGCGGCGGACAGGGTCACGCCGCCGCCTTCACCTTTCCGGCGGCGTCGGCGATCTGGCTGACCAGGTCGACGAGGCGGGGACCCCAGCGGGAGGCGATGTCGTCGTCGAGCTCGACGACGCCGTTACCCGTCACTGCCTTCAGCTGGCTCCAACCGGGCCGGGCCTTGACCGTCGCGGCCGACTGCTGGCAGCACTTGGTGTCGGCCAGCAGGATGAGGTCGGGGTTCTTCTTGATGATGTGCTCGACCGAGAGCTGCGGGTAGTCGGAAGCGCCACTCGCGTCATCGGCGATGTTCACCAGGCCGAGTTGACCGATGACCGTCCCCAGGAACGTCTTGCTGGTCTGGCTGTAGAAGGTGTTGTCGAGCTCGTAGTAGTAGCTGAGGCCCTTCACGTCGGTGCCGGCGACGGCCGCTTCGATGCCCGACTTCATGTCGGCGGCGACCTTCTTGGCCGCGGCGAGGTGGCCGGTGGCCTGCCCGAGCTGCTCGACCTCGGCGAAGACGCCGGCGAGGTCGGTGGGCGCGCCCTCGAGGAGCACCGGGATCTTCAGGGCGGTGAGGCCCTTGACCAGGTCGTTGCTGTCGCCGGCCACGACGACGAGATCGGGCCGCTTGCCGGCGATGGCCTCGACGTTGGGCTTGTAAGAGTCGAGGTCGCCCTTGGGTGCGGCGGCCGGGTAGTTGGAGTTCATGTCGACGGCGATCACCTGGTCGCCGGCGCCGATGGCGAACAGCGTCTCGGTCGCCGTCGGGGACAACGAGACGATGGCCTTGGGCTGGTCGGCGATGGTGACGGTGCCGGCCGGTGTGGTGAGGGTGACCGGGAAGGCGGCATCGGCTGCCGCGGTCGTGGTGCTGGTGCCACCACTCGCGACCGACGGGGAGCTGTCGCTCCCGCAGGCAACGACGGTGAACATGAGAAGCAGCCCGGTGAGGGCGGCGAGAGTACGACGGGGCACGAGTGTGGTTCCTCCTGGGTTGTCGAGGCGGGTGGATCGTCTCGACAGGGAGGCCCGTCGTGGACGAACTTCCCTTCCTGCGAGGGTCTGTTCGTCACCTACGTGCACACCTGACCGGGCTCATCCCTCGTGCTTCCGAAGAAGCGTGCGGGCATTACCGTTGCGGGACAGCGCCGGAATCACACCGGACTTCCTGGTACTCGCGGTTGACGCTCGGACACTACCGCGGGTGCGGCATCGGAGCGCAGCTCAGGGGCGGGGCGACCAGCGCCAGGGCCCGATCGCCGGAAAACCCTCCGAGGGGCGGCCGAGGAGCCAGGCCAAGACCTCGTGGCGCGGCCGATCGGGGGGCAACGGTGGCAGCTCGTCGCCCTGCTCGGCGAGGGTGGCGGCGATCTCCAGCTCGACGTAGGCCGGGTCCCAGTCGGCGGTGGTGTAGCCGAGGCCGAGATCGGCGTGATGGACCTCGGTCTCGCGCCAGCGATGGAACGGCAGGTGAGCGACCGGGTAGGGGCTGCCGTCGGGCTCGATCCCCGCGAAGCCCCACATCACCTCGGGCAGCTCGTCCCACACCGCTTCGAGGGCGACGACGGCCGCCCGCAGGTGGGCCACCACCATCGCCGCCGGTCGGCTCCGCCCGGCGGCGATGAGCTCGTCCCGATCGATGCCGTCGGCGTACTGGGTCCGGGCCTCGCCGATCACCGCTCCCTCGAAGATGCGGCGGTGGCTCTCGGCGTTGACGGCCAGGTGGGTCACGACCATGGCGATCGACCAGCCCGGCAACAGCGACGGCCGGGCGACCACGTCGTCGTCGAGCACGTCGACAGTGGCGATCAGACGGGCGTGGGCCGCCTTGGCACCGTGAATGTCGTCCACCGGCTTCATCGGCGCAATGCTCGCGGCTCGATGCAAGGCGCGCTGATGGTCTGCGGCACGGCGAGCGACGTCGGCAAGAGCGTCATCGTCGCCGGTCTCTGCCGCGTGCTCGTTCGCCAGGGAGTCGCGGTTGCGCCGTTCAAGGCGCAGAACATGTCCCTGAACGCCGCCGTCACGGCCGACGGTTCGGAGATCGGTCGGGCGCAGGCCCTGCAGGCGGTGGCGGCGGGCATCGAGCCGGAGGCGGTCATGAACCCGATCCTCCTGAAGCCCACGGGCGAACGGTCGAGTCAGGTCGTCGTGCTGGGCCGGGCACTGGGGGAGCTGGAGGCGGCCGAGTACCACCGGGCCAAGGAGGGACTCTGGGACGTCGTGCTCGACTCGCTCGCCGACCTCCGCCGTCGCTTCGATGTCGTGCTCCTCGAGGGCGCCGGGGGCGCGGCCGAGATCAACCTGCTCGACCGCGACCTCGTCAACCTGCCGCTCGCTGCAAGGGCGGGGGTGCCGGCGATCGTGGTGGGCGACATCGATCGAGGGGGCGTGTTCGCCTCCCTGTTCGGCACCGTGGCCCTGCTGCCCGACGACCTGCGATCCTGCGTGCGGGGTTTCGTCGTCAACAAGCTGCGCGGTGATCCGGCCCTGCTGGGTGACGCCACGGCCGACCTCGAACGGCGGTGCGGGGTGCCCACGCTCGGCGTGCTTCCGCACCTCGCCGGCATCACCATCGACGCCGAGGACTCCCTCTCACTCGACCAGCCCCCGCCGCAGCGGCCGGGTGCCGAGGTCGACGTCGCCGTCGTCCGGTTCCCGCGCATCAGCAACTTCACCGACCTCGACCCCCTCGTGCACGAGCCAGCCGTGCAGGTCCGCTTCGTGTCGGCTCGCCGCGAGCTCGGCCGGCCGGATCTGGTCGTGCTGCCCGGCTCGAAGGCGACGGTCGACGACCTGCGCTGGCTGCGGGGCACGGGACTGGACCAGGCGATCGCCGAGAGTGGCGCCCGGGTGCTGGGGATCTGTGGCGGGTTCCAGATGATGGGCCGCGCCATCCACGACGACGTGGAGTCCGGCGCGGGCATGGTGGCCGGTCTCGGTTGGCTGGACATCGAGACCACCTTCCACCCGGAGAAGGTCACCGCCGGGCGCCGGGGCACGGCCCTCGGCCACGCCGTCACCGGCTACGAGATCCACCATGGCCGCGTCGGCCGGGGCGAGGCGGTGCCGTGGCTGACGCTGGACGGGGAGGACGAAGGGGCGACGGATGGTGGTCGCCACTGGGGCACGTCGTTGCACGGGTTGTTCGAGGCGGACGCCTTCCGCGCCGCGTTCCTCGGCATCGCCCAGGGGGCGTCGTTCGCCGCCGCTCGTGAACACCAACTCGATGCGATGGCCGACCTCTTGGAGGCCCACCTCGACCTGGCCGCGGTGGAGGCCCTGATCAACTCGGCGGCGCCCACGACGGCGGCGGGCACCCCGGTGGGCTGAAGGCGGCCGGCTCGGGCGTGCCGAGCACCGTGGTGACGGGGACGATGCCAGCCCAGGCCGGGAAGTCGCCTTCGCCGTCGTCGCCGGGCGGGCCGCTGCGGCGCTTCACCGAGAACTCACCGATAGGCAGGGCCAGCACGGCGGTGCCCCGCAGTTCGACGTCGGTCGGTGGGCGGGACTCGGACCACCGTCCAGGGGTCACGTGCTCGGTGACGGCTTCGAGAGCAGCGAGCTTCTCGGCGTCGTCGGTCACGAGGGCGGCGTGCCCCAACAGCAGGGCCGAGCGGTAGTTCATCGAGTGGTTGCGGACGGCCCGGGCCAGCACCAACGCGTCGACCAACGTGACCGACACGCACACCGGTTCGCCGGCATGGCGCACGAACCCCGCGGCGGGGGAGCCGTGGAGGTAGACGACGTCGCCGAGCCGGCCATGGATTGTCGGCAGCACAACGGGCTGGCCGTCGCGCACGAGGCCGAGGTGGCACCAGCGGGCCTCGTCGAGAATGGCGTCGAGCTCCGCCCGCTCGTAGCTGGCCCGCTCAGGCTTGCGTCGGACCCGCGTGCGGTCAGTCATGGCCCCACCGTCGCAGGGCATTGCCGCCAGCACCAACGAAAATGACCCCCTCCACGTGCGCCTGCCCGTGTCCTGATCAGGGGTCGCGGTTGCGGGCCCGGTTGTGGAACCCGCAGGCGGGGCGGCCGTTCCACTGGCGGGTGGGGCCGCCGCGGGCGGCGGGGATGATGTGGTCGATCTGGCTGTCCTCGGCGGGGGTCTCGCAGGTGTCCTGGAAGCACTCGAGGCCCAGGACCTCCACGGCTCGGCGGGTGGCGCCGGTGAAGCAGCGGGCTTCGCCGACGTCGATCACGCGGGACGGGCCGTCGAACACGATGCGCTCGATGAGCGCGTCGCTGAGGTAGGGGAGCAGGGAGCTGGGGGTGACGACCGTGCGGTTGGCGAGCTCGCAGATGCGGCCCTTGAACGTCTCGTAGCCGACGAGGACGGTGAACAGTGGCGCCGGCCGGCGTGCGTCGTTGGGGACGCTCATGGCGCGGGTGGCCATCTCGACGAGGGCGTCGGCCCGGCGTTGGGCCGGCGTGCGCTGCAGCTCGGTGACGATGGGGTCGCGGCCGAGTCGTTCCTTGGCCTCGGCCCAATCGGCCTCGAAGAGCTCCTGCTCGATGCGGCGCAAGGCGTTGGACACGATCGTCCCGCTGATCGGGTCGAGTGTGAGGTCGCCGAACCACATGCCCTGGAAGCTTTGCGACAGGTGCACCTTGCGAGCGGCCCGCTGCTCCTCGGCGTCGCGTTCGGCGCCGTCCTCGTCGTGTTCCTGGACCCAGTAGGTGACGCGGCGGCAGAACCCCTTGAACGGCAGGCTCTTCGCCAAGCGCACCAGCTCGACCTCGTCTCGGTGGAAGGCATCCTCAGTCTTCGGCCTGCGGGCCGAGGCCAGCTTGGTGACGTGACGCTCGTTCACCTGACCGCGCAACCAGGCGGCCTCGGTGCGCGGCATCGTGCGCAGGTCTCGCGCCAGGCGAACCTGGCGGCGGGTGTCCTCGACCGGCAGCCGGCATCGGGCCGCCAGCCACGCCGCAGGGGACCTCGCGCCATCGGGCGCCCAGCCCTGCTTGGCGTCCCACGCCGCGGTTGCACGGGCGGCGACCGCTTCCAGTCGGTCCACCTGTCGACGAAGCTCCACCAGCGTCTCACCGTCCGCCAGCGCATGCGGGTCGATCGCAACCAGCTCGTCGACGGCGGAAGCCAACACCTCCATGCCCCCATCATGACGAGGGGGTGTGACAGTGAAACCGGGTGAAAAGGGTCAGTCGAGCAGGGCTCGCACCTTGGCCGGGGCCCGCAGCCGCCACGACTCCGTGAGGAGCTCGGCCAGCTCGACTACCTCGGGACCATCGAGCCGCTCAGCAGCGACGACCTGGTGATCTCCGGTGGCTGCCGGAGCCAGGACCATGAGGGCATCCGGTGGACCTGTTACATCGGACAGCGGGCCGTCGACGAGGGACTCATCGGCCAGGACTTCCTCGGCCCCCACCAGCCGCAGGCCGGCAGCGTGGGTCGAACCACCACTTGCGGTGCGCCGCGTGTCACCATCGCGAGCATCATCTCTGCCGAGGTCGCCGAGTCGAGCGCAGCGAACACCGACCACATCAGGATCGACGACGTCGCCATCTCGGTGTGGGAGCTGCCCGGTGGGTTGGGTGCGCCGGCCGCCGCCCGGCGGGCGGTGCGGGAGACGCTGACGGGCAGCGACGTCGCCGCCATCGATGCCGTGGTCTTGCTGGCGTCCGAGCTGGTGACGAGCGCCGTCGTCCTGGCCGGCTCGGGCGCCGTGCTGACCATCGAGGCGGCGCCCGGCTCGGTGATCGTCACGGTCGCCGACAGCCGGCCCCAGTCGACGGCCCTCACCGGACTGGCCCGGGCCGTGCTCGAGGACCTGAACCTGCGCTGGGGTGCCCATGTGTACCGGTGCGGCAAGGCGGTGTGGTTCGAGATGATCGCCGACTCGGGTGCGAGGGCTGGTACCGTGCCCTCCTGACCGTGAAGCGAGTCCCGTGAGGCTCGTACGGCCAGGAGGCAGTCGGTGGCTGAACGCGAACGCAGGATCACGCCCCCCTACGGGGGCGTTTTTGTTGCCCGGAAGCGGGTCATGGACGCCGATGCGGTCCGCCGGGCCGTCACCCGCATCGCCCACGAGATCATCGAGCGCAACGCCGGCCTCGAGGACGTGGTCCTGGTGGGGCTGCAGACCGGCGGCGTGCCGCTGAGCCGAGCCCTGGCCGAAGCGCTCTCGTCGATCGAGGGGGTCACCGTCCCGGTGGGGACGCTCGACGTTGCCTTCTACCGCGACGACATCGGCCTGCGGCCGGTCATGCCCGAAGCAGTGACCGACATCCCGGCCGAGCTCAGCGGCACACATGTGGTCCTGGTCGACGACGTGCTCTTCACCGGACGCACGATCCGGGCCGCCCTCGACGCCCTCACCGACTTCGGCCGGCCCCGGACGGTCCAGCTGGCGGTGATGGTCGACCGCGGTCACCGGGAGCTGCCGATCCGCCCCGACTACGTGGGCAAGAACCTGCCGACCCGCCGGGACGAGGCGGTCGACGTGCACGAGGACGGCGTCGACCTCGGCGACATGATCAACGAGCGGGCCCGCTGATCGTGAGCGAGCGCAGCGAGCGAACCATG
>JAOBWJ010000140.1 GCA_025463335.1 Acidimicrobiales bacterium
CGGGCGGCCAAGGCGGCATCGAGGTCGTCGCCCACCACGTCCTCCTCCAACTGCGCGACCCGCAGGCGGTGGATGGTGAGCCAGGCACACACGAGCGTCATGGACAGGAAGCCGAGGACCATGGCGAAGATGAACTGGCCGTCGAGCGAGTTGTTGGGCGTGACCTGTGACAGCGACCGGCCCTGGTGCAACGTGCGCCACCACTCGACGGCGAAGTGGTTCACCGGCACGACGAGCACGGCCAGCAGCGCGGCCACGGCCGAGCGGCGCGCCCGCACGTCGACGTCGGACGGCACCCGCCGCATGGCGAGGTAGCCGAGCAGCAGGGTGAGCATGAGGGCGGACAGGGTGAGCCGGGCATCCCAGACCCACCACACGCCCCACGTCGGCCGGCCCCAGATCGAGCCGGTGATCAGGGTGAGGGTGGTGAACAGCACCGCGACCTCGGCCGAGGCGCCGGCCAGCAGGTCCCAGGTGAGGGAGCGGGTGCGAGGCCACAGCCACAACACGCTGGCGACGGCCATCACGCCGAACCCCACGTACGAGGCCCAGGCGACACCGGGGTGGATGGCGATGAGCTTGGAGTAGTCCTCCTGCTCGACGGTCTTGGGCAGGCCGAGCCCGTAGGCATAGGTCGCCACGAAGGACACCAGGGCGGCCGCACCGAGGCTCATCGTCAGCGCACTGCCGGTCCCTCGCTTCACGATTCCTCCATCAGGCTGCCGTAGGCGGCCACGCCGAACGCGACATAGATCACGGCGAAGACGGCCAACAGGCGTAGCCAGTCGGCCGGCGCCACCGCACTGGCGAGGCCCGTGAGGGCGCTCTCCGAGGCGCGGGTGGCAGCGATCAACACCGGGGCCACAACCGGCAGGAGCAGGAGCGGGAGCAGCGTCTCCCTCACCCGCAACCCGGCGGCGAGGACCCCGTACAGAGTACCGGCGGCGGCCAAGCCGATGGTCGCGGCCACGGCGGTGATGACGAGCGTTCCGATGCCGCTGAGGTGCACGTTGTAGAGCAGCACCACGCCGACCCCGAGGATGACCTCGAGCACGGCGAGCTGCACGGCGACGGCGGCCGCCTTGCCCAGGAAGATGCCGGCCGGGTCGAGACCGGAGAGGCGCTGGGCGTCGGCCACGCCGTCGGCCGCCTCCAGCGCGGCGGACCGCTGCACCGCCAGCAGCGACGACAGGAGGACCGCCACCCAGAACAGGCCCGAGGCCGCCTGCACCAGCACATCCCCCCGGTCGGGGTCGAGGGCGAAGGCGAACAGCACGAGGATGAGAACGGCGAAGGGGGCCACTTGGTTCAGCGCTACCCGCGAGCGTCGCTCGATTCGCAGGTCCTTGCCGGCTACCAGCAGGGCGTCACGCCACATCGACGGTCGCCTCCGCTTCGGCATGACCGCCGACCACCACGACCTCGCGGTCGACGAGCGGCGTGGCTCGTTCGAGCTCGTGGCTGGCCAGGAGCACGGTCGTTCCCTGGGCCGCCGCCGAACGGACGAGGTCGTCGAGCAGGTCGCGCCCGGGGGCGTCGAGGCCGGCGTGGGGCTCGTCGAGCAGCCAGAGCCGAGCATCGCGCACGAGCAAGACGGCGAGCGACGCCCGCCGGCGCTGGCCGGCCGACAACCGGCCAACGGCAACGCCGCGGATGCGGGCCTGCACACCGGCGCGGTCCTGGGCCTCGACCGGGTCGGAGGTGGTGCGGGCGGCTCGGGCCCAGAAGCGGACGTTCTCGTCCACGGTCAGGTCGTCGTAGAGCCCGGTGGTGTGGCCCAGCAGGGCGACGTGACGGCGGACCTTGCGGCGGTCTCGTCGGAGGTCATGGCCCAGGACCACGGCCTCGCCCCGGACGACCGGCACCAGACCGGCCACGGCCCGGAGCAGGGTGGTCTTGCCGGCCCCGTTGGGTCCCCGGAGGAGCACGACCTCGCCGGCTTCGACGTCGAGATCGATGCCGGCGAGGGCGGGGAACCGGCCCAGGACGCAGACCGCGGCACGAAGGTGGACGACAGGGTCCATGGGATCAACCAAACGGTACCGGTGGCCGGATGCGTCCTCCAAGACGCCTCAGGGGTACGAAGCGTCACGTGTCGCCACGTCGTGCTGTGGGGTGGGTCGGGCGCGTCCTCGTGGGGGTCGGCGTCCTGCTGTTGCTGTTCGTGGCCTACCAGCTGTGGGGCACCAACCTGGCCGAGGCCCGCTCGCAGCAGGCGCTGCGTCGGGCGTTCGACCGGTCGCTGACGAACACGACCACGGCGCTGGTGCTGCCGTCATCGTCACCGGCATCGACGACCACGACCGAGGCGCCAGCGCCCCCGCCGGTGGGTGAGGCGGTGGCCGTGCTCCGCATCCCGGCGATCGGCGTCGACAAGGCCGTCATCGAGGGCGTCGGTGTGCCCGACCTCAAGAAGGGCCCGGGCCACTACCCCACCACGCCGATGCCCGGGCAGCCCGGCAACGCCGCCATCGCCGCTCACCGCACCACCTACGGCGCGCCGTTCTACCGGCTCGACCAGCTGGAGGTGGGCGACGACATCCTCGTGACGACCCGCCAGGGCCGGTTCCGCTACGAGGTCGACGGCTCGAGGATCGTCGAACCGGGCCAGACCGAGGTGCTCGACCAGGGCGAGGGCGCCCGGCTGACCCTGACCACGTGCAACCCACGGTTCAGCGCCCGCCAGCGCCTGGTGGTGACCGCGGTGCTGAAGGGCGAGCCGGCCCCGGCCCCGCCGCCGACCACGACACCCCCCGGCCAGGCGGCGACAGTGGCGTTCGAGACGCCCAGCCTGTCCGGCGACCGGTCGGCCGCCGCCCCCACGGCGTTCTGGGGCTTCCTCGCCGCGTTCGTCGGGCTGCTCACGTGGCTGGCCGCCCGCCGCTGGCGCAAGCTCCCCGCCTACCTGCTCGGCGGCGCCGCCTTCCTCGTCGTGCTGTTCGTCTTCTTCGAGAACATCTCGCGCCTGCTCCCCGCCAACATCTGAGCCGATCCGTCGCGGGTTCGTCAGGCGCCGCGGAAGGTGGGGGGTCGCTTCTGGTGGAAGGCGGCGAGTCCCTCACGGAGGTCGGCGCTGGCCCACGCTCGGTCATAGGCGGCCGAGGAGTCGCCGCCTTCGAGCGCGACCTTGTGAGCGGCGAGGGTGAGCGGGGCGAGGGCGGCGATCTCGGCGGCCCATGCCAGGGCATCGTCGAGCGACCCCAGCCGCTGGACGAGTCCGACCCGGTGGGCGGCCTCGCCGTCGAGCACGTCGCCGCCCAGGAGCATGGCCCGGGCCGGGCCGCCGCCGGCAAGGGCGGCCACTCGGGCGACCGTCGAGGCGTCGAGGGCGACACCCAGCTTGCCGGCCGGGATGCCGAACTTGGCGCCGGGCGCGGCCACCCGGAGGTCGCACGCCACCGCGAACTGCGTGCCGGCGCCCAGAGCCGCACCATCGATGGCGGCCAGAGTGACGAGCTCGGGCCGACCAAGCGCCGCGCACGTCTCGCGCACCAGCGCGGCGAAGGCGGCGTCCTCCAGCGTGGTGAGGTCGGCGCCGGCGCAGAAGTGGCCACCGGCGCCGGTGAGCACGAGCACGCCGGTGGCGGACTCGGCGGCCGAGCGGATGGCCTCGACCGCCTCGCGAT
>JAOBWJ010000147.1 GCA_025463335.1 Acidimicrobiales bacterium
TGGAGACGCTCAAGAACGTGATCGTGATCGGTGCCTCGAACCGCGAGGACCTGATCGACCCGGCCAGCCTCCGGGCCGGCCGGCTCGACGTGAAGATCAAGATCGAGCGGCCCAACGCGGAGGCCGCCTTCCAGATCTTCAGCCGCTACTTCACCACCGAACTGCCCCTGGACCCGGCCGAGATCGAGTCGCTCGGCGGTGGCGATCGGGAGAAGGCCATCCAGGCCATGCTCGAGCAGACGGTCGAGATGATGTACCGGACCGACGACGCCAACCGGTTCCTCGAGGTCACGTACCAGAACGGCGACAAGGAGGTCATGTTCTTCAAGGACTTCTCCTCCGGCGCCATGATCGAGAACATCGTCCGCCGGGGCAAGAAGCTGGCCATCAAGCGGGCCATCGCCGGCGGCGACCGGGGCATCCGCACCGACGACCTCCTGGACTCCATCCGTCAGGAGTTCAAGGAGCACGAGGACCTGCCCAACACGACCAACCCCGACGACTGGGCCAAGATCTCCGGCAAGAAGGGCGAGCGGATCGTCTACATCCGCACGCTCATCTCCAAGGGCGACGACGACTCGGCCGAGGGCGGCCGGGCCATCGAGCGGGTCACGACGGGGCAGTACCTCTAGCTCGACCTCGAGCTCGCTGGCGCATCAGTTCCCGGGTGGGTCGGTAGGGTCGCGTCGTGGCCATCCGGAAGGTCTGCGGCATCGAGACCGAGTACGGCATCACGCTGCGCGGCGCGGGCGAATCGAACCCCATCGCGGCTTCGTCGGTCCTGATCAACGCCTATGTCGCGTCACTGGCCCGCAAGGTCGAATGGGACTTCGAGGACGAGTCGCCGGGCACCGACGCCCGGGGCTTCAGCCTCGAGGGCTCCTCGCCGCCGGAGGTCGAGACCCACCTCGTCAACGCTGTGCTCACCAACGGCGCTCGGTACTACGTGGACCACGCCCACCCCGAGATCTCGACGCCCGAGTGCCTCGATGCTCGGGAGGTCGTGGTCTGGGACCGGGCCGCTGAGCGGATCCTCGTGGCCTCCATGGACGCGGCCAAGTCGATCCTGCCGCCGGGCCAGGAGATCGTCGTCCACAAGAACAACAGCGACGGCAAGGGCAACTCCTACGGCTGCCATGAGAACTACCTCATGGATCGCGCCGTGCCGTTCTCCCGGGTGGTCCAGGGCATCACGCCGTTCTTCGTCTCCCGCCAGATCGTGGTCGGGGCCGGCAAGGTCGGCTGCGAGGCGCCGGGTGTGTCGTGGCGGGAGGTGCCCTTCCAGATCTCGCAGCGGGCCGACTTCTTCGAGGAGGAGGTCGGGCTCGAGACGACGCTCAAGCGACCGATCGTCAACACGCGCGACGAGCCCCACTGTGACGCCCAGAAGTACCGGCGGCTCCACGTGATCATCGGCGACGCCAACCTGTCCGAGGTCTCGACCTTCCTGAAGGTCGGCACGACGGCGATCGTGCTGGCCATGATCGAGGACGAGGAGCTGGGGCGGGACATGACCCTGACCGCGCCGGTGTCGGCCCTGCGCCAGGTTTCCTACGACCTGACCCTTCGCCGGCCCATCGAGCTGGCCACCGGCGCCAAGATCACCGCCCTCGAGCTGCAGTGGCACTACCTCGACCTGGCCAAGAAGTACGCCGAGTCCCGGGGCCTGGCCGCGGTCGGTGAGGAGGTCGGGGCCGACATCCTTCGGCGCTGGGAGCACGTGCTCAACGGGCTCGAGACCGATCCGACATCCCTTGCCGACCAACTCGATTGGGTGGCCAAGCGGCAGCTCATCGAGGGCTACCGCGACCGGCACGACCTGGCCTGGGACGACGCCAAGCTGAAGGCCCTGGACCTCCAGTACCACGACATCCGGCCCGAGCGGTCGCTGGCGTCGCGGGTGGGGCTCGAGCGTCTGGTGGGGGACGAAGAAGTCGCCTCGGCCATGACCAACCCGCCGCGGACGACCCGAGCGTGGTTCCGCGGCACCTGCCTCCAGCGGTGGGCTTCGGCCGTTGTGGCCGCAAACTGGGATTCGCTCGTATTCGATGTCGGTGGCGATCCGTTGCGGAGGGTGCCCATGATGGAACCGTTGCGGGGCACGGCAGCCTTGCTGGAAGACCTAGTCAACAGTTGCAGCACCCCAGCCGAGCTCATCGAGCGGCTGGGCGCCTGAGAGGGCGGGAGAGGAACCATGGCAGAGCGGGAGCAGAAGCGGAAGCCGGCACCGGCCAAGGAAGAGACGGTCGTCGAAGAGACGCCTGGCGTCTCCGAGAAGGGCGAGAAGATCAAGGCCGAACTCGACGACCTCTTGGACGAAATCGACGAGGTGCTCGAGGAGAACGCAGAGGATTTTGTTCGGTCATACGTCCAAAAGGGCGGCGAGTAGAACTTTCGTACAACCCTTCTGACCAGCGCATTCACTGTCACACCCCCGCATCATGATGGGGGTATGGAGAAGCGCTGCAAGGTCTGCGGGAAGCTCAAGCCTTTCTCCGACTTCTACCGCATGGCCGAGATGAAAGACGGACACCGCAACGACTGCAAGGCGTGCAACCTCGCAGCAAAAGCGGCGAGGTACAAGGCCGACCCGGCACCTGCAATCGCGCGAGCCAAGCGCTGGCAGGAGGAGAACCGCGACCGGCACCTTGCGAACCAGCGGGGCCGCCGCGAGCGGCCGGACGTCAAGGCTCGTAATCGTGACGGCCACCTTCGGCGGAAGTTCGGCATCACCCAGGAGCGCTATGCGGAGCTGCTCGCCGCCCAGGGCGGCGGATGTGCCGTCTGCCGGAAGAAGCCGAAGCCTGGCCGGTCCCTCCACGTGGACCACGACCATGCCACTGGCGCGGTGCGTGGGCTCCTCTGTTTCTCGGACAACGCCGCCCTTGGCCACCTGGCAGAGGACGAGGTCCGAATCGATGCCCTGCTCGGCTACCTGCTCGACCATGACCCCGTCGCCGTGGCTATCGGCGACATCGAAAGCGTCGACATCTACGAAACCGCCTGAAGGTGTAGACGACGTGACCCGATAGCCTCCGCGGGCATATGGCGTTCCCTTTCTTCCCCCCGGACAACGATCCCGGGCCGAGCTTCGCCGCCCTGCTCCAACGGACCGGGTTGGCGTCCGTCGCCCCGACCGAGAAGCTTGAGGGCGTGACCCACGGGACCACCGTCCTCGCCATCCGCTACGCCGACGGTGTGGTCATGGCCGGCGACAGGCGGGCCACCTCCGGCAACCTGATCAGCCACCGCACGATGGAGAAGGTGTATCCCGCCGACCGCCACAGCGGCGTGGCGATCGCCGGTGCCGCCGGGCCGGCCATGGAGATGGTCAAGCTGTTCCAGCTCCAGCTCGAGCACTACGAGAAGGTTGAGGGCACCGAGCTCAGCCTCGAGGGCAAGGCCAACCAGCTCAGCCAGATGGTCCGGAGCCACCTGCCCGCCGCCATGCAGGGCCTGGCCGTGGTGCCGCTCTTCGCCGGCTACGACCTTCGCCGTCACGCCGGTCGGCTCTTCCAGTACGACGTCACCGGCGGCCGTTACGAGGAGGCCGACTTCGCCGCCACCGGCTCGGGCAGCCTCCATGCCGGCACGGTGGTCAAGATCGGCTACCGCCAGGGGTTGCACCGCGAGGAGACCCTCGACCTGGCCATCCAGGCACTGTTCCAGGCGGCCGACGAGGACTCCGCGACCGGCGGCCCCGACCTGGTCCGCGGCATCTACCCGACCATGGCCACCATCACCGGGCATGGCTTCGAGCACGTCGAGGAGTCCGAGATCGCCGAGCGCTTCCGCGGCCTGCTCGATCGGCTGGCCACGACCGAGGGCGTCACCGCCCCCGCCGGCCCGGCCCCGACCATGGGGACTGACTCATGACCATGCCGTTCTACGTGGCGCCCGAACAGGTGATGAAGGACCGGGCCGACTACGCCCGCAAGGGCATCGCCCGGGGCCGCAGCCTCACCGCCCTGTCCTACGCGGAAGGCATCCTCATCTGCGCCGAGAACTCCTCGAACACGCTGCGCAAGGTGAGCGAGATCTACGACCGCATCGCCTTCGCCGGCGTCGGCAAGTACAACGAGTTCGACTCGCTGCGCATCGCCGGCGTCCGGGCCGCCGACCTCAAGGGCTACAGCTACAGCCGCGAGGACGTCGACGCCCGCAGCCTGGCCAACCAGTACGCCGGCATGCTCGGCAACATCTTCACCCATGAGATGAAGCCCATGGAGGTCGAGATCCTGGTGGCCGAGGTCGGCGCCGGTCCCGACAACGACCAGCTGTTCCACATCCTCTACGACGGGTCGGTCGTCGACGAGAAGCGCTTCAGCGTGCTCGGGGGCGAGGCCGAGGCCATCGCCGAGCGCCTGGGAGCGGTGAGGGACGCCTCGGCCGACCTGGCCACGGCCGTGCAGGCGGCCACGTCCGCCCTGTCGGGCCCCGACCGCACGCTGGTGGCCGACGACCTCGAGGTCGCGGTGCTCACCCGCACCGCCGCCCGCCGGGCCTTCCACCGGAT